>NVXU02000055.1 GCA_002734065.2 Fluviicola sp.
CAATGATTAGTAATCATTCAGGTATAGAAGTATTAAAAAAACATTATGTAAATAGTCAGCAATTAGTGTCTGCTTCTAGTGACTTTAAAGTGTTATAAGACCTATTGTTTTGAACACTTTGTAACACCGCTTTGTAACACCTAACAAAAAAAAGACTTCCAATTTGGAAGTCTTTTTTGCGAAAACTTAGTGTTTTCAATGGTAGCGGGGACAGGACTCGAACCTATGACCTTCGGGTTATGAGCCCGACGAGCTACCAACTGCTCCACCCCGCGATATAATCTGTTATCACTAACAGCGGTGCAAAGATACAGGATTTTATATCAATTGCAATAGCCAACAAAATTATTTTTCATTAACTTTACCTTTAAGTTAATTTGATATGCCTAAATTTTTCCTCACAATAATACTTTCATTTGCACTCGTCTTTGTTGCGAGTTCTCAGGACACAACGCTTATTTTTTCTACATTCAACGATGATTCTGACTATAAAGTAGTGATGAAAACTCAAAATTTTAACGGCTCAGAGGATATTGCTTTGGATAATCTAACCATCAAAAAGAAAGGTGACGAAACCAAGGTTTATTATATTCGTTATGGCGACATGCTGATCTCAAGTCTGACAATACCCTATTCTATCATCGAGCGATTTATAAAATTCGAGAAACATGTGCGCTCTGTGGAGTGCAAAACGAATGACTGTAAGGATTCTGTTTTATTTATTTATGGAGAAAAACGTATCGTAATTCCCATTGATATTCTTTACGAAGAATTGCTTTCTAACCTGATGTTAGAATTGGAAAGCATGCCTTAATTGTGATTTCTTTACTTCTGTGCGATGTAAAACAGGTCGATGCAATCCTCTTTTGCTTCTGCAATAAAATAATCTTCGAGTTTAATGTGTGCTCCAGAATCACTTAGTTTATTCCTATTTCTGCGGTTTAGAATGTCATAAGGAACTTGCAACATCCAACGCGGAAGGTTGTATTGTAGGTTGAGAATGTCGTATTTCATAATCTTGCGAACAGAGGCTTTATTCTCCTCGTAATATTTCATGGCAACCTCATTTCCGAAAACTCCCTTCTTTTCTACGGAGGAAAAATCAACCATTAATAAGTCGTATAATTCATCAACCGTGTATTCACGGATGTGCCAAGGGTTTCTTGATAATGACATTTTTTTATTAGGTGTCGTATGAATGAATTTCCCTCCAGGTTTTAACACTCGGTGAATTTCTTTTACAAATTGATCGTCTTTTTTAATGTGCTCGATTACTTGAAAAGAAACCACAAAATCAAAGTGATTATCCGGCAAACCAGTCAGCGGGGGAACATTCATTTGGCGAAATTCAACATTTTCTATTTCTTCGCTTGCTTTTGCACCAACTGTTGACTCAAACTTGTCAATTGTCAGAAATTTATCCGCTTTAGAACTGATTAACTCAATTCCGTAGCCGCTTCCTGTACCGATTTCCAGAACATTTCCAGAAACTAATTTTGCCGCTTCAACATAAGCCAAATAGCTTCTTTGAAAAACGAAATTGTCCGAAATATCTGATTGCGAAACTCTTTCTGCCGTTTGAATCTTCTTACCCATACGAGTCAATTTACAATGTGTAATTAATAATTAGTAATAAATGCTGATTTCGTTATTTGCAAGCGTAAAAGTAGCAAACTAATGCGAAACCCACAAAGTAGGATTCAAACAAGTCACGGAACTACCCACTACCTTATGCAATTCGAAATGCACCACCGACATATTCTGCTTGTCCTTGGTCAGCAATGAACCAATGACCTTTTTAGTGGTGACCTTATCCCCTTTTGAGACATACGTGTCTTTTAAATTGCTGTAAACCGTTCTGTAATTTCCGTGTTTGAGAATAATCACTTTTCCTGCACCGGGAATACTCAACACACTTGTTACTTCTCCATCAAAAACGGCTCTCACTTGCGCATTTTTAGGGGAACTAATGTCGATTCCTCTGTTGTTGGTATAAACATTTTTTAGGGTAGGATGCGGGTTCTTTCCAAACTTCTCAGTGATGCTTCCTTTGTCAACGGGCCAAGGCAAACGACCTTTGTTTCCTTCAAAAGAAGCACTCAGCCTTGCCGATTCTTTTGTGGATGCAAAGTCCGGAACTTTAGTCGTAACAGACCCTCCAGCATTCGCTGTGTTTTTCTTTCTTGCTGCTTCGGCTTCTCTTCTTCGCGCTTCTGCCTCTGCGATCTCTATGCGAATGGCTGCACTAATTTTATTTCGAAGAACGACTTTTCTACTCTCTTCTTTTCGCAATTTTGCCAATAATTCTTGCTCCTGTGACTTGAATTTCTGATAAACTTCTTCTTGTACCAATTTATCTTGAAGAATGGCCTTTTTTTCCTTGCTTTTTTCAGTAACAACGACCTTTTTATATGCTTTTTCCTTCTCTATTTCCGTAATTTCTTGTTTAATCAATGCTTGGTTTTGCTTAATCACCAAAAACTGCTTTTGCTGAATCTCAGAAATTCGTTCGAGGTATTTTTTCCTTTTCAACGCCTCGTTGTAATTCTCCGCAGAGACAACATACATCATTTTACTGTATTTATTTCGGTGCTTATACGCGTACAATAACAGTTTTTTGTATTGCATTTTAAGACGCTCAATTTTATCGTATAACTCTTCAATTTCTTGCTCTTTATTCTTAATATTCAGTTCTGCACCACGAATTTGATTGTCGTAATTCCGCAATAAACTCTCTCTAAAAACGATTTGATTCTCAATGACTTTTAATTCGTTGAGTGAGGCTTGCGTATTTGATTTAGACTTGGTCAGTAACGATTTTGTGTCGGCAATTTTGCGTTCCAATCGAGCTTGTTCTCTCTTGAGTTTTTCGCTCGTAGATTGTCCATTAACACTGAATGTGAGAAGTAAAAAAACGATAAATAATCTACTTACATTTTTCATATTTACTCGGGACTACAAAGTGAATTTTTTCATTTTTGTTTACGCGTATTTTCTTGTAATCCATTTCCACTTTTATCTCTTGCTGAGGGGTAAAAATGGTGATTTCAACTTTTTTAGGCACAAAATAACCGTTAACCAATACTCTTTGCTGGTATTCAATGAGCACGACAGATGTATCTTGCGGACTTTCAATTCGCTGTGACTTTAGACTTTTTAGATCTTCCGAAAGCGTGTAATACGTGATGATTTGTCGTTTATCTTTGCGCTCGTTCTTTTTAATGTCTCTTTTTCTAAGAGAACACATTGTGTAAGAATAAGGATCATTCACACGGAAATATTTGTGCGATTTATCATAAGCAATTGGTGCGCCGAAGAACATCTCTTCCGCATTTTCATACTCCACATCCATCGCGTATTCTTTTCTGAAATAATCCAAACTCTCTCGCATCACACATTTTGCTCGTTTATCGACCATTGTGATAGAATCTTTGGTCAGAAGCGTGTTGTAAACAGGGATTCTTGCGTAAGTAATCAAAGTATTTAAAAGACTGTCCTTTTTTATTCTCACTGAAGTTTTAAACGAAACATTCATCGCTGTATCGTGGTATTTTGTCGCAATTTTTGCATAAAACCAATCATATTCAACCGAAGAAAGGCTGTCTAAGACTTCTCTCAATTCTGCGTTGCTTCTTTTCGGAATCTTTTCCAAACCTGTGCTTGACAACTTAGAACAACTTGCACTTACAAGCAGCAAAAGTAAAGTTGCGGTATAAAATAGTTTACTTCTCATAGAACTTCTTGTCCTCAATTTTTTTCTTTAAAACAGCAGAATTTGCTCCCAATTCTTGGGCTAATTTCCACCAACTTAACGCCTGATCAATGTTGTTTAATTTATACTCAACATCACCCAAATGTTCCAAGGTGATTTTGTCCTTACTATTCATATCAAAAGCGTTTTCAAACTGTTCTTTAGCCGCTTCAAATTCTCCTTTTTGAAACAGAACAAAACCATAGGTGTCTACAAAAATTGGACTGTTCGGAGAGTTTGCAATTGCCTGAGTGACCAGTGATTCCGCACCCTCCAGGTTTACCTGTGATTTTGCCAATTGATAAGCAAAGTTGCTTTTCAGCAACGAACTCCGAGGATCAATGCTCATTGCTTTCTTGTATTTTTCCTGTCCTGTTTCAAGGTCTTTCTTTCCGAAATAAGCGTCTCCAAGAAGTCCGTAAAATTCTGCCTCCAGTGGCTTGTCATTGGCAATCATTTCGACTCCAACAGAAAGAGATTCAATCGCCTCGTCGAATTTTTCTAATTCGTTAGCGCTGACACCATTTAACAGATAAACCAGTCCAACAGAAGGAAAAAGTGTCAAACATTCCTTACTGTCTGCAAATAAATCTTCATACTGCTGCGCCTGATATTCCATGATTAACACTTGCTTCCAAATTGGAAATTGTGCATTGTCATATTTCAGTGCTTCCTTGTAAGAAAGCAATGCTTCCTCATCCCTCTCTACTCTTAGTAAATAATCTGCTCGAATTGAATGTGCTTTTGCTTCAGTTGGGTGAACTTGAATCAATTCATCAACCAAATGATACACTTTAGGATCAATTTTTTCATTCGTTTCAATAATCGTAATCAAAATTTTCATCTTCGTATCCAAGTCGATATCTGAAGAACGAAAGGCCAATTCTAACTGAGAATAAGCTTTTTGATCTTCCTTTTTGCTTAAATAAACGTCTGCCAATGCCAAATGAGCGCGCCCATTGTCTGGGTCCGCAAGAACAAGCTCTTCCAACATTTCAACTGCCTTCTCTTGCTGATTATTCTTGTAATAATGGTCGACAAGTGTTGCTAATAATTGAGCGTTACTCGGATACATTTCTCGAGCCATATTAATTTCAGCAATTGCTTTCTCTGGCTTATTAAGATCCATGTAAAGGTGATACTTTTGGTTGGATAGTTGTGGATTTAATCCCACTTGTCCTTCCATTTTGTCCATTACTTCTATGGCATCTTCCGTTTTTCCAGACCTGACCAATGCTTCTGCATAACCGTATTGCCAATCGACGTTTCGAGGTTCAATTTCAACGAGTTTAGTGAAATTCTCTACGGATTCTTTGTAATTCTCCGTTTCAAAATACATGTACGCCAAATCTTGGATGTACCAGGTGTTTTCTGGGTCCAATTCGTTTGCTTTGACAACATATCTTGCAGAATTATCGAGGTTTCCTTTGGCAAATTCCAACTTTGACAAAGCGTAATAAACAGCATCGTCATCTTGTTTAATAAGCAAGCATTCTTCAAATTTCGCAATCGCTTCGTCCGTTCTTCCTTTCGTTTTTAGTCGAATGCCCTCGTGAAATTTAGAGATGTAAGGGTAATCTTTCTTGCTAATTTGTTGGGAGAAATCTTGTGCATTCTTCTTCGTTCCACATGCAGTCGCAAGGAGAAAAACAAGAACGATATGTGGCAAAAACTTACTCATTCACGTTGGAATAGTCTCCTAAGCTCAAATCTCGCGCCAAACCGTTGTATTCTGACTTAGAACCTATCATTGAATTCTTAATAACTGCATTCTTGATGTTCACTTCATGTTGAATAATCGAGTTGTTTATAACGGAGAATACGATTTCAGAATTTGCGCCTATCGAAGCGTAAGGTCCAACAATGGAGTTGACTAATTTCACATTCTCCCCGATAAAACAAGGTTCAATGATTTTAGAATTCTTCAAACTCACTGAAGAATGAATGGTATTCACTCCCTTTGCTTGTTCATTTTTCAAAACTTGCTGATTGGTTTCAATCGTTACTTTCTTGTTGCCACAATCCATCCATTGCTCCACCTGTCCCGTCTTAAAAACTTTCCCTTTTGCCATCATTCCGAGGATGCCGTCGTTGATTTGGTATTCGCCACCATTGATGATGTTGTTGTCGAGTACATGTTGCAATTCTTCCTTCAATTCTGCTACTTCTTTGAAGTAATAGATGCCAATAACGGCTTGATTGCTGACAAATTCTTTTGGTTTCTCCACCAACTCAACAATTTCTTGTTTATCGTTCAATTTCACCACACCAAAAGCTTCTGGCGCATCAACTTTCTTCACCCAAATCACTGCATCCGCAGATGGGTCGAGTTGAAAATCAGCTTGAATCAAGGTGTCTGCATACGCAATGACTGTTGGTCCAGAAAGAGAATCTTTGGCGCACATAATTGCGTGACCTGTTCCCAAAGGTTCATTCTGACGATAAATAGATGCTTTTGCTCCTAAATCTTCTGCCAATTTTGTCAAGCTAGTTACTACCTCATCCCCGAAGAATGCAGGATCTCCCAAAATAAAGGCAACTTCTTCGATTTGTTCACCAACAATCTCTGCAATGTCTTTCACCAAACGATGAACAATAGGTTGACCCGCCACTGGAATCAATGGTTTTGGAACTGTTAATGTATGTGGGCGAAGTCGGCTTCCGCGACCTGCCATGGGTACGATTATTTTCATAGTATTCTTGAGCTTTAGAGTTTTAGAGCCTTGGAGCGTTCGAAAGATCGAAAACTCCAATACTCCAATGCTCCTTCATTATTTCACTCCCGTTGAGCCAAAGCCTCCAGCTCCTCGGTCTGTTTCTGTTAATATTTCTACTTGCTCCCATTCTGCTTGCTCTACTTTCGCAAAGACCAGTTGAGCGATTCTTTCTCCGTTCTCAATCGTAAAAGTTTCATCCGATAGGTTGACTAAAATCACGCCGACTTCTCCTCGATAATCTGCATCGATTGTTCCGGGAGAATTCAAAACGGAAATCCCTTTTTTTAATGCTAAACCACTTCGAGGACGCACTTGACATTCATAACCAACTGGAATTTCCATGAATAAACCTGTTTTAACAAGCGTTCTTGCCAATGGTTTTAATTCAATTGATTCTTGAATATTCGCACGCACATCTAAACCTGCCGAAGCAATCGTTTCGTAGGATGGTAACGAATGACCTGATTGATTGATAATTTTTACATTCATATTTATTGGAGCTTTTGAGCTTTCGAGCCTTCGATTGTTAGAATACTCGAACCAAAAATCTAATCTTCAAAAATAAGAAAGATTAAGTGATTGATGCGTTGAGAAGGGTTGAATTTCAGAGAAGTTATAAACGTTGGTGCGTTGAGAATGAAAAAATAATATAGTACGGGTCGGTCGCGACCGACCCGTACTATATTATTTTTTCTCAAGCCTCCACACCATTGCTACATACAATAAAATCAACGAATTATGGAAGAAAAACTTGCGCATGGTCATTTCATCCGGGTCTAAATCAATGAAGAAAGTGATTAAGAAAAAGAACAGTGCGACACCGAAGTACAAGCCAAATTTTCGGAGGTTGTAATTGATGGGGTAATATTTCTGCCCGAGAAGATAGGATGCAACCATTTGCAAGGCATAAACAATCAATGTTGCCCAAGCGGATGCCCAATAACCATAAATTGGAATGAAAATGAGGTTAATTGCAACGGTAATTGTTGCACCACCGATGGCGATGTATGCCCCAAATCGTGTTTGACCGCTCAATTTATACCAAATCGATTGATTGATGTAAATTCCTAAGAACACATTGGCAATTAATAAAATCGGAACGACTCCCAATCCCACCCAATATTCTTCGCTTCGAATAAAGTGCTTGAAAATGTCAATGTTCATTGAAACGCCCATAAAAACAATGCAAACTGCCGCAATGAAGTAGTTCATTATTTTGATGTACAAAACGTTCGGATTTTCTTTCTTCGCATGAGAGAAAAAGAAAGGTTCGGCTGCATAACGATAGGCTTGCAAGAAGATGGTGACAATCATTGCCAGCTTGTAAACGGCACTGTAAATTCCAACCTGCCCCAAGGCGTATTTTCGGGTTTCGCCAGCACTCATGAGTAAAGGTTTCATCATTACTCGGTCTAAAGTTTCGTTAATCATGCCAGCGAAACCGGCAACAACTAAAGGCAGCGAATAGCGCAACATTTGCTTGGCCAATGCAACATTGAATTTCCATTTAATAGCCAAAAATTCTCTGTACGTTCCGATGATTTTTACCGAAGAAGCCAAGACATTCGCCAAGAGAATCAGCAAGATTGCTTGCATTGGATGCTCTTTATCGAAAAGGAACTGAACAATGATTAAATTCAATCCGATATTGACAATTATTGCTGTGAAATGAATGATGGAGAATTGTTTTGCTTTGCTATCTGCTCGTAATTTTGCCATTGGCAGAGCAGTAATAGCATCAATGGAGACGATGCCTGCCATTAAAATTACAAACTCAGAATGGTCGGGATAACCTATCCAATTGGCGATGCTTTGACTGCCAAAAAGTACAATTAAAAAGAAAAGTGTACTGAATCCAAAAACAGTGAGAAAACTGTTGCGAAAAACCTCATCAGTGTCTTCTTTCTCGTTTAGAAACTTAAAAAACGCCGTTTCCATTCCCAAAGGAAGCAAAATGATGAAAAAAGTCACCATCGCATAGAGTTCCGACAAAACGCCGTAATCTTCTTTCGCGAATCTACTCGTATAAAGCGGCACTAAAAAATAGTTCAGCAGTCGCCCAACAATTGTTGGTAACCCATAAATGGCAGTTTGCCCGACTAATTTTTTAATTGAACTCAATTTTATCCTCTAAAATTTGCTTTTCTTTTTTCCATGAATGCTGTTGTTCCTTCTTTGAAATCTGCTGTTCCGAAGCATTTTCCGAATTCTTCTATTTCGACCTCAAAACCATTCACTCCGTCTTCAAAATTGGCATTGATTGCTCTGATTGCAGAACTTATGGCACTTGCAGAATTCTTTAAAATTCTTCCGGCAATATCTTCTGCTTTTGCGATTAATTCTTCTGGTTCAACGACATAATTCACCAAGCCCCACGAAAGAGCATCGTCTGCTTTGATCATTCCGGCCGTGAAAACCATTTCGTTGGCTTTTCCTTTTCCGACGAGTTGCGTTAAGCGTTGCGTACCTCCATAACCTGGAATTACGCCCAAAGAAACTTCGGGCAATCCCATTCTTGCATTGCTCGAAGCCACACGAATATGTGATGCCATTGCCAATTCTAAACCTCCACCAAGTGCAAAACCATTCACTGCCGCAATCACTGGTGTTGATAATGTCTCAATGAATGAAAAAAGTATTTTCTGACCATTCATTGCCAATTCTCCCCCTTGCGAAATAGAAAAATCTGCAAATTCTTTGATGTCTGCACCCGCAACAAACGCTTTTTCTCCAGAACCTGTCAAAATAATCACGCCAACTTCCGAATTCTCATCTGCAGTTTTCATTGCTTGATGCAATTCTTCAATTGTTTCTTTGTTAAGCGCATTCATTTGCTTAGGACGATTAATGGTGATGTAATTTATCTGTCCTTTTTGTTCTGAGATGATATTGTTGTACATAATTTCTATGTGTTGAGTTTATCGAAATGTTGTTTGAGGATAAAGGTATTGATTTAATGTAGAACGAAGAATGAAGAATAAATAAGTTTTCAACTTCGATTGTTTAAGAGAATTGTTATGATGAGAGGGGCAAAATTAGGGCAATGCTCGAAAGGTGAAAATAGTGGGGGAAAGAAAGTAGATACGTGGGAAATTTGGGTGTCAGTTTTTGGGGATGTATTAAAGTTTCATGAAATCAGTAGCTCAGGGTTCTTTGAATTCCATAGTATTTTCAAATTTTCAACATTCTTATCAAATGAACACATATATTTAAGTGCTGAGGCAACTCTTTTTTCTAACTTTCCTTTTCCTTTACAATCAATAAAACTGCCATCAAAAAAGAATCTGCAATCAATTCGTTTACTCGTTTTTCTTACGTGAAAATGAGGTTTGCTGTCTATTAAATGATCATTTGAGTATACATGAAATTGATAACCAAATCGGTTTCTCCATTCTTTAAACTGCTCCAACTCTACATATTCACGCCCTTTTCGCAAACTTTCAATAGAATTTCCTTTTGATAATTGGAACAGGATACTATCAAGGAATTCGTCTAATTCAGTCATTATCCATTTATTTTTCTGAAAATCTGAATCTGTCAATTAACACAAACACCCACACCAAATATAGCAAAATCCCCTAAGACTTCCTTACCCTCTTATAAATCTTAATCAAAATCATCAACCCAACAGCAACGGCAAAAAAGCCAACTGTTCCAGTAATCCAATCTAAAGAATTCTTTTTTACGACTAAAAAAACGATGGCGACTAAACCCAAGGTGGCAACTTCGTTGAACAAGCGTAAACTGTTCGATTTCCACTTGAAAATTCCTTTTGCAAGGTTGAGTATCGTCGTTTGGCAAACGAAATGGTAGAATAACAGCATCGCCACAAACCCAAGCTTGACGTGCATCCACGGCATTTGCAAATACCCAGGCACTAGAATTAACATCCACGTTCCAAAAACAATGGTGAGAATCATAGCGGGTGTTGTGATAATCCACCAGAGTCGTTTTTCCATGATTTTAAACTGTTCTGAAAGAATTTCTTTTGCAATTTCATCACGTTCTTGCGCCTCAATGTGATAGATGAACAAACGAACAATGTAGAACAAGCCAGCAAACCAACTGACGACAAAAATAATGTGCAAGGCTTTTATTGTTTCGAAAGACATGGGGTAAATGTAAGGGTTTTGAGGTAGAAATGATGTAGAATTGACGTAGATAGTTGTTAGAATTATGAATTATGGATTATTGAAGCTGACTTTTGTTAGAGTGATGAGTGATGAGTGATGAGTGATGAGTGATGAGTGATGAGTGTTATGTCCTGGTATAAGTAGACAGATTAATTTTCATTTTCCTTAAGCAGCTTTATAGACTTGACTTGGAACTTTAAAGTTTAATGCCCAGTGAGGTCTCTTGTTATTGTAACTTAGGACTGCTTGTTTTAGTACTATTCTTAC
>NVXU02000056.1 GCA_002734065.2 Fluviicola sp.
GATTGGATAGTACGGGCGAGTCGCGACTCGCCCGTACTATCCAATCTTCAAACCGCTATTTCAACAGTCTTTCTGTTTCTTTTTCAATTTTGGTTTTTAATTCTTCGGAGATGGGGTAAAGTGGTCTTCTCATTGTCGTTTTCATAAGTCCGATTTTAGCCAATGCAACCTTTGCTCCGCCCGGATTCCCTTCTGCAAAGAGCATTTGCGTGATGTCATTGAGTTTGTAATGTGCTGTTTTTGCTTGTTCAAAATTTCCATTGGAAGCGTCGTGCACCATGTCAGAAAACAACTTTGGAAAAACGTTTGCACTGACAGAAATCACTCCTTCTACTCCCACAGACATCAACGGAACAACGATGGCATCATCTCCTGAAAGAACTGAAAATCCTTCTGGTTTATTCTGAACGATGTCCATAATTTGACCCAAATCTCCCGAGGCTTCTTTCATTGCGACTATGTTCTCAATTTTTGCCAATGCCAAGGTTGTTTCCGCAGAAACGTTGGAACCTGTTCTCCCAGGCACATTGTAGAGAATAATCGGCAATTCAGTGCAATTCGCGACGTATTTATAATGTTCGTAGATTCCTTTTTGCGTCGGTTTGTTGTAGTAGGGAGAAACGGACAAAATACCGTCAATTCCCGATGGTAAATTCTTCAATATTTGTCCAACTGCAACGGTATCATTGCCTCCAACTCCGTAAACAATTAGCAAAGCTCCGTTATTCTCTTCTTGCACTGCTGTTAACACCTGCATCTTTTCTTCTTGAGAAAGAACAGGCGATTCTCCAGTGGTTCCTTGCACAACTAGAAAGTCCATTCCATTGTCAATTTGATAACGAACTAATTTTCGCAAAGCATCAAAATCAATGCTAAAATCTTCGTGAAATGGGGTAACCAATGCAACTCCTGCTCCTGTGAATTTGTTTTTCATTCTTCGTTTATTTTTAATAAGACATTGAGACAAAAGATTTTAAGACCGCTACGCTCAAAGACAAAAGACTAAGTGTATTGCAGAACGCCAAGTCTTTTTTCTTTTGTCTCAATGTCTTTCATCTTATTTTCTCTAATGTTTCTTTTACAAAATTAAGCAAATGCACGGGAGAAGTCGATTCTGACTGTAAATTAATGTCACAAATCTCACTTGATACATTTACACCAACTCTATAACTCACTTTTTGTTTTTTTAATTTCTTTGCTATTCTTCTTGGCGGATTGCAAAAATAGAATTGCGCATCAAATTCTCTTGATAAAATCTTAGTTGCATTCTCATTTTTCAATTTCCCAAAAAGGTTAAAATCTTTCTCATTGATAAAAACTACGGAGCTTTGTTCTCCCAATATGTCTTTTTCCTTTTTGCTATCAACAATTGTCAAAATCACGCATTCATGCACATTGAGATTCGCCTCTTTTATTGCAGAACGGAATTTCTTTAATTGATCCAAACTTTCGTAGTGAATCACAATCACGACCTTTCGGACTGAATACCATATACTTGTCGCTTTACCCATTCAACAATGCTATAAATTCATCCTCGGAGAGAATGGTGATTCCTAAATCCGTTGCTTTCTGCAATTTGGAAGGTCCCATCTTATCTCCTGCCAAAACGTAGTCTGTTTTTTTAGAAATTGAACCTACATTTTTGCCTCCATTTGTTTCAATTAATTCTTTCAATTCATTTCTTGAGAATGCGGTAAAAACACCTGAAACAACGAAAGATTTCCCGTCTAATTTGTCCGAAGAATTTTCTTTTTCCTCTACTTCAAATTTCAGTCCCAGTGATTTTAATTTCTCAACGATTTCAAGGTTGGATTCTTCAGCGAAAAAAGCGATGATTGATTCTGCGATTCTGTCGCCAATTTCATCTACCGCTATAAGTTGTTCAAAATCAGCTTTTTGCAAAGCGTTAATATTCTTCAGTGATTTTGCCAGCTTCTTTGCTACCGTCTCGCCAACGAAGCGAATACCTAGTCCAAAAAGCACCTTAGGAAATGCTTGCTCCTTCGATTTCCGAACTCCTTCTAGCAAGTTATTCGCCGATTTGTCCGCCATTCTTTCAAGATTGACGACTTGATCAAAAGTCAAGGTATAAAGGTCAGAATAATTGCTTATTAAATTCGCCTCTACTAGGGCATCAACCGTTTCTGCGCCGATGCCGTCAATGTCCATCGCTTTTCGACTGATAAAATGCTCAATTCTTCCTTTTATTTGCGTTGGGCAAGCTTTCGAATTGGGGCAATAATGATGCGCCTCGCCTTCTTCACGAACCAATTCCGTTTTGCATTCTGGGCAATGCTCAATGAACTTTATTTTCTTAGCATCTTTTGCTCGTTTATCTAAATTGACCCCAACAATTTTAGGAATAATTTCTCCGCCTTTCTCTACGAAAACGCTATCATTCTCATACAAATCGAGCTTTTCTATTTGGTCTGCGTTGTACAAAGATGCACGTTGAACCGTTGTACCTCCTAATTGCACCGCCTTTAAATTAGCAACAGGCGTAATCGCCCCTGTCCGTCCAACCTGATAAGTTACTTGCTCCAAAACGGTTTCTACCCGTTCGGCTTTGAACTTATAAGCGATTGCCCATCGAGGCGATTTTGCGGTGTAACCTAATTCTTCTTGTTTGTGATATTTATTGACTTTTATGACAATGCCGTCAATCTCGAAAGGCAAATTTGCTCGTTCTTTGTCCCAATAATGAATGAAATCCATCACACCTTCGACAGAATTGGTCTTTTCGATGTATCTTTTACTATTTGGTGGAATTTTAAATCCCCAATCGGCGACTTTTTGCACCGTTTCATAATGTCCTTCTCGTAAGTTGCCAGTTCCGTAAACGCCGTATAAAAAGCAATCCAAGCCACGCTTTGCAACCACTTTAGAATCTTGCATCTTCAATGTTCCCGATGCTGTATTTCTTGGATTGGCAAATTCTTGCTCTTCTGCTTCTCGTTTTTGTTCGTTTAATTTCTGAAAATTCTTGAGTGGAAAAAAGATCTCTCCTCTAATTTCAAAATCCTCTGGGAAGTCGCCTTTTAAGCTCAAAGGAATCGTTCGAATGGTCTTCACATTATTCGTTACATTCTCCCCTTGCGAACCGTCACCACGAGTAACTGCCTGCTTTAATTCTCCATTAACATACTGAATACCAATAGCTACGCCGTCGTATTTTAATTCGCAAACATATTCAAGATCATCTTCAACCTGTTTTTTTACACGCGTTACCCATTCTTCAATTTCTTCTTCAGAATAAGTATTCGAAAGAGAAAGCATGGGGTATTTATGAACGACTGTTTCAAATTTTTTGGTAATGTCTCCTCCTACTCTTTTCGTGGGAGAATTTGCACTTGCGAGTTCTGGAAATTGCTGTTCTAAATCTTGCAAACGCTTTAGTAGCATATCAAAATCGTAATCTGAAATAGAGGGATTATTCTCCACATAGTACAAATGATTGTGTTTATTCAACTCATTTGTTAGTTTTTCAACCTCGATTCTCGCCTCTTTCAGATTCATTTTGTGAAGATAGCTTTTGCGCTTTAATCATTCTATCTTTCCCTTGTAAATCTTTCCTCAATTCAATGTTAACAAAGTTATTCTTCTTGAGAAGAGCAATGACATCTTCTGCCAATTCTTCATGAATTTCAAAAAATAACAAGCCTCCTTTTTTAAGATAAACCTGTCCTTGTTGAGCAATTTTTCGGTAGAATAACAAAGCATCGTCATCCTCGACAAACAATGCCATTTCTGGTTCAAAATCAAGCACATTTTCATGCATCAATATCTTGTCTTTGTTTGGAATATATGGAGGATTCGATATCCAGCAATCGAAGCTGTTTTTCTCAAAATTTAAGAACGCATCTTCTGCCAGAACATCCATTCTTTGTACTTCAATTTTCAGATTTGTTTTCTCGATATTCTCATTGATTAAAGCAATGGCATCCTCGGACAACTCAGAAGCAATGACCTTCACGTAAGTCAATACAGATTTGACTCCTAGAGCGACGCAACCAGAGCCAGCGCATAGGTCCATGATTAAAATCGGAACGTTTTTATCCAGTGATTTCACAACCCAATCGACTAATCCTTCTGTTTCTGGACGTGGAATTAATGCTCGTTTATCTGACTTGAGAATTAATCCGTAGAATTCGACTTCTCCAAGAACATGTTGAAAAGGCTCGTGATTTTGCATCCTCTTTACTGCATCTCTGAAGAATAATAAATCGGATTCTGAAAATAATAAATCTTTCTTTAAAAGGAAGTCGGTTTCGTCAATATTTAGTCTTTTTAAGGTCAGGTATTTGACCATCAAATTGATTTCTGAAACAGAACTACTTGGAAGCGAATCTTCAAAATAACGAATAATCGAATCGAAATTATTCTTCTCCACGAACATGGATTACAGATTTTTATTTTTGAAATAATAAGTATAACCAAAACCGACAACGAGATACTGCGTCAACTTGTTAAAACCACTTGGATCCCATCCAGAATTTGTTTGCAAACCAATAAAATCTGGTTTAAACCCATATCCTTGAATCGTATACCCTAAATAAAATCTATAGGAGCTTCTTTCATCTGCTGAAAGAATCAATCCGAGGTTGGGTTCGATTAAAATCGCTTGATTGCTATTGTTATAACGTGCAATCGTTTTTCCTGTTGCGTTTAATTCTTTAACATCAGACGCATTGAAAGAATAACCTACTTTTACTCCAAAATCAATGGCAAAGCGTTCTGTTAGAAATTTATCGTAGCCAATTTTTATAAAACCAGCAGCCGTGTGAACAGAACCATTGAGCGCAACTGGCACCTTAAATTCATTGATTGTAAACAGAGAATATCTTCCTCCAATACCGATGTTTAAATGAAACGGGGTCGAGTACTGTCCATAAGTCGAAACAGCTAACAAGCCTTGCATGACTACGTCAAAAGGTTCATTCGCAACAGAAATAGGAAGGCCTAATTCAACATTAAACGTGTATTTAGGAGTAATCTTCTGAGCAACGGATTGATTGCAAAGAGTGAGAGTTAGTAATATGTATATTATTTTTTTCACGGTTTCTTAACGCTAAATTACCAAATAAATTTGAAGATTGACGTTGTCTGTTGTTAGATTTGGAGATTTGGAGATTGAATAACACCTACTATGGGCATCAATCTTCAAATCTCCAAATCTTTCAATCTCCTTACAACTCAAATACTCAAAAATTACCGCATCTTTGCACCTTGAAAAAAGGAATCCTCTATATGATGTTCTCTGGTCTCTGCTTTGTTGCTGTGAATTTCTTTGTGAAAATTCTGGGAGCCGGTTCAGAACAAGAGATAATCGAAGGAGTGCAAAGCTATCCTGCGCATGAATTGGTTTTAGCCAGATCAATTGTCTCTTTTGCCATTAGTTTATTCATTATTAAGAGAAAAAAACTTCCTGTATTTGGCGTTAATAAAAAATGGTTGCTCATTAGAGGATTGGCTGGAACGATTGCTCTAACGATGTTCTTCTATACAATTCATCACTTACCGTTTGCACTGGCTACGATCATTCAGTACCTCGCTCCTATTTTTACCGTTATTTTGGCAATGATTCTTTTGAAAGAGAAAGTAAAGACTTTGCAATGGTTTTTTATAATTCTATCATTCTCAGGGGTCGGACTGATTGCTTTTAACAAATTTATCAACAGTGGCACGGGCGTAGAAGAAATTAACTTTTTCTACATTGGAATCGGAATGATTTCGGCGGTATTCTCTGGACTTGCCTACACTGCGGTTATCCAACTTAAAAAAACGGATGCTCCAATAACGATTGTCCTCTATTTTCCGATGGTTGCCATTCCTTTGATGACTGTTCTTTGTTTTTGGGACTTCACTTGGCCACAAGGAATTGAGTGGTTTATCCTTCTAATCATTGGCATTTTTACGCAACTTGCTCAAATTTCACTCACCAAAGCCTTGCATTTAGGAAGTGCCGCAACAATCACTCCTTTTCAATATCTGGGTGCAATTTACATGTTCCTAATCGGATATTTTGTCTTCGATGAACGATTAAGTTTCATTGTAAATTTAGGAATAGTGATCATTTTGAGTGGAGTTTTATTGAATGCCTTATTCAGAATGAGGAGTGTGAAGTGTACCTCGACAGGCTCGGCAACCAGTGATGAGTTTTGAGTTTTGAAGTAGATTTTTGTTTGAATGTATAGTGTATAATGTATAATTGAAGTAGATTTTTGTCAGCACTTCGGCGGACTCAGTGTAAAAGTGATGAGTGAAAATTAATGTTAAAATTCTTAATTTTTAATTCTTAATTCTTAATTTTATTAATTCATGGAGAATAACATAAATCGAGAAAAATTAGCATTCTTTGGAAACATTGAGTTGCTTGCCAAGCAAGTGGTCGAAGGATTCATTACGGGCTTGCACAAGAGTCCTTTTCATGGTTTCTCAGTAGAATTTGCAGAACACAGGTTGTATAACAAAGGAGAATCGACTCGACACATTGACTGGAAGTTGTATGGAAAAACAGATAAGTTATTCACCAAGAAATATGAAGAAGAAACCAACCTCCGCTGTCAAATCGTCATTGATTGCTCCAGTTCTATGCTTTTCCCGATGGATGAAGAGCAAACAAAGCTGAGTTTTTCCGTTTATGCTGCGGCATCTTTGATAGAATTACTGAAAAGACAACGAGACGCTGTTGGACTTTCACTTTTTACCGATAAATTGGACATTCACACCAAGGCAAAGTCGTCCATTCGGCATCATCGCTACTTGTACAGTGAGTTAGAAAAACATCTCAATCAATACAGGTCAGATAACATTCACAGAACGTCCACTGTTTCGGCGCTGCATGATGTTGCAGAATTGTGCCATCAACGAAGTTTAATTATCGTATTCTCCGACTTATTAGACGACCCAGAAAAGCAGGATGAATTTTTTCAAGCCTTGCAACATTTGAAGCATAACAAGCACGAAGTTGTTGTTTTTCATGTCATCGACAAGGCAAAAGAGCTTGATTTTGAGTTAGAAAACCGTCCGTACAACCTCATCGATATGGAGACAGGTGAGAAAATAAAATTACAACCTAGTCAGTTCAAAGAAGAGTACAAAAAAGCAATTAAAAGTTATTTTAGAGAATTGGAATTGAAGTGTACAGACTACAGAATCGATTTCATTCCGACGGACATCAATGCAGGTTATCACGATGTTTTGTTGAAGTATTTATTGAAGAGGCAGAAATTGTTTTAATGCGCACTTCGAGAGCCTCAGTGTGCATTCGAGAGCCTCAGTGTGCATCTAAAGTCACTATTACGGTTACCCCAACAGATCCAAAACGCTCTTTACCGGTGTGAAAACTTCTTGTGGAATTTCTAAAAATATCGTGTTCCAATTACTCATTGATCCGTTCCAAAGTCCAGGTAGTTCTCTGTAAATGATTTCTTTTCCTTTGTGTGTTTTTTTGACAACGAAGAATTTTGAATCATCACGGAATTGCATCAAGTCCAATTTATTTCCAAAAACGTCTGTTTTAGAAACGGCAATAAAAACAGGATTAAAATGAGTGCTTTTTTGCACTATTTCTTGTTGAGCATCGCTTTTGTCGATTTGTGATTTCTCAATGACTTGCTTGGAAACGCCCTGTTTATCTACACTCCAAAATGGACCTCCGCCAGGTTCTCCCTCATTGAGCACCATTCCGCAAACGCGAGTGGGTCGTATTAAAATTCCTTGTAAATCCTCTTTTTTAAAGTTTTCTAACTGTTCTTTTGATAGAAACTGATAGTTTTCATTGATTACTTTCAATTTCTCAAAAGAATAATCACTCGTCAGTTTTTGTAAGTCATTCTTAAAATTAACTAAAATTCCAACGGACAATTTCCAAGCGTCTTTCGTTTTTTCTACCTTCGAAAAATGTTGAATATTGTCAATGTTTTTAATCAGAACAATGTCGTTGTCAATGGCGTTTAAATTCTCCAAAAGTGCTCCGTGGCCAGCAGGACGTCGTAAGAATTCTTCATTCTCTTTCATGACTTCACCATTTGCATCAAAGCAATACGCATCTGTTTCGTCGTTCTGGTAAGAGAATGAAATTTGCTCACCCGAACCAATATTTTTCGATATTGCATCCTTAAATTCTTGTTGCACCGTGAAATGAATTCTTGCTGATTCACCCAAAAAATCTTTTGCTTGAGCAAGGTGTTCTTGAAAAGCAGTTCTCACTTCTCCATTGTACTGATGAAAAGGAATGAGTCCTTTTGGGATAGCAGAAAACTTCTGTAGAATTTCCTCAACAATTGCTTTTTTATCAGAATTTACCGTTTTTAACTCACCATAAAAAGGAAAATTTGGCAATTCATTGAAAAAATGCTGAATTTCTTGCGTTTCAAGTCCGCCGTTGAGCCATTGGTAAAGAAAACCGAACATTCTGGAGCCAGAACCTGATGCTGGAACAAAAAAGGAAGCTTGTTGCGACAAAGAGTCAAAAGCTGTTCTCGCCTTCGCTATTACCTCCTTATTTGCCCGAACAATTCCATTACCAACAGTACAAGAGGCGGTTAATTCAACCTGAAATTCTCTTTCAAACACTTGCGCGTGTTGCTCAATAATATCTTTCTTGGTTGCAATACTCATTTCTTCCTTAAAGAATGTTTAATTTTAGTCTTGTGAAAATCGGTCTCGAATATATAAAATATAGATGGAATCATCCCTCAAAGAAGGCAAGTGATTCTGAATTTAAAAAAGATTTTTTTGAGAATTGCTTGAAAATTGACCTCGATAAGGACGCGAAATTCCACCTAAAAACCTTATTTAATCGCTTGAGAAAAGACAATCGAATTATCACTATCACTGATTTTGGTGCAGGTTCTAAAAAGTTAGGCAACAAGAGAAAGGTCTCCACAATTCTGAAAACAAGTTCCTCCAAAGGAAAGTACGGAAAATTGCTCTATCAGTTGAATAAACACTATCAATTTAAGAATGTTTTAGAGTTTGGAACTTCACTTGGTGTTGGAACAACTTATTTGCATTTGGGCAATCCTCAAGCAAACATCACAAGCGTAGAGGCCTGCGAAAGCACTATAACCATTGCGATTGAGAGCTTTGCAAGTCTTAATAATGTGAAAAGTGTACATTCTACGTTTGATGCTTTTCTGTCTTCGAGAGCCTCAGACAGCAAATCACCAAGCTACGATTTCGTCTTCATCGATGGACACCATGACGGGGAAGCACTTTTGAGTTACTTAGAAAAGTTAAAACCTTTCACAAACGAAAAAACAATTTTTGTTTTGGATGACATTCGCTGGAGCGATTCGATGTTTGGAGCTTGGAATGCAATTGTTCAAAGTGGGGAATTTGAGGTGATTGATCTTTTTAGAGTTGGGATTTTGAAGTTGACACCTGTTAAATTATAAATTATGGATTATGGATTATGGATTATGGGGGATAATAGTCACTTAAACTTATAGCAATGAAATATCTATATTTTTTACTAACAACACTAGTTCTAACAAGCTGTTTTAATGGTAATAATAAATCAAAAGAGCCTGTAAATTTCTGTGCAACTAGAGATCTAGAA
Organism: Fluviicola sp.; assembly: GCA_002734065.2. Taxonomy (GTDB): domain Bacteria; phylum Bacteroidota; class Bacteroidia; order Flavobacteriales_D; family Crocinitomicaceae; genus UBA4466. The sequence goes on from NVXU02000056.1 coordinate 9,566, forward strand.
GGATATGAAAGTAAGGAAGATTATCCAGAATTATTCCGTGAAAAATGCTCAACATGCCATTTCCTTTACAAGAATTCCACTGGACCAGAACTTTCAAAAATTACTGATAGAATTCCTAATAAGAATTGGTTTTCCCTGTTTATAAGCAACGAAGACTCTTTGATACAAGCTAAAGATGAATATACCTTAACAATTAATCAATATTCTAATATTGACTGGTCACACAATTTCAATGAATTAACTAACGATGAAATAGATGAGTTACTTTCTTTTCTGAGCGAATAATTCTCAACCATTTTATTTTCTGTAACTTGCATTACATTCAGCTGTTTAATTTCTAGTAATTTTATACTATACAAAAACACGAACTATGAGTTATTATATATCTACAACGATTAATGGGTTAAGCTTTGAAAAAGCAATTGAAAAAGTTACTGAAAAATTAAAAACAGAGGGCTTTGGAGTATTGACGACCATCGACTTTAAAGCAACAATGAAGAAAAAATTGGATGTTGATTTTTACAACTATACCATTCTTGGAGCATGTAACCCACAATTTGCCCACAAAGCTGTTTTAGCGGAGAATAAAATTGGAACAATGTTACCTTGCAATGTAATTGTTCAAGAAAGAGAAAAAGGGAAAATAGAGGTTTCAGCAGTTGACCCAATGGCTTCGATGCAAGCTGTTAAAAATGTCGATCTTGGAGGTATTGCTACCGAAATTAGAGGCAAATTGCAGAACGTTATTGATGCTTTATAAAATGAAGAGAGAATCAAACTCCACACTCATAACTCCTCACTGGTTGCCGAGCCTGCCGAGGTACACTCATCACCCCACACTCCTATCTCCAAAATCACATCCCCGGCATCCCTTTCATCTGCTTCATCATCTGACGCATTTTCTTAGGATTGGACATCATTTTCATCATCTTCTTGGTGTCGTTGAATTGCTTCATTAACTTATTGACTTCCTGAACATTTGTTCCTGAGCCTTTTGCCAAGCGAATTTTGCGAGAATTATTCATTAAATCTGGATTCTCACGCTCTTTTGGTGTCATGGATTGAATAATTGCCTCGATGTACTTAAAAGCATCGTCGTCAATGTCAACATCTTTCATTGCTTTACCCATTCCTGGCATCATCCCCATCAAGTCTTTGACGTTTCCCATCTTTTTAACTTGTTGCAATTGACCGTAGAAATCATTGAAATCAAATTGATTTTTCTTGATGCGTTTTTGCAATTTTCTTGCTTCTTCTTCATCAAATTGCTCTTGTGCACGCTCAACAAGTGTTACGATATCTCCTTTCCCAAGAATTCTATCCGCCATTCTCGCAGGATAAAAAACATCCAGAGCATCCATTTTTTCACCCGTACCAACAAATTTAATTGGCTTGTTCACCACTGATTTAATCGTCAATGCTGCACCTCCTCGTGTATCACCGTCTAATTTCGTTAAAACAACTCCGTCGAAGTTGATGCGTTCGTCAAAAGCCTTTGCAGTATTTACCGCATCTTGTCCTGTCATTGCATCCACGACGAATAAAGTCTCCGTAGGATTGATTGCCTTTTTGACATCTGCAATTTCGCCCATCATTTTCTCATCCACAGCCAAACGACCCGCAGTATCAATAATAACGACGTTAAATCCATTGCTTTTGGCATGTAAAACGGCTGCTTGTGCAATTTTTACAGGATCTTTCTCTTCTCTATTCGAATAAACTTCAATTCCCAACTGTTCTCCAAGAACGTGCAACTGGTCTATTGCCGCAGGACGGTAAACATCACAAGCTGCCAATAATGGATTTTTGCCCTTCTTCGTTTTTAGGTAATTTCCTAATTTACCAGAGAATGTTGTCTTACCAGAACCTTGCAGTCCAGCCATGAGAATAATTCCCGGATTTCCTTTGATGTTGATTTCAACCTCGTTACCTCCCATCAAATTCACCAATTCTTCGTGGCAAATCTTAATCATTAATTGACCTGGAGAAAGCGAAGTCAACACGTTCTGACCCAATGCCTTTTCTTTAACAGTAGTGGTGAAGTCTTTTGCTATCTTGAAGTTAACATCGGCATCTAACAAGGCACGACGAACTTCTTTCAAAGTTTCAGCAACATTGATTTCAGAGATTTGTCCTTGTCCTTTTAAGACTTTAAACGCTCTTTCAAATTTGTCCGTTAAATTTTCAAACATAGGTATTGTGTTTTATGGGTTGTAAAATTAAGAATTTAAAACGGAAAGATTTCGAGAATTTGCTATTAAGTTTGTGGCTCAAGCTCTCAAATGAGAAGATGAATAAGGAGTTTAGGTTTTAATCCACTTTTTCTCTTTTAAAATTGAAACAATGCGAAGAGTTTTAGTATTTGTTGATGTGGTGATTTTTTGACGGAGGATTAACGCTTAGGCTATGCGTAGTACGGCATATTTACTGAGGTTGTTTTTTCGAAGATAGGAATAGTATTGTTAACACATAAGTGATCTCTCGAAGAATAAACCCCGTATTATCGCATAGGTTTTGTTATCGGCTTCTTCTTCGATTTCTACACTTTGGACACCAACTACCTTTTTTTACCAAATATGGAATTGTTTTCCATTGATGCCCCTCTTTGCATTCCCAAAGTAGTTTCGTATCGCTATTTATGTATTCAGTAGATAGGCATTTACCTTCATTTTTTTTCGCAAGAGTATGCATGTCTTGGATTGTCATTTTTACATTCCCAGAACATTTGGGACACCATGAGCCTCGCTTTACTCCACTTGGTTTGCCTATTTTTAAACCCAGCAATATATGGAATCAAGAACCTTTGCTCAAAGACATTCCGATGAATGATTTTCATTTTTGGTCAACGTCTCCGCTGATTGATGCAGGCAGCTCATCTTTTCCGA
>NVXU02000057.1 GCA_002734065.2 Fluviicola sp.
GCGTAGCACTCTTTTGCTTTGTGTGGTTGCCGTTTTGCCTTTCTTTTCTCATTTTTAGCCGCTTTTTAAACCCTTTGTACCGTCTGCTTGAATGTTGGGTAACAATCAGATATGTGTACCGGTACACATATCCAACATGTATTTTCATCATAAATTTAACAATTCAATCGGACTTTTAATCTTTTTGATGTGGTTTATTGCTACCTGGGTGTAAATTTCAGTTGTATTGGAACTGCTATGTCCTAATAATACTTGAATAGACCTTAAATCAGTTCCGTTCTCTAATAAGTGAGTAGCAAAGCTATGTCTTAATATATGTGGGGACACGTTTTTACTTATTCTTGCTTTCGTACTTGCCACTCGAACAATTTTATTAATACTTGTTGCGCTATATTTTTCTCCTGTTAAACCCTCGAAAAGATATTTTTTAGGACGAGGAGACCATTCTTTTATATAATTTCTTAACCCATTTAAAACAAGGGGGCTTAATAAGGTAATTCTATCTTTACCTCCCTTTCCGTTGTTAATGTTGATAATCATTCTCTTACTATCTATGTCTTTTATTTCAAGGTTTATAAGCTCTCCTCTTCTCAATCCAGCCGAGTAAAGCAAACTCACAATACACCAGTGTTTAATATTGTTTGTGTTGTCAATTATCATTTGAACCTCCTCAGCACTGATCACTTTTGGCAACCTCTCCTTTTTCATCGGACGCTCGATCGAATAAAAACGATTAGGCATTTGCTCTACAACTTCATAGTAAAACTTAATACTGTTGATCATTTGATTGATATACGAACAAGATTTATTCTGATGAACAAGCTCTTGCAGGTAAAGCCTAATTTGCTCTTCATCAATAGAAAGTAACTCCCTGCTTTTAAACGCGTCCATAAACCGCTCAAACATAGAAATATATATTCTAGCTGTATTGAGAGAATAGTTTTTTAATTCTAATTTTTGCAAAAAACTTTCTGGACATCTACTTTTTCCCTCCTTTGGTTTTCGCTTTCTGTAATCATCAACCTGCAAAGGAACAGTACCTTTGGTGAGCGCCTTTTTTGAACTGAAAGAAGAAAGGTTCACCCAAGCAACACCTCTAAAAGTATCGAGAATTTCTTTGAAATTTTTTGAATTGTTTTCTACGTAAACCATTCCAAAATCTTTGCTCCATTTCGGGTTAGACAGGGTCTTAATAAGAGAATGAATGACTTTATCCGAATAGAATTTTAGTCCAATTTGCTTCTTGCCGTTGATAAGTAAATGTTTTAGTGTGATGTTCTTTTGATACTTCATAAGGTAAATTTCAGCATCAAGAAAGCGTTATTCGACTAATAAGTAATTTCTGTCGTTTGTATGTCGGATAATTACCAGTGGCTTTGTTTGTTTAGGAGGCAAAGGTGAGGGTTGCTAATTTTTGAGAATGAAAAAATAAGCGTATAACACTGATTGTTAGGTGTTTATTAGCCGTTAAGAAAAAATGTTTTTTTGCAACCTCGGAGGATGTGATTATAACACACCTCACTGAGTGAACATTAACTGTTGATAATTCACTCTAATTTCGACTTCAAGTGCAAGTCCACTTGAGGGAATGGAATCGTTATTTTGTTTTCGTTAAATTTTCGGCTTATGGTTCTTCTAATATCACTTTTAACTTTTTCTATTAAAAAAATATTCTCACTACAAAATAGAATTCTAAAGTCTAAGGAAGAGTTTCCAAAATCTAATAATCTACCCTCAACTAAACCACCTTTTAAAACGTCAGGATGCTCTTTTGCGCTTTCTTCAAGAATACTTATAACCAAGTCAACATCACTTCCATAAGCAACCCCAACATCAAGGCTAAATCTCGTTTTTCTCGCTTGGTGACTCCAATTAACTACTTTACTGGTTGTTATCAATGAATTGGGAAGCATAATGCTAATATCCCTTCGTGACAAACCTTTTGATGCTCGCAATCCAATCTCTTGAATAATTACAACCTCTCCATCCACATCTAAAATATCCCCGACTTTCACTGATTTCTCATACAGCAGAATAACTCCTGAAAGAATATCATTAAACGTTTGTTGTAAACCAAGCCCAATACCAACTAATAACGCCGCCGAACCGGCTAAAATTAAACCTGCCTCTATATTAACGGCTTCTAACATAAAAACAACAGCAACAACCCACAATATGTACTTAATGAGTTGAAATAATGCATAAGAACTGCCTTCATCCAGCTTGTTTATTTTCGATTTTCGATGAACCGCCTTTTCAATTAACCGTAAAACGATTTTAGTACAAATGAAAATTAGCAACACAGCAACTACCTCAAAAACGGTTAGTGAATGTTCTTTGAAATGAAAGATTTCAAATTCTAAAAAGGCATTAATTTGGTCCATTGTTTATCTTTTAGTTTCAATGTTTAGAGATCACACAACGAAAGAAAACCGTAAGATTAGTCCATGATATTCGCCCTGTATTTACGCTCAAATTTAACAATTATATTTAACAAGGGTTGATTCTATATTTAGAAGTAAAAAGAGTTCTATAGGCAAGTTAGACTTTTTAATTTTGGAGGCAAAGGTGAGACTTGCTAATTTTTGAGAATTAAAAAAGAAGCGTATAGTGCTGATTGTTAGGGTTTTGTAAGTGTTTAAGAAAAAGTATTTTTTTGCAACCTCGGAGGATGTAGTTTTTTGAGGGAAGGAATTTTAGGTGCTTTTAAGGATTTCTTTTGAGGTCTCTGGCGGATTTTTCCCAAGAACCGAGGGTTGTTTAATTCACTTTCAAAACAAATCCTAGCACTATCGTGCTTACGGGATTTTTTTATTTAAACAAATTTTCAAGCGAGCTTGAATTTGTTATAAACCAAAAAATCCCTACTCTACGAGTAAGGATTTCTTTTGAGGTCTCTGGCGGATTTTTCCAAGAACCGAGGGTATGTTTATCTCACTTTCAAAACAAATACTAGCACTATCGTGCTTACGGTCTTTTTTGATTTAAACAAATTTTCAAGCGAGCTTGAATTTGTTATAAACCAAAAAATCCCTACTCTACGAGTAAGGATTTCTTTTGAGGTCTCTGGCGGATTCGAACCGCCGTGGGTGGTTTTGCAGACCACTGCCTAGCCACTCGGCCAAGAGACCATTGTTGGGCAAATGTACTAAAATTTTGAGTTAACTGCTACCCTTCAATGATTATTGCGACATTATTTACATCACCATTAATCGGAGGGCAAATTTTAATGACCTTTACGCGCAAGGAATGAACGTTGTCTATTTCTTTTTTTATGCGGTTAACAATGCGTTGCCCAACATGCTCAATAAGCTTAGAACGGATGCCCATTTCTTCTTCAACGATCTTATTTACAGTGACATAATCAATGGTTTCGATGAGTTCATCAGAGGCTGCTGCCTTGCTAAAGTCAGTTGTCATAGAGACATCAACGATGTAATGACCGCCGATTTTTCCCTCTTCGGGCAAGCAGCCGTGAAAGGCATATATTTTAATTCCGTTGACCTCTACCGTGTGCTTCATGCTTGAGTTTTTGCTTCTGCAAGCGCTTTCATTCCCGCATCAATTCTGTGCAAGGTTTCTTCTTTTCCTAAGAAGGAAGCAATGTCAAACATACTTGGTCCCATGCCTTTTCCAGAAAGCAATAACCGAAACTGTGGAAGAACAGCCCCAACGCCAATTTCTTTCTTCTCTAAGAAGTTTTTGAAGGCAATTTCAATAGAATCAGGAGAAAAATCAGCTAATTCTGAAAGAACACCCTTAAATTCTTGCATGTTTGCTTCTGCATCATTTTTCCATTTCTTTCGGGTCGTTTTTTCATCGTAAGAAGTCGGTCTTTCGAGCAAATAAGAACCTTCTTTCCAAATATCCTTTACAAAAGTGGCTCTTTCTTTAATCAATCGGCAAACTTCTGCAAGTTTATCTGACGGATAATCACCATCGACTTCTTTCTGCAATAATTCTGCTAAAACAGCATCTTCTGTTGAACGAAGATATTGTTGTTGAAACCATCTTGTTTTGTCTGGGTCAAATTTTGCTCCTGCTTTTGAAACTCTTTCCAGGGAGAATGCTTCAACCAATTCTTCCAAGGAGAAAATTTCTTGCGTTGTTCCCGGATTCCAACCTAAAAATGCCAACATATTAACAAAAGCACCGGAAAAATAGCCGTTTTCTCTATAACCGGAGAATGTTTCCCCTTCTGCCGTCGTCCAATTCGTCGGAAATACCGGAAAACCGAGTCTATCGCCGTCTCTTTTGGATAATTTACCCGGACCATCTGGTTTTAAAAGCAAAGGCAAATGTGCAAATTTTGGTGCTTCCCAACCAAAGGCATCGTATAGCATAACGTGCAAAGGTGCCGATGGCAACCACTCTTCCCCACGGATTACGTGCGTAATTTCCATGCAGTGATCATCCACAATATTTGCCAAATGATAGGTTGGCATTCCGTCCGATTTAAACAAAACTTTATCATCTAAATTGTTGGTGTTCACAACCACCCAACCTCTAATTTCATCTTCAAAACGAATGTCCACATTACGAGGCATCTTCATTCTTATCACGTAAGGATCTCCGTTGTCTATTCTCTTTTTCACTTCATCAGAAGGCAAAGAAAGAGAATTCTGCATAGAACTTCTGGTCACACTGTTGTATTGCCAGTTCGGCATACCCATTTCCTTCGCTTGCTCTCGCATTTTGGTTAAATCTTCTGAAGAATCAAAGGCGTAATAAGCCTTGTCATTCGCAACCAATTCCTCCGCATACGGACGATACATTGGCTTTCTTTCTGACTGAACGTAAGGTCCAAAATCTCCGCCTAAACCAGGCCCTTCGGTGGGCATAATTCCACACCATTTCAAAGCATCCATAATGTAATCTTGCGCTCCTTCAACAAAACGGGTCTGATCGGTATCTTCCACACGAATCACAAAAGTTCCATTGTGTTTCTTCGCAAAAAGGTAATTATACAATGCAGTTCTTACCCCTCCCATGTGAAGCGGTCCAGTTGGCGACGGTGCAAATCGCACACGAACAGGTCTATTAGACATATATGCTGTTTTTAATTTAGGGTGCAAAGATAGTGATAATTAATGATTGTAGGCTTCGAGGGCCTCAGCCTACAATCATTAATTGGACCTTTATGTGTTGTTTTGAAAGTTGTAGGCTGAGGCTCTCGAAGGCTACAACTTTCAAAAAATGAACGACTTTTGTACTCAATTGTACATAATTAACGTTATTTGTATGTAAAACAACTCTTAAAACCGTAATTTAGTTCATTCCAATGAGTGCATTTGACAGACTAATAGAACAAGTAGATACGTTTATTCGTAAATTCTACAAGAATCAAATCGTAAAGGGCTTACTGCTTTTTATCGGCGTTTTGCTGTTCTCTTATTTGTTAGTCATTACCTTAGAATACTTTGGAAGGTTCAATTCTTACGTCAGAGGAGCCTTGTTTTTTGGCTTTATTGGAGTCAATATTTACATCCTCTCCAAATTCATTGTCATTCCAACGATGAAGTTAAAATCATTCGGAAATAGAATAGACAGGTACCAAGCATCAAACATCATCGGCACGTATTTTCCAAACATTTCCGATCGCTTATTGAATACTTTGCAACTAAGTGATAGAATGGATCAAAATTCAGCGGATTTTGAACTGCTAAACGCAAGTGTTCAGCAAAGAAGTGTTGCAATGAGCACAGTTCCATTTGCAGATGCCATTGATTTAGGAGAAAACAAGAAATACCTTCCGTGGGTGTTGCCTGTCATCTTAATTTTGTTCTTAATCGGTGTTTTTAGTCCTAAAATGCTTACGCAAGGCACAGAAAGAGTGCTTAATTTCTCACAAGAATATGCTGTTCCTCCTCCTTTTGAATTTTCTTTCGTGGGCAACAAAGCATCCATTGAAGAGGGAGAAAGTTATTCTTTTAAGTTAGAATTACTGGGAAATAGCATTCCAGAAAAGGTGTTTATTAAGTCAGAATTAGGACGTTTTTTATTGACCAAAGTTTCTAAGAATGAATTCAGAGGACAGATTCCACAGGTGAGAAAATCAATGCAATTTCACTTCGAAGCGAATGAGTTTAACAGCACTAATTATTCTTTGAGTGTCATTGCAAAAACGGCCATCGGAAAGTTGCAAGCAACCATAATTTATCCTCCATATTTAGGTTTGGAGAATGAAATAATTGAGAACGCGAGTGATTTAACCATCAATGAAGGTTCTGAAATTGTGTGGAGCGTTCTGACAAAAAACACGAGTAATGTCGAATTCTGGATAGACGATAAAAAGAAATCATTCAAGGATGCAGGTTTTAGTTTTCGCAAGAAATTTAAGGACAATGCAGAAGGTAAAATTGTCTTGGAGAATTCTCAAAGCAAGAAAAAAGACACCACATTCTTTAACATTGATGTAATCAAAGACGCTTACCCGAGCATTCAAGTAGAAGAAATTATAGACACGCTAAAAGACGGAATTCGCTATTTTTCTGGAGTTGTTGGTGATGACAATGGATTGTTAGGCTTAAGTTTTGTGTATACAATCACAGGCGAAAAAGGAAATTCAAGAATAGAAAAAATGTCCGCAGGGAAAGTTTTTGGAACAGAATCGCCTTTCAATTTCGCTGTTGATTTTAGAAGAGAGAATCTAAAACTCAACGACCAGGTTTCTTATTATTTCGTTGTGTCTGATAACGACGGTGTAAATGGTCATAAAACAACAAAAAGCAGGACATTTCAGTACCGGTTGCCAAGTTTAGAGGAACTCAATGACTCTCGCGAAGAAGACAGAAAAGAAACGCGCGACGAAATGCAAAAAGTGTTGAATAAAGCCGCGGAGTTTAAGAAAAATTTAGAGCGCTTGCGAAAAGAGACCTTGAATTCTAAGCAATCGAATTGGAACAAGCAAAGTCAAGCACAACAACTGCAAGAAGAACATAAATCATTGGTAGAAGACCTTAAAAACTTACAAGAGGAAATGCAGAACAGTATTGAGGAGAAAAACCAACTTTCTGAAATGGATGAACAACTGTTAGAGCAACAAGAGTTGATCAATGACCTTCTGGACGAGCTAATGGACGACGAAATGAAGGCTTTGCTCGAAGAATTGGAGAAATTGATGCAAGAACAGAACAAAGATGCGCTTGAGCAGAAGTTAGACGAACTTGAAATGTCTTCAGAGGATATGAAAAAACAACTCGACAGAACCATGGAGATGTTGAAGAAGTTGCAAGTCAATGAGAAGATTGATGAGATAGAAGAAGAACTAAAAGAGCTCGCAAAAGAACAAGAAAATCTAAAAAAGGAAACAGAGCAGAAAAAGAAAATGTCGGAATCGGACTTAAAAAAACAAGACGACATCAAAGATAAATTCGAGCAAATAAAAGACGACTTGAAAGCATTAGACAGTTTAAATAAGAATTTAGACCGCCCAATGGAACTTGGAAATCAAGAAGAGAAATCAGATGAAATCGACGAGGATTTAAAAGATTCTAAGGAGCAACTGGAAAAAGACAAAGGAAAAAAAGCTGGAGAAAAACAACAAGGTGCCTCTGAGAAGATGAAGGAAATGGCTGATGAGTTGGATAAGATGCAATCAGAATCTAACAAAGAACAGCAAGAAGAAGACATTGATTTGCTTCGTAACATTTTGGAAAGTTTGATTTATTTAAGCTTCGATCAGGAGAAAGTAATGCAAAGAATATACAAGGTTTCAGATTCTGACCCCGCTTATTTGAAACATGGACGTCATCAAAGAAAAATAGTTGATGATACAAGGGTTGTCCGAGACAGTTTGTATGCGCTTGCTAAAAGACAACCTAAAATTGCCAAATTTGTAGATAAGGAGTTGAATCAAATTAGCGTCAATCACGACTTAATTTTAGAAGATTTAGACGAAAGGCGCAGGAGAGAGTTAAAAATTCACCAACAGTTCGTTATGACGTCTTACAACAACCTTGCATTGATGTTGGATGAAAGCTTGGCGCAGATGCAAGCACAAATGAAAAGCATGCAACCCGGTGCAGGAAGTTGCAGTAAACCTGGTGGCACTGGTAAAGGCAAGGGAGGAAAAAAACCATCTTCTTCGCCTGGAGACATGAAAGAAATGCTTAAGAAGCAGCTCGAACAGATGAAAAAGGGAAAAGGTCCCAACCCAGGGGGTAAAAAACCCGGCGATAAACCCGGAGAGAGCGGGCAGGGTAAGCCTGGGCAAAACGGAATGCCTGGAATGGGCAATAAGCAAGTTGCTAAAATGGCTGCTCAACAAGGAGCAATGCGCAGAAGGTTAGAGCAAATTAGAAACGAAATGAACAAGGACGGAAAAGGTTCAGGCAATCAATTGAACCCTCTTATTCAGGAGCTAGAACAACAGGAAAAGGACCTAATCAACAAGCGATTGGGAAACAACCTCGTTGAACGTCAAAAACGAATTCTTACGCGCCTTTTAGAAAGCGAGAAAGCACTGATGGAGAGGGGTTTATACGAAAAAAGGGAGTCAAAAGAAGGAAATAATGAGAATTATAGTAACCAAATTCGATTTGATGAGTATAATAAGAATAAATTGAGACAAATTGAACTTTTGCGAGCTGTAGATCCGGCTTATAATAAGTATTATAAGGACAGAGCAAATGAATATTTCAATAAAGTCTTGTAGTTATTTTTATATCTATGAAAGAAGGATTTATTCAAATTGATAGCTTATCTATCCCGTCTGATTTCGGGTCAGTACATAAAGTAGAATCGTTGATTGATATTGTTTGTGAAAAACTTGCCGTAAACGAGGACTACTACGGAAATGTTTTAATAGCCGTAACAGAAGCGGTAAATAATGCAATTATTCATGGAAATAAACAAAACGAAAGTTTGAATGTTGATTTGTTTGTCGGCGATAAAGAATCAGACTTTTGTTTTTCAGTAAAGGACTATGGAGAAGGGTTTGATTTTAACAACCTCCCAGACCCAACTGCTCCAGAAAATATTGAGAAAGAAGACGGACGAGGAATATTCCTAATGAGGTCTTTGGCTGAAGAGGTTGAATTTCAAGACAAAGGCAGAAACGTTAACATCTATTTCAGTAAGCAATAATGATAGAAATACATTTTGAAGACATTGAAGTTCTGGATTTAAATCCAGAATTTTTTGTTTCATGGCTTTCTTCTGTTTGTGAATTGGAAGGACAAAAACTAGGAAGCCTTAACTTGATTTTCTGTTCTGATCAACACCTGCTCGAATTGAATAAAAAACATTTGAATCATGATTATTATACGGACATTATAACCTTTGATTATACCGACGAGGTTGTTTCTGGGGACCTGTTTATTTCTTATGACAGAATAAAAGATAACTCAAAAACGAATAACGTTAGCGTCAATAACGAGTTAAATCGTGTTGCAGTGCACGGCGTTCTTCACCTGCTCGGTTATGGTGATAAATCAAAAGAAGAATCAGTAAAAATGACCGAATTGGAAGATAAATATTTAGCAATTGTTTCACGTGAAACAAACGATTAAACTGTTTACTCTTTGTACTTTTGTTCCACGTGAAACATTAATTTATGCTTGAAAAATACGATGTAATAGTTGTTGGTGCAGGACATGCAGGTTGCGAAGCGGCAAACGCTGCGGCGAAGCTGGGGAGTTCTGTTTTATTGATTACAATGAATATGAATACCATTGCGCAAATGAGTTGTAATCCCGCAATGGGAGGTGTTGCAAAAGGGCAAATCGTTCGTGAAATTGATGCGCTTGGAGGCGGTTCAGGAATAATAAGTGACTTGAGCGCCATTCAGTTTCGTATGTTGAACAAGTCTAAAGGTCCTGCTATGTGGTCCCCTAGAACACAAAACGACAGGATGCTTTTTGCAGAAGAATGGAGGTTGATGTTGGAGCGAAATCTGAGAGTTGATTTTTGGCAAGACATGGCAACAGGATTGCTAATTGAGAACGGAAAAGTAGCAGGAGTTAAGACAGCAATTGGAGTAGAAATAAAATCAAAAACGGTTATTCTTACAAACGGAACCTTCTTAAATGGACTCATTCATTTGGGAGAAAAGCAATTTGGAGGAGGTCGTGCAGGAGAAAGAGCAGCGACAGGAATCACAGAAAACCTGATAGAATTAGGTTTTGAAACAGGAAGAATGAAGACGGGAACACCTCCACGAGTGGATGGTCGTTCGTTGGATTATTCCAAGATGGAAATACAAGAAGGAGATGAAAACCCGTCGAAATTCAGTTATTCTGACGCAACAAAACCACTCGCAAAACAACACGCTTGTCACATTACTTATACCAATCCAGAAACGCACGAACTATTAAAAGAGGGTTTTGATCGTTCTCCAATGTTTAATGGTGCAATTAAGAGCGCAGGGCCGAGATATTGTCCGAGCATTGAAGACAAAATAAATCGTTTTGCGGATAGAGACAGACATCAGATTTTCGTAGAACCAGAAGGATGGAAAACGGTTGAAATTTATGTCAATGGTTTTAGTACATCCTTGCCAGAGGAAGTGCAAATGAAAGCAATGAAATCTATCCCTGGTTTTGAAAAGGCCAAGATGTTTCGACCGGGTTATGCTATAGAATATGATTATTTTCCCCCGACGCAATTGAAGCATACGCTAGAAACAAAATTAGTAGAGGGCTTGTATTTTGCTGGTCAAATTAACGGAACAACAGGTTACGAAGAAGCAGCTTGTCAGGGATTAATGGCGGGAATTAATGCACACAGAAAAGTGCAAGAACAAGAGTCGTTTATCTTAACAAGAAGCGAGGCATATATAGGTGTGTTGATTGACGACCTCATAACAAAAGGAACGAAAGAACCTTATCGTATGTTTACAAGTCGAGCGGAATACAGAATTTTATTGCGACAAGACAATGCTGATTTACGATTGACGCCAATCGGTCATGCAATCGGTTTGACTGATGACGAAGCCTTACGAAAAATGGAAGCAAAACAGAAAGGTACAGCAACCTTAAAGAAAGCTTTGCTAAAAGAAGGCGTAACTCCGAGTGTTGCTAATCCAATTTTAGAAGCAAAAGAAAGTTCGCTGATAAAGCAACAAGTGAAATTGAATTCTCTGATAACTCGACCAAGAATTGATATTAATGATGTTCTTAATATGAGTGAGAAAGTTAAATCATTGGCAGAAGAATTGACGAACGAGCACCCAGATATTATTTCACAAACGGAGATACAATTAAAGTATGAAGGTTACATTAACCGCGAGGAAGATGTTGCAAAAAAAATGAACCGTTTGGAGAATGTAAAAATTCCGGCAGACATGGAATATTCAAAATTGGCAAGTTTGAGTACAGAAGCAAAAGAGAAGTTATCAAAATTACAACCTGTCACAATTGGACAAGCTTCTCGTGTAAGTGGCGTTTCTCCGAGCGACATTTCTGTCTTACTGGTGTTTTTAGGACGCTAGAAGTGGTTTTCGTTCGATTTAAGAGCATTTCTCTTGGCGTTTGGGTGTATTTATAGTGCTATTGCGAGATGAGGGATTAGAGAGGATGTGATTTTTAACTACATAAAACACTGAAAAGGAGCACTTTGTAAAATAAACAATGAGAATTGATGTTTTTTCTACTGTAGGCTTCCCCCTTTGGAGGGGGCTAGGGCGCGGACAGTTTATTACACAAAGTAAAATAATTTTGGAATCCTTTTTTGATTCAAATAAATATAAAACTTAGTGTGGGTGTAAATATAATGAAGGGAGAATATTTAATTGACTTATTATCCTCCCCCTAGCCCCCTCCAAAGGGGGAAGCCCGCTATATTTAAAAAAGAGGTGTCTATGTTCTTCACTCTTCACTCACCATCCACCCAATCCCCATTCTCTTTGATCAAATCAATCAGCGCATCAACAGCTTCTGCTTCGGGAACGTTTTTTCGAACAACATTCTGTTCTTTGTACAAATGAATTTTTCCAACGCCTGTTCCAACGTATCCGTAATCGGCGTCAGCCATTTCTCCAGGACCGTTGACAATGCAACCCATAATTCCAATTTTTAACCCTTTTAAATGAGAAGTTTTCTCTCGGATTTTGGCCGTGGTTTCTTGCAAATCAAAGAGTGTTCTACCGCAAGATGGACAACTAATGTATTCTGTTTTGGAGATTCTCCGCCTTGTTGCTTGCAGAATTCCAAAGGAGGTAGAATTCATTATTTGCGTAGGAAATTCTCCTTGCAACCAAATTCCATCTCCGAAACCATCAATGAATAAAGAGCCTAAATCAGAAGCACACCAAAGCTGGAAAGCCTCGCTGTCATTGGTTTGTGGGCGCGAGCAAAGAATTACAGGGCATTGAATTGAATGTTGATTCAGTGCCGCAGAAAACGCTCTATACAGTTGTGCCTTGTTGGTGTAAGCACTTTCTAAAACGACAATAGCGCGAGGATATTCTTGCAGATATTCTACTTCTAAGTCTTCTGCAGAATGTTTTACGAAGAACATTTTATCGTTGGGTAGTTGCTCCAAATTTTCTCTTGACACAAGCGGAAAGAAAGTCTTTTTCTCTTGGTAGTTGGTCTTCCAATTTTCGAAAGAACAAAGAACACCTATCGTTTCTGGCAATTCGAAATCGATTTTTTGCTCACCAATAAAGATGTAATCTGCAGCGGCATCAGAAAGGGTCCATTTATCCAATTCTACAGAATAAGTTGAACCAAAACCATAAAAATGAGAGGGCTTGATGTTCTCAACACGACTTAAATCTCCAAAAACAACTGGAACGTGATTTTCTCCGATGTTGTTGATTTCTTTCGTTTTTCTTCTCTCATAGTGAAAAGGATCGTACGGCAAATCAACTGCAGTGTTCTTTATCTCGAAATCATTCACGTTTTTAGCGTCAAATTTTGCCAATAACTTCTCTGCCACGGGCATTTCTGCTTCTGGTTTTTCCGTCAGTGAAACACGAATAGTGTCCCCAATTCCGTCTTCCAGCAACGCACCAATTCCAACGGCTGATTTGATTCTTCCATCTTCTCCCTCGCCAGCTTCGGTTACGCCGAGGTGCAAAGGGTAATTCATACCGCTTTCTTTCATGGTTGCCACCAATAAGCGATAAGCCTCAACCATTACCAAAGTATTACTGGCTTTCATAGAAAGAACGATAGAATGATAGTCGTTTTTAATGCAAATTCGCAAGAATTCCATGGCAGATTCTACCATTCCTTCCGGGGTGTCACCAAATCGACTGAGAATTCTGTCAGATAGAGAACCGTGATTAGTTCCTATTCTCATTGCTGCCTTGTTTTTCTTACAAAGCAGAACAAGAGGGGTAAATTTTTCTTCAATGCGCTTTAATTCTTCCAAATAGGAATCATCGGTGTAACTGTGCTCTTCGAATTTCTTTTTATCGGCATAATTACCAGGGTTTACTCTTACTTTTTCCACAATTCCAGCGGCAACTTCTGCGGCGTTTGGGGTAAAATGAATATCTGCCACTAATGGGGCATCATATCCTTGGGCAATCAATCCGTCTTTAATATTGCGTAAGTTTTCCGCATCTTTCTTGCTGGGTGCAGTTAAACGAACAATCTCGCAACCTGCATCTATCATACGAATACTTTGCTCAATTGAGCCTTGTGTATCCATGGTGTCAACCGTTGTCATGGATTGAATTGCAATCGGATTGTCACCACCAATTACCACTTTCCCTATGTGTACCTCTTTTGTTTTAAAGCGATTACGCTTAAAATAATTATCGCAATATTTTGAAGAAAGGTGCTTTTTGTCCATGTTGAAAGATGCTTAACCAATACACAAAAGTAAGGATAAAAACACGATTTTGGACCGCTGCGCTTCTGGACTGTTCGCTTCGCTCTCGGTTAGACACATTCATTCGCAAGCGAATTCATTCTTAGACACGCTCCTTCGTCGCTTTTAGACTTAATCTTGCTTCGGCGAGATCAGCTACTGCTTTGATTGTTCGCCTTCCAAAAAAGCAGAAATCAAAGCAACAACTAGAGTTTTTACCGAAATCAAGTCTAAGAGCGAAGCGTGTCTAAAGGACGAAGTCCGTATCTAACAATGAGCGCAGCGAATGTGTCTAAAGCCTAAAACCTAGGATTTATCTAACCAAGATCGCAGCGAACAATCGAATGTGAGCAAATTTTAACACAAATTAAATTTTCTTCCATTCTATTGGCTTACCTTTGCAGAATTAAATCAAAACTAGAAACGATGATTTTAGAAGAAGTAAAATTTACAAAAAACGACAAAGCAGACTTTTATAAGGAGCTTAGAAAGCGCGTTAATTCATATTTTAAAGACAATAATATCTCCAAATTTGCAAACTTTAGCATGGTGTTTAAGACTGTTTTTATGGTCTCCTTATACATTGTGCCGTTTGTTTTAATGCTAACGTATTTAGAATCCACACCATTGATTATTTTGATGTGGGTATTGATGGGCTTTGGAATGGCAGGTACGGGTTTATCCGTTATGCACGATGCCAATCACCACGCCTATTCGAAGAATAAGTGGGTGAACATCATTGTTGGAAAAGTAATTTGGATTGTTGGCGGAAGTGATGTTAATTGGAGAATTCAACACAATGTTCTGCACCACACATATACCAATGTTGTTGGTATGGATGAGGACATTGATATAGGAAACTTAATGCGTTTTTCCCCAGGACAGAAGCTATTAAAAGCACACAGATACCAACATATTTATGCGTGGTTTTTGTACGGAATGATGACAATGATGTGGTCAACAACCAAAGACTTTACGCAATACAAGCGCTATAAAGAAATGGGGTTATTAGAAACACAGAAAATTTCTGCAAGAACGATGTTAACAACCCTAATTATAACAAAAACACTCTACACTCTTGTGACACTTGGTTTACCACTTATATTTAGTGCTCTACCATGGTGGGGAGTTGTTTTGGGATACGTTTTAATGCATTTTATTGCAGGCTTAATCCTTTCTATGGTTTTTCAGCCAGCGCATGTGGTGCCAACTTCAGAATATTCTACAGTTGAAGAAGATGGAAGCATTGAGCTTGATTGGGCTGCAAATCAAATGATGAACACCGCAAATTTTGCACAAAAATCGAAGTTGTTTTCTTGGTATGTTGGAGGATTAAATTTTCAAATAGAACACCACCTGTTTCCTAATATATGTCACGTTCATTACAAGAAAATTTCTGACATTGTGCGAGACACGGCTTTTGAATATAATTTACCCTATTATTCTTACAATACCTTTTACACAGCCTTAGCGGGTCATGCAAAAATGTTGTATGAATTAGGAAGAAACGAGGACGCACCAGCAGTTCATTAATGAATATTGAAGAAGTAAGAAACTATTGTTTAAGCAAAAAGGGAGTGGAAGAAACACTCCCTTTTTCGCCTTCTGTACTTGTCTTTAAGGTGGTAAATAAAATGTTTGCACTGACGGATTTGGACAGCTTTAAGTATATCAACTTAAAATGTGCCCCTGAAAAAGCAATTGATTATCGTGAAACATTTCAAGGAATAAAACCGGGGTTTCACATGAATAAAAAGCATTGGAACTCTGTTTATGTTGGTTCAGACGTGCCAGAGAAGTTCATTTATGAACTAATTGACCATTCTTATTCCCTCGTTGTTCAATCACTCACAAAAAAAGCCCGTGAAGAGCTGCAGAATAGATAAGTTCATTTGGAGTGTGCGCTTGGCAAAGACCCGATCAATTGCAACAGTAAATATTGCAAAAGGGAAGGTAAGACTAAACAATGCGCTGGTAAAACCTGCAAAAGAGGTCAAATTGGGAGACGAAATCAATATAATTAAGCACAATTCTACCTTTACGTTTAAAATCATTCAACTTCTTGACAAACGAGTTGGAGCAAAGTTGGTGAAAGATTATTTGTTAGATATTACTCCCTTAGAAGAAGTAGAAAAACTCAAGCTTTACCAAACAGCACAAAACGTTTACCGCGGAGATGGCTCTGGAAAACCTAACAAAAAAGACAGGCGAGACCTGGATGATTTTATAAATAATTGGGAGTAGTGCTCACCCTGTGATTTATGAATAAAAGCACCAAATTGTAACTTTTTTAATGTTTGTGAGTCTTACAACTAAACAAACAATTATGAAAAAGGGATACATTTTAGGAGTAATGATGCTGATAGGGCTTAGCTCTTTTGCACAAGAAGACGAGCCAGCAGACACGACCAGAATTAATTTAGGAGAAAAAGAAATTTTAATCATCGACCATTCTGAAGACTCATTAATTATTGAGGATGGCGACACAGTACGGTATGAGTTCTCTAAACCAAAACCAGAAGCTCACTGGGCAGGAGTAGATTTTGGAGTTACAATGTTATTTAACAGTGCAGGAGGCAATAGCTTCCCCAATGATCCTCAATGGAACAACGACCCAGCCCGTTCGCAGGTTTGGAATCTGAACCTTTTCGAGCATAAATTCAACATCGCAAAAGAGTATTTTGGAATAACAACAGGCTTAGGTTTTAGCTTTACGTCTGTAGCACTGAAAAACAATTATATTTTAGTTGACACACCGGATTCGTTGTATGCATTTATGGATACGGTCAACAATTACTCGAAGAATAAACTGAAAGCAGCTTACTTAACCATTCCTTTGTTGTTGGAGTTTAACACGAACATTGATTCTGATAAAAGTTTTTATTTAGCTGCGGGTGTTGTGGGTGGTATTCGTTTAACGTCTAAAACAAAGAGAAAAGGAGAGGTCGACGGAGAAAAATTCACAATTAAGAACAAAGGGACGTATTCTTTGAACCCTTTCAAATTAGACGCAACTGTAAGGTTAGGTTACAGTGATTTTGGCGTCTTTGCATCTTACAGTTTATTACCGTTATTTGATGTTGGAAAAACGGCAGAAGCTTACCCGTTGACCTTTGGCTTGTCAGTCAATTTTTAATAGAAGTTTAAAGCAAAGAAAAAGGGTAGGAGCAATTGCTCCTACCCTTTTTTATTATCTAATTGTAATCTTATTTCTTCACTACGTTAAAAATAGATCTAGACCCATTTTCTAAAGTAACATTGAAAATATACATTCCAGCTTCTAATGTAGAGGTGTTTACAGCAGAAAGACCGTTAACCAAGTTAACATCTTTTGCTAAAACAACTTTACCAGAAAGGTCAGTTACAGTTAATACTGCAGCACCTTCCGCCTCAACAGAGATCATTAAGTTATCTCCAGCAGGGTTGGGGTATGCTTTACCTTTAATTTCAGAAGAAATTTCAGAAAGACCAGTATATCCAACTTGTAAACCGATAGAAGAAGCAGAAGTTCCATTCCATCCAGAATACCATTGACCAGTAGAACCGTCAATTTGAAGTGGAGAAACAGGCATTAAAGAGATTGCTTGGTTAGCACTGTAATCTTGGTTATCATAACCAAATGCGATTTCAGAGTTAAACGTTTCCAAACAAACTAAATAACGTTGACTGTTTACTAAAGGTAACGGAGAAGTTAAAGGAATGTATTGAGACACACCGTTCTCTGCATCTGTTGCAGGGTAGTATTGCTCAAAAACCAAAACATTTAAACTATCCAAACCTGAAAAGATATTAGGATCTGTAATATCAGCCCATACATCATTCCACTCTTCAATAGTGATTGTGATTTCTTCACCAGCCAAAGGCACGGTAGTTAAATCAGAAGAATAAGCAGTAAAGTGGATTCCTTCAACAGTTAATACAGATGCGTTCGTATCTACATAAAACATACACGACTTATATTGTGTTGTTGAATTTTTAGGATAGCTGTTTGATAAAGGTGAAGTTCCATCGTTGCCTGCCAATGAAATCATTGTAGCATTCACGTTGAAGTTGTAAACAAAAACGTTATCTCCTGGATCATTATCCGAAGCATCCGGAGTAATTGTATACGTAAGTGTATAATCTCCAACAGGATAATTACCAGCACCTAAGTCAAATCTTGGAAACTCAAGAGTGTTTCCATTAAAAACAAATGCAGTATCTGCAGTTGCCATAGTAGGCAAAGCAACAGTTTGGTCATAAACAGGTCCAGCAGGTCCAGTAATCTGTGCATTAACCGTTGCAGCATTTTGTGTAACTGAACCGTAGTTGTACAATTGAATACCTAAATCAAAACCGTTGATTTGACTTTCTTGGTAGGTAGCAAAAGGAGCAATTAACATGTCTTCAGCATAAGAACCCATGTCATTTGCAAAGACACCTAATTTGTTTCCTAAGAAAACAACAACAGGTCCGCTCACCATTTCATTGATTAAAGTAGCGCCATCAACACTTGAGATAGCAATACAAGGGATAGTAACGTTTACACCATCAGCACCGCCAAGCATTCCGATAATAGCATCTTCACGGTTAACAATGATACAAGCAATTGCCCCTGCGTTTTGAGCGTTTAAAACTTTCGTTCCAAACTCACAGGTATTTCTGTAAACGACAGCAATCTTACCAGATAAATCATTTGTAAGAGTGCTACACCCTTCTTGAGATATTGGATTTCCTTGAGGATTCATTCCTGGAGTGCCGTCTTCAACTAACATAAGCGTATCTTGGATAAAGGTACCGTTAATATTGAAATCTGGAGCTACAACGTTCCATGTTGCGTCATCAACTTCGCCAGGCCAAATTCCTTCACCGGCTTGAACACCAAAATTGTAATTTCCGACAACGCTAGCTGGGCTAACCCCGGAAAAAGTTACTTGTGATTGAGACCAAAATGCGGTCGCAATAACAACTAAAGAGAGTAATGTTTTTTTCATAAGAATTAATTTTGTTTTTGCTAAAGTACGAAGATTTTGTTTCACTAAAAAATAAAAAGCAAAAAAGCTCATTAATAGAGCCTTTTGCTTGATTAAACGATACCTTTTATTGATTAAACAGATGCTTTTATATACTCTCTGTTCATTCGTGCAATGTTCTCTAAAGAAATTCCTTTAGGACATTCTACTTCGCAAGCGCCAGTGTTGGTACAGTTACCAAACCCTTCTTTGTCCATTTGAGCAACCATGCTGAGAACACGCTCTTTTGCTTCAACCTGTCCTTGCGGGAGAAGTGCATATTGTGAAACTTTCGCGCCAACAAATAGCATGGCAGAAGAATTTTTACAAGTTGCAACACATGCTCCACAACCAATGCAGGCCGCAGCGTCCATTGCCTCGTCAGCCGCTATTTTTGAAATAGGGATTGCATTTGCATCTTGAGTATTTCCAGAAGTGTTGACAGAAACAAAGCCTCCAGCATGTTGAATTCGCTCAAAAGATTCTCTATCGACAACTAAATCCTTAATAACAGGAAATGCCGAAGCTCTAAATGGCTCAATTGTGATAGTGTCACCATCTTTAAACATCCTCATATGCAGTTGGCAAGTGGTAACGCCTCTATCCGGACCGTGTGCCTCTCCGTTAATGTACATCGAGCACATTCCGCAAATTCCTTCACGACAGTCATGATCAAAAGCAACAGGTTCTTCACCCGTATTGATTAATTGCTCATTCAAAACATCCATCATTTCTAAGAAAGACATGTGCCCTGAAATTTCAGTCACTTTATAATCGACCATTTGACCCTTAGAATTAGCGTCTTTCTGTCTCCAAATTTTTAATGTTAAATTCATCATATCTCTTCTTATTTATATGAACGAGTTTTCAACTCAATATCGTTAAATTCTAATTCTTCTTTATGCAAAACAGCTTCACTTGGTTCTCCTTTGTATTCCCAAGCGGCAACGTATTTATAATCAGTATCGTTACGCAATGCTTCTCCTTTTTGAGGACCATCTAGTTCGACAGACTCTTCTCTAAAGTGACCTCCACAAGATTCCTTTCTGTTTAAAGCGTCTAAAGCAAACAACTCTCCCAATTCTAAGAAATCTGCAACTCTTCCTGCTTTTTCAAGTTCAGGATTCATTTCGTTTAATTCTCCAGGAACAGTAACGTCCTTCCAAAACTCTTCACGAATCGCTTTTATTTCAGCAATTGCTTCTTTGAGGTGCTTTTCATTTCTTGCCATTCCAACTTTATCCCACATCACTTTTCCAAGTCGCTTGTGGAAGTGATCGACAGATTTCGTTCCTTTGTTATTGATAAAAAATGCTAAACGTTCTTTAACCTCTTTCTCAACCTCATCAAATTCTTTTGTTTCAGTTGAAATTTCACCGGTTCTAATCTCATTAGATAAGTAATCACCGATTGTATAAGGTAATACGAAGTATCCATCCGCTAAACCTTGCATCAATGCAGAGGCGCCTAATCTATTTGCTCCGTGATCAGAGAAGTTTGCCTCTCCAATGCAATATAATCCTTCAACTGTTGTCATTAGATTATAGTCAACCCAAACACCACCCATTGTGTAATGTGTTGCTGGGTAAATCATCATCGGTGTTTTGTATGGATTCTCATCAACGATTTTCTCATACATTTGAAATAAGTTACCGTATTTTGCTTCTATGACTGCTTGACCCAACTCATATGTTTTTTCGGAAGATGGGTTTTTAACACCATGCAACAACGCTTGTTCAGTTCCATAACGGCTTATTGCCGATTTAAAATCTAAATAAACAGCTTCTCCTGTTGCATTGACTCCGTAACCTGCATCACAACGCTCTTTCGCCGCTCTCGATGCAACATCACGAGGAACAAGGTTACCAAATGCTGGGTATCTTCTTTCTAAGTAATAATCTCTTTCGTCTTCAGATAAATCAGTAGGCTTCTTTCTACCCTCTCGAATTGCCATCACATCATCCATATTCTTAGGAACCCAAATACGACCATCATTACGCAAAGACTCTGACATCAAAGTTAATTTTGATTGATAATCACCACTTCTTGGAATACAAGTTGGGTGAATCTGCGTATAACAAGGGTTTGCGAAGTAAGCCCCTTTTTTATGAATCTTCCATGCTGCTGTAGCATTAGATCCCATTGCATTCGTAGATAAGAAATAAACATTTCCATAACCACCAGAAGCAATAACTACCGCGTGAGCAGAATGTCTTTCAATTTCTCCAGTAATCAGATTACGAGCAATAATTCCTCTTGCTTTTCCGTCTACTTTAACAAGGTCCAACATTTCGTGTCTGTTGTACATCTTAATTTTACCACGAGCGATTTGTCTGTTCATTGCAGAATAAGCACCTAATAATAACTGCTGTCCTGTTTGACCTTTTGCGTAGAATGTTCTGGAAACCAAAACACCACCAAAAGAGCGGTTATCTAGCAATCCTCCGTAATCACGTGCGAAAGGAACTCCTTGTGCAACGCATTGATCAATGATATTTCCAGAAACTTCAGCCAAACGATAAACGTTTGCTTCTCTTGAACGGTAATCACCACCTTTTACGGTGTCATAGAATAAACGGTAGTTAGAATCACCATCTCCCATGTAATTTTTTGCTGCATTGATTCCTCCTTGAGCAGCAATTGAATGCGCTCTACGTGGAGAATCTTGATAAGCAAATGCTTTCACGTTGTAACCTTGCTCGGCTAATGTAGCACAAGCAGAACCTCCAGCCAAACCTGTACCAACAACAATGATGTCGATATTACGTTTGTTTGCAGGATTAACTAAGTCAATTTTATCTTTATACGTTGTCCATTTATCTTTAATAGGACCTTTTGGAACTTTAGAATCTAATGTAGCCATGATAAATTAATGATTTAAAAAATGAAAAAGGACAATAAGTATGAATACAGCAGGAACGACAATTGCGTAACCCATTGTGAATTTTTTTATACCAGGAGTGTATTTTCTATTGTTTGCACCCATCGATTGAAAAGCAGATTGAAAACCGTGCAATAAATGCAATGCTAAAAAGATAAATGCCAAAACGTAAATACCAACTTTAATAGGGTTCTGAAAATGTTCAACTAATTCATGGTAATATCTTGTTGGATCTTCAGGGTTTCCTTGAATGTATTTGTAGTTCATTTCTGGGAACCAAAAATCAACAAAGTGAACGGCTAAGAAAAGTAGAATAACTAATCCAGAATAAATCATATTTCGACTCATCCATGTTGAGTTGGCAGCACCATTGTTTTGTGCATACTTTACGACTTGTGCTTTTCTATTTCTAATTTCAAGAATGAATCCTAAAATAAAGTGGAATAAAACCCCCAACATTAATACAGGTTGCATCACAAACTGTATTAAAGGATTTGTTCCCATGAAATGGGATGCTGTGTTAAATGCATCTTCACTGAACACCGACAAAAGGTTGATAGAAACATGCATTAAAAGGAAAAAGACTAGAAACAGGGCAGAAAGTGCCATTGCAAATTTTCTAGCAATTGAAGAAGATAGTAATCCGCTCATTTTTATTAGAATTTGTTTAGTTACAAATGTAAAAGTAATCAAGAATTAAGACGCGAGAATGCTAAAAAACTTTCAAATTAATTTACTTGTTTAGACTCATTCAAAATAGCAAGGGTGTCCAAAACTTTTAAAGTGGCTTTTTTTCCAAAAATCAATGCACGATTATCATCGATGTGTCCCGCTGGGAAATTAAAGCAAATAGGGGTTTTTTTGTATTGAAAATGAGAGAGAATTATATTCTGGTAACTTATACCTATTGGCACGGCCGTATCTTTTAAATCTGTCATTCCCCCAACGATTAGTCCTTTTATTTGGTCGAGAACACCGGCTTTATTGAGTGCATAAAACATTCTGTCAATGGAATAAAGCTGTTCGGCAAGGTCTTCGACAAATAAGATTTTATCTGTAAAATCAATCTGGTCGTTAGTCCCCAAAAGGCTGTAGATTATAGAAAGATTGCCACCAACAAGTTCTCCTGTGCACTCTCCCAATTTGTTATGAGAATCAGCAGTAGTTTTTATTTCATAATCTCCTCCTTGAAGTGCAGCAATCATTGTGTTAATGGATTCTTTACTATTTTGCTCAAAATTTAAAGGCATTGTAGAATGAATACTTTGCAATCCCATTTTTTGAATTCTTTGGTGAAAAACCGTCACATCGCTAAAGCCTAAAATCCATTTTGGATGTCGTAAAAAAGAAGCCCATTGAATCTTGTCAACTAACTGAACGCATCCGTAACCACCTCTAGCACAAATAATTGCACGAATATTTTCGTCATCTAATGCGTTTTGAAAATCTTGCAAACGTTCAGCTTCTGTTCCAGAGTAGTAGTGGTGTTCTCCCAAACAATGCTTAGAAACCTGCACAACAAAACCTTTTTCTTCAAGTAATTGTTTCGCAAACAAGACAGCTTCTTCATCAATTGATTTTGCCGGAGCAACAATGCGAATGGTGTCGCCTTTTTTTAAGTTTTTGATTTCGTTTTCCACAGAGTAAAGATAGTTTTTTTTGGCATTTAGCTCTTAGCAGGGTTTAAGTAAGAACATCAATTTTCTTTGCGAGTAGTGGGCGATAAAATAATTAGAAAATCCTTGTTCTTTACAAGGAACGATCTAAAAGGCAACAGCTAAATGCTAATAGCCCCCTTAAAAACTTTATCTTCGCAAAAAACTTAAAAAATGATCACCCCTTTCAACGATGAATACTTCATGAAACAAGCTTTGGAAGAAGCAAAAAAAGGATACGAAGCAGGAGAAGTCCCCGTAGGTGCAGTTGTTGTTTCAAAGGATCAAATCATTGCTCGTTCTCACAATTTAACTGAGCGACTAAATGATGTAACGGCACATGCAGAGATGCAGGCGATTACTTCTGCGGCAGAATTCTTAGGAGGAAAATATTTGAAAGATTGCACGCTTTATGTTACCCTTGAACCATGCACAATGTGTGGAGGAGCCCTTTATTGGTCGCAAATAGACAAGATAGTCTTTGGCGCAAGCGATGAAAAACGAGGAGCAAGTCAGCACAAGGGAGTTTATCATCCGAAAACAGAAGTTGTAAGTGGAATTTTGGAGAATGATTGTTCGCAATTGATGAGGAAGTTTTTTGAAGAAAGAAGGGGGGGAAATAGAGCTTTGGAGTGTTAGAGCTTTCGAGCATTGGATTGTTAGAGTTTTGGATTGCTAAAAAGATAGGTTAAAATGAAAAAAATAATTTTTGTAAGTGTTGTTTTCCTATCTCAATGTGTTTTTGGGCAAGAATTAATGAATTTAGTTTCTAATAATGAGGTTTCCGTTATTTCTTATTGGAACAATGAAGAAAGAGTGAGTTTTACGTGTACCAAAGTAGAAAAGGTGTATAAAAACGGAAAGAAGAAGCCGAAAACAGAAAAAACCAAAAAATACAAGCTTGCACTTTCTATCATTGACAGTACAGAACATTCTTATACCATTCAAATGACTTATTCGGACTTTTCAGGGATAGAGAACGAGCAAGAAGAAATGTGCAATTCTGCACTTACCCAATTATCTATTAAGTATGTTACAGATGAATTTGGTGCTTATGATTCTATTGTCAACAAAAACGAATTACAAGCCTCAATGAAACAAGTTATAGATGCGCTTTATAAAACGGTTTCAGACACATCGTCTATAGGTCATTTAAGAGACCTGTTTTTGAACGAAGACAATTTAGAAGCACTATTCGTTTCTGATATAATTACAATTCACAATTTCTACGGGGTTGGATTAGAACTTTCAAAACCAATTGATTATGAGTTAGAGTTTTTAACATTGGGAAACTATATGCTTGAAGGCGAAGGAAAAATTACACTACTTTCTATTGATAAAACCAGAGACCTTGCACGAATATCATCAACCCAAAAACCCAACAAAGGAAAAACGGGAGAATACTTAAATTATTTAATGAATCTTTTAGCTCCAGGAGAAGAAATAGATGATTTTAAAGTGAGTAATCGCGTAACGCAATCGTATGAAATGGAACTTTCATCGGGTTGGATGACAAAAATCAAGAGTAAAAGTGTTTCAAAAGTAAATTATGATGGGAAATCCATAAAAACGGAAATAGTAAATACGTTTATTTTAAACTGAAGAAAGAATCATCTCCAATGCTCGAAAACTCCAACGCTCTAAAGCTCTAAAAAAACCCTACTTTTACCCCATGTTTAATCAAGATACAATCTGTGCACTTGCAACACCCAACGGAATTGGTGCTATCGGTATGATTCGCCTTTCGGGGAGCGATTCATTTGCAATAGTGTCTAAGGTCTTTTCAAAGAATTTAGTTGGAGTAAATTCTCACACAGCACATTTTGGAACGATTAAAGACAAGTCAGGAGAATTAATTGATGAGGTATTAATTACTGTTTTTGAACAAGGAAAAAGCTTTACGGGAGAAGAAAGTGTTGAAGTTTCTTGTCACGGATCATCGTTTATTCTGCAGAAAATTTTAGCATTGATTTTAGAGAATGGCTGTCGTTTGGCAAATCCTGGAGAGTTTACCCAGAGAGCATTCTTGAATGGGAAAATGGACCTTTCTCAAGCAGAAGCAGTGGCAGATTTAATTGCTTCTCAATCGAAAAGTGCGCACAACATTGCCATAAAGCAAATGCGAGGTGGTTTTAGCTCTGAATTGAAAGAATTACGTGAAAAACTGATCAATTTTGCTTCTTTAGTGGAGTTAGAATTGGATTTTGCAGAAGAAGATGTTGAATTTGCAGACAGAACAGAATTAAACAACTTAGTGACCAATGTTTTAGCTTATATTCAAAAATTGGCTAAGTCATTTGAACTAGGAAATGCAATAAAAAATGGAGTTCCAATTGCGATTATCGGCAGACCCAACGCGGGAAAATCGACACTTCTCAATGCTTTATTAAACGAAGAAAGAGCAATCGTTTCGGAAATTGCAGGTACAACTCGTGACACCATTGAAGAAAGAATTGTGATTGAGGGAATTGATTTTCGTTTCATAGATACAGCAGGGTTGAGAGAAACGGAAGATCATATTGAGAAGATTGGAGTTGAGCGAGCCCTAGAACAAGTTGACAAATCGACCATTTACATTTATCTATTTGATATGAGCGAAATGACTCAGGATGAGGTTGCGGAAGATCTTAATCAACTGCCTTCTGACACGCCAAGAATTGTAGTAGCAAATAAATCAGACATCGCATCTGAAAAAGTGAGTTTAGCTTTTTCTCATTCTCCAATTAATGAACTAAGTTCTAATAACCAATTGATTCATATCAGCGCGAAGCAAAAAGATAGTTTGGAGTTGATAAAGGATTCTTTGCTAAAAATAATAGATGTTGATAGACTTAATTCTAATGACACAATCATTTCAAATGCAAGACATTACGACGCTTTGGTCAAAACAATTGCGGCTTTAGAAAAAACCAAAGAAGGACTTGAAACAGGAATCACTGGCGACTTCATTGCAATGGACATTCGTCAAGCGATGTATGAGTTGGGTACGATTACTGGGGACATATCGACGGATGACTTGTTGGGTAATATCTTTAGTAAATTTTGTATCGGAAAGTAATCACTACAAAGTAAACAAGTATAAAACGTATTGAAAGCATACCACACCACGAAATTGAGTGTTTAATGTTAAGTTGATTATTATTTCATCGTTTGAACAGCTTGATAAATTGCTCCTACGAATGACAATAATACAAGAATCATAATAACCCAAACATAATTGGTTGTTTTTCTCGTGTTAATTTCCGTTTTTCTTGTATGTTCTTCAATTCGTTCAAGTAGTTTATTGTCTTCCATTATTTTAAATAATTAGTTTGTTTCTTAGTTAAAGGTATTCAAAATAATTATAATAGAATTTAATCATAATAAAGATTACAAAAAAGAAAATATCAAAAAGTGTTTTTTAACCCTAAAAAAAGGGGATTAGCACCCGTTTGTATTTTATTTGTACCCCAAACAACACGAGCTTTGCCCCCGAATAATTTTTCTTAACTTAAATAGGAACTAACCAAAACACTATTTAAAATGGAATTACAAACCATCCAACAAAGGATTTATGAAACAAGAGGGCTAAAAGTTATGCTTGATTATGACTTAGCAGAACTGTATGACACAGAAACTAAGGTGCTTAAACAATCTGTCAAAAGAAATTTTGGTAGGTTTCCTCCTGGTTTTCTGTTTGAACTCTCACGAAATGAGTATAATTTTCTAAGGTCACAAATTGTGACCTTAGAAATCGACAAACGTGGTAAACACAGTAAATATTTACCTTTTGCCTTCACAGAACAAGGTGTTGCGATGCTTTCAAGCGTGCTTAATTCTCCAAAAGCAATTGAAATCAACATTCAAATTATAAGGGCTTTTGTTTTCTTGAGAAATTATGCGCTTTCTA
>NVXU02000058.1 GCA_002734065.2 Fluviicola sp.
GAGAAGATAAGTGTAACTATTTGGGTGTCTTTGTCCGAGGTTACATCGAAAATCGAATCATAGAATAAGCATGTAGAAAGCTAAATTATTCGTCGTTTGGACGAGGGTTCGAAACCCTCCGACTCCACTTTTTAAAAGCGTTACCCTTTGGGTAGCGCTTTTTTTTATTAATTCTGAATCCTCCTCATTAACTAAAATAAAAACTAACAAGTTTAATATTGATGGTGAACTGATTCTATCTATATGACTAATTTTCCAATTATGGGATACGATGATTCAGAGACGAATGCGAGCTCGACAAATTATTTCGTTAAAATTTAAAGATTCGAGCAGACAGCTTATTCTTGCTCATTTCAAATTTAAATTGTAATTTCATTGCTACTAATCTATACTAATGGCTAGAATAATTACTTTTTTACTTGCACTTTCTTTAAGTACAGTTACTTTTTCTCAAATTGTAATCAATGAAATATCGACTGCACAAACTGCTGGATTGATTGACGAAGATGGAGACTATCCAGATTGGATAGAATTGTACAATGCTGGTTCTGTCGCAGTCAACTTAGAAGGTTATGCGCTCGTTTCGGAGAATGAAGCCAAGCAAAGTTGGGTTTTTCCTACGGTATATATACAGCCTAACGACCATTTAATTGTTTTTGCATCTGAAAAGGACCGTAGAGACATTATTGACCATTGGGAAATCCCAATATTCCCAGAAGTTGTTTGGAACTATTACACTGGACCGACAACTCCACCAAGTAATTGGAATACACAAGCATTCAACCCTGCGGCATGGTCTTTGGGCATGGGAGGAATTGGTTATGGTGACGGTGATGATAGTACAATCATTGCACAAACTACAACCTTGTATATGAGGAGTGAGTTTATTCTTACAGATACAAGTAATATTTCCATTGGACTTTTAGCCATAGATTATGATGACTCTTTCGTTGCTTATCTTAATGGTGTTGAATTGACTCGAAATAACATTGGGGTCCAAGGAACACAACCCGTTTTTTCTGACTTAGCTTATGAAGAAAGAGAAGCAAAATTATATGCCGGCGGTGGATTAGAGTTTCTTTTCTTTGATCTAGCATTAATGAACTCCGCTAAAAACCAAGGCAACAATGTGTTTTCAGTAGAAGTTCACAATGATATACCTCTTTCTGATGATATGTCTTCAATCCCCTATCTCTTGATTGGTGTCAAAGATACTTCTGTTACTTTTTTCCAGTTTCCAGCATCTACTAATCTGCATACCAACTTTAACCTTTCTAGTTTTCCGACAGAATTAAAACTATTTGACCCTTCGAACAACTTAATAGATCAACTTTCAGTAATTGGCACTCGTTTAAACAATTCTTATGGAAGAACATCCGATGGAGCAAGTAACTGGTGTATTTTTGATATCCCAACTGCTGATACGTCAAATATTCTTTCAAATTGCTTCACGGGTTATGCTCAACAACCTAATATTTCTTTACCAGCAGGGTTTTATACAGGTTCACAATCCGTATCTATAACAACGACTCAAGCAGGTTCTATTTTTTATTCAACAGATGGTAGTATTCCAACACCTAGTTCCGCGCTTTATTCTGGACCAATAATAGTTGCCAGTAATAGTGTGATAAAGGCTGTCCTCTATCCATCGAACCTCTCATATTTACCGAGTAAAACTACTGTTGCATCTTATTATATTAATGAGAATGTAAGCTTGCCTGTTATTTCAATTAGTACCGATCCCATAAACCTATGGGATTACAACG
This sequence comes from Fluviicola sp., assembly GCA_002734065.2. GTDB lineage: Bacteria > Bacteroidota > Bacteroidia > Flavobacteriales_D > Crocinitomicaceae > UBA4466. The sequence goes on from NVXU02000058.1 coordinate 1,767, forward strand.
AGGGGATTTATGTCTTCGGACCTACTGCCGATTCTATCAATTATCCATTTCAAGGTTCAAATTTTTGGAAAAATTGGGAAAAGGAATGTAACGTAGAATTCTTTGACAGAAATAAACAACTTGCTTTTTCTCAAAACGCAGGCCTGAAAATTCATGGTAATTTTTCCAAAGCATGGCCACAAAAAAGCTTTCGAATTCTTGCAAAGGATGACTATAATGAAAAATGGATTAATTATGAGCTCTTTCCCGATAAACCTGGCCGACAGAGGTATAAGAATTTTAACGTGAGAAATGCAGGTATTGATTATAATACCGTCCATTTTCGAGATGCATTGATGCATGAAATAGCAAAAGGTTTGCACCTAGATTACATGGCTTACGAACCTTGTGTCCTTTTTCTAAATGGTCAATATTGGGGCGTTTATGGCCTGAGAGAAAGACAAGATGACAGTTACATCGAAGAAAATCATCCAAATGTTTCTAAAGAAAATATTGACCTATTAAGGTTTGAAGGGGATGCGCTATCTGGCACTAATGAAGGCTTTAAAAGTATGATTAACTATCTACAAGCAACAGACCTTTCAGTCCAAAGTAATTTTGATTACGTAGAAAGTGATTTGCTTGATATTAAAAACGTAACCGACTATTTCATAACAGAAACTTTCTATTCTAATATTGATTGGCTTAGTCAAACATCTAGCAATAACGTAAAATACTGGAGAGAAAATTCACCCGAAGGAAAATGGAGATATGTTTTATGGGACACTGATTTAGGGTTAGGTCTGATTGACGGGCAAAATTTACTCAATTATAATTATTTAGCAGATATTATTGGGCCAACATACACAGGTGTCCATTCTACATTACTAAAAAGTCTATTGACCAACGTAGATTATGCAAATGATTTCGTCAATCGTTATGCAGATTTAATGAACACAACATTTCACCCTGTAAATGTGAATAAAATAGGTCGTGAAATGGAAGCTGATTTAGAACCCGAAATGAGTCGCCATTTTACCAAATGGAACGAAGGTGTAATTAATATTTTTGGATATGATATTGCAAGAAGTTTAAATCTTACCGAATGGAAGTTAAATATTGATTCTATGCTTATGTGGGCAGATCAACGTCCACAAATTGTCAGAGATCACATTCAAGGAATGATTGCTTCGCCGAATCAAGTCGATATTACCTTGGCTGTATATCCAGAAGATGCAGGTTACATCAAAATCAACACAATTACTCCTGACTCACTGCCTTGGACGGGAAGATATTTCAATGGTGTTCCAGTGACCATAACCGCAGTTGCTAATCCAGGTTACTCGTTTGAATACTGGGAGTCATCCAACGGAACAGTGAGTGATAGTCTTGCCAATTCTTTTACAGAGAATGTAGCAATGGATGAAACATTTACCGCTCGCTTTGATAAATTAGCTTTTGATGTTTTAGTTTATCCAAACCCTTCGGATGATACCTTTACAATAAATTATGAACTGGAAAAAGACACGCAATTATCCATACAGTTGATTGGAGTTGACGGAAAGTTAATAAGAATACTAAATAACGGAGAAAAACTACACGCTGAAGGGAAATATTCTTTCTCAATCAACAAATCAGAGTACAACCTCTCTAGCGGAATTCATTTTTTAAGGTTTGAGTCTTCAGACTTTACTAAAGTTGTAAAATTGAGTGTTCTTTAATAAATGAGTATTATTCCCCAATTTAACAGCCAAAATAAATAATCACGAAATATGAAATTGACCTTTGTTACATTGCTATTATTTTGCTCAATTTCATACAGTCAAAAAGAAATTGACGTACTGCAATACAACCTGAATATTGCCATCGAAGATACGACAGATGTTATTGACGTCGTTGAAGAAATTACCGTGCTTTTTGTAGAAGATTGTCAATCTTTCTCTCTAAACCTTGTCGATCTAGACAGCCTAACAGGATCTGGAATGGTTGTAAAGTCAGTTACTTCAAATAATGTAGCACTCAAATTTGAACATCAATACTTTGCATTAAAAATATTTACTGATAGTCGTAAAAAAGGAGAAGAAGGCATCTTTCAAATTCACTACCAAGGAGCACCGGCCGATGGCTTAATCATTGGTGAAAATAAATATGGAGAACGGACATTCTTCGGTGATAACTGGCCCAATCGTGCACAACACTGGATAGCATGCAATGACCATCCTTCTGACAAAGCAAAGGTTAAATTCACCATAAGAGCACCGGATCATTACTCTATTATTGCCAATGGAGAATTGATTGATATTTTTGACGCTGATGCTCCCTACTACTCTATTACAGAATATGCAACAGAGACAGAACTACCAACAAAAGTGATGGTTTTTGGCGCAGCAGACTTCGAAATTCAGAAAATGGAGTCACTGACTGATTTTGAACTCAGTAGTTGGGTTTATAAGAAAAACGCTGGCGATGCCTTGGCCGACCTGAACGTTGCTCCTGACCCTTTACACTTCTTTATCAAAAAAATAGGCCCCTACCCTTTTGAAAAATTAGCCAATGTGCAATCGACCACTCGTTTTGGCGGAATGGAGAATGCGAGTTGTATCTTTTACGATGAAGAAGCATTCACAGGCAAGAATGAAATGGAGAATCTAATCGCACATGAAATTGCACATCAGTGGTTCGGAAATTCTGTCACAGAATTAGACTGGCAACATTTATGGCTGAGCGAAGGTTTTGCAACCTACCTGACCAACCTTCACATTGAGCAAAAATACGGTAGAGATGCAATGAATCTTCAATTAGAAAAAGACAGACAACGCATCATACGTTTTGAAGATAAAGTAAAACGTCCCGTTATTGATACAATCACAGTGAATTGGATGCAATTATTGAACCCTAACTCGTATCAAAAAGGTTCTTGGGTTCTGCACATGCTAAGAAATAAAGTGGGTGACTCCCTCTTTTGGCAAGGATTGCAGACTTATTATCAAAAATACAAATACAAGAATGCCTCCAGTGATGATTTCTTCGCTGATATGGAGGAGGTTTCACAACAGAATTTACAAGTGTTCTTCAATCAATGGTTACGATCTAGCGAAATGCCCAACATAAAAGTTCGTGAAAAAAAGAAGTGTTTCAAAAGAATTTTAATCATTGAGCAAATACAAAATGAAGCTTTCGAATTCTCAATAGAAGTTGAACTATCTGAGGATGACAACAAACGAACTCAAACTTTACATTTTACAAAAGAAACAAAAACGATAGAAATTGAATTAGGAAAGAAAACGGCGTTTGATTATCAACTTGACCCAAATCACAATTTATTATATCGAGAATCAATTGATGTTGTCTTAATCAAGAAATAATTGCTATCTTTAGTACAATTAAACTTTATTACGATGAAAGACACACCTTTATACCTCGTTCCTTTTGATTTTACGCCCGTTTCTGAAAGTGCTTTGCGCTTAGGGTTGGATTTGGCTATAGCTCACAACGGAAAAGTTACTCTTTTAAACGTTGTGAAAAAACAATCAGAAAAGAAAACAACAAAAACTAAATTTTCTGATTACGTTAAAACTTTAAGTAAAGAAGAGCAAGAAATGGTGCAAACCAGAGTTCTTATTGGCGATTTATTTGACAGCATTGGAATTGCGAGTGATTTACTGCAACCTTCATTGATTGTTCTAGGGACTCATGGAGCAAAAGGTTTTCAAAAAATATTTGGCAGTAACATTGTGAAAATGATTAGTCATTCTTCTTCACCATTCTTAGTTACTCAAGGTAAAAAAACGGTAGAGAAAATCAATACGATTGTTATGCCATTCTCTTTTGATAAGAAAACCATTCAAATCACAAATTTAGCAACGAAAATTGCCAAAAAGTTTGATGCAACGATACATCTTGTTGGTTATCATGATAAAGATGAATGGCTGGAAAAACACATGAAATCAAACCAATTGATTGTTCGTAAACATCTGGAAGACAATGGCATTAAATACGTCATTGCAAATATTCCTGCTGGTTCTAACTATGAACAAGGATTAATGAACTATGCACAAGAACAAGATGCAGACTTAATGGCGGCTGGTTATTATCAAGATGGAATTATTAAGAATCCTAATTCATTTATTCAATCCATGATAGAAAATGAATTACACCTACCGTTGCTAACTGTTAACGCAGAAGAATTGGGTGTAAGTACTGGGAATATTGTTACTGCTTTTTAAGTATTTCCGATTCATTTATTTTTTAATTCTGATTTAACTTAACCATCGTTATTCTCGTATCTTTGTTGCCAAGTTTTAAGAAAATCCTATGAGCAATTCTGTTGAAATAGAAAAAAGAAGAACCTTTGGTATCATTTCTCACCCCGATGCTGGTAAAACAACATTGACAGAGAAATTATTGCTCTTTGGTGGCGCTATTCAGTCTGCAGGTGCTGTAAAGAACAACAAAATTAAGAAAACGGCAACCTCCGATTTCATGGAAATAGAAAAGCAAAGAGGAATTTCTGTTGCTACTTCCGTGATGGCATTCAACTATAATGGCAAGCAAATAAACATTCTCGACACTCCCGGTCACAAGGACTTTGCAGAAGATACTTTCAGAACCTTAACCGCTGTTGATAGTGTGATTTTAGTTATCGATGTTGCTAGCGGTGTTGAGGCGCAAACAAAGCGCTTGATGGAAGTTTGTAGAATGAGAAAAACGCCTGTGATTATCTTCATCAATAAGCTCGACAGAGACGGTAAAGAGTCTTTCGATTTACTCGATGAATTAGAGTCTATTCTAAAAATAAAAGTAAGACCACTCACCTGGCCTATTGGAATGGGCGACCGTTTTAAAGGTGTTTACAACATTTATAAAAACGAACTCAACCTCTTCTCTCCTAACAAAACAGGCATCGCCGACGATTTACAATCCTTATCAGATATCAATTCGAAAGAATTGGACAAAAAAATAGGCAAGGAAGAAGCGGATGAATTGCGCGAAGAATTAGAAATCATTGAGGGTGTTTATGACCCTTTCTCACGAGAAGATTACCTGGCTGGAGATGTTGCTCCGGTGTTTTTTGGTTCTGCTGTCAACAACTTCGGCGTGCAAGAGTTACTGAATGCTTTCTGCGAAATTTCACCTTCTCCAATCGGACGAGATGCAGACACAAAACGCGTAGAACCTAATGATGAAAAGTTTTCAGGATTCGTTTTTAAAATCCATGCCAATTTAGATCCTAAACACAGAGATAGAATTGCATTTTTGAGAATAGTTTCTGGTAAGTTTCAACGAAACACCTTCTACAATCATGTCAGAAATGGCAAAAAAATGAAGTTTCCAAATCCGACTTCATTCATGGCGCAAGATAAAAGCGTGATTGAGGAAGCATATCCCGGAGACGTTATTGGTTTGTACGATTCTAACAATTTTAAAATTGGAGATACATTAACCGAAGGTGAAAAATTCAACTTCAAAGGAATTCCAAGTTTCTCTCCAGAAATTTTCATGGAATTGGAGAATTTGGATCCTATGAAATCCAAGCAACTCGACAAAGGTATTCGCCAGTTGATGGACGAAGGCGTTGCGCAATTATTTATTATGCAACCTGGAAGTCGAAAAATTATTGGAACTGTCGGTCAACTGCAGTTTGAGGTGATTAGTTATCGTTTAGAACACGAATACGGTGCTAAATGTCGTTTTGTTCCCAAAAACTTTCACAAAGCATGTTGGATTACATCCGATGATGATGCAAAACTGGAAGAATTTAAAAGAGCAAAAATGAGGTATATAGCAAAAGATAAAGACGACAATCTCGTTTTTTTAGCAGAAACTTCTTTCTTATTACAAATGGCGGAACAAGATTATCCTGAATTGGCTTTCCATAAGACGAGTGCTTTTAAGTTGGATACTGAGATTGGTTAAGAATGAAGGGGTTCTGGGTTAAGTTTTCGATCATTTTTGTTTTTTGCTCATTCTTTATCAGTGAAGTTAATGCGCAATTGTATCCTCAAGAAAGAAAGATAGATTCATTGCTCGTTTTAAGTGAAATCGATTCGCTTAGAAAAGAATTTGGAGCAAATAAAGAGATCCCTGCTCGTTATGAATTAGAAATTCTCAAAGCACTCTCTTATTTTCCGGAATTGAAAAATGTCAGTATTTCTTTTAAGGTTCAAGAAATCAAGACAACATTAAACACACGCCCGAAGGTTGCGTCTTTATTCTTCCGTAGAAAATGTAAGAGAAAATATGTTGTGAGAATTGACGAATCGACTGCTTTTGAAAAAGTAACACTGCGGGATGCCAATTTTAACGGAAGAATTGGTGTGTTTGGGCATGAATTCTGTCACATCATTGATTATTCTGAACGAGGCTTCTTTGGAATTCTTGGAAGAGGTTTTGCCTACGTATCGAAAAAGAGCAAAGAAAAATTTGAGAAAGAAATTGACCGAAAAACAATCGACAGAGGATTAGGTTGGCAACTTTATGATTGGTCGTATTACGTTCTAAATGAATCGAATGGAACGGAGAAGTACAAGGAATTTAAGCGGTTAATTTATTTGGAGACGAGGGAGATTGAAGAGGTTATTGGTGGTTAGCGGTTGGCTTTTAGCTTGATTTTTTTTAACAAATATATTTCTTGAATTTTTATTGTTCAATGATTTGAATAGTTTCGAACAAAGAGAAATCCAGCTAAAAGCTAATCGCCAAAGGCTAATCGCTAAAACCCAAAAACCCTGGAAGCTCCTCCAAAATACTCAGTTCCCCCTTCTCCACTTCGCAAATCAAATGATTCATTCCGTTCGTTAAGAAAAGGTACTTGACATCTAGTTTTGCGTTGTACTGCGCTATTTGCAACATCACTTTCTGATTGATTGCCACCTCAGGTGCTTTGCATTCCACAATCATCACTGGTTTTTGCTCTCTATTGAAAACAACAATATCAGCGCGTTTTGAAATCCCGTTATAGTCAATGGTATATTCTGAAGCGATTAAACCTTGAGAAATATTCTTTTGGTGAATTAAGTAATGTATCACATGTTGGCGAACCCATTCTTCAGGTGTACAGAGCAAATCCATCTTACGAATGATGCACCAGACGTAAACTTGGTCATTCTTTCGCTTTAAGCGCAATTCTGCTTTGGGAAAATCTAAGGGAACAATCATTATTTCATACCCATCAAAAGAAGCTCAATGTCTTTGTATTTTAAGTCGAAAACTTTACCCAGAACTTCGCTTGTGAGGTGTCCTTTGTAGATGTAAACGCCGCTTCTAAAACCTACGTCTTGAATTATTAATTCTTTGCAACCACCCATACGCCCCATATTCATTAGGATTGGTGAGAAGATGTTACTCAAAGCAAAAGATGCTGTTCTTGAAACACGTGACGCTATATTGGGTACGCAATAGTGAATGATATCGTGTTTTCTAAAGGTTGGATTATTGTGCGTTGTCACTCTTGATGTTTCAAAGACTCCCCCTTGATCGATACTTATATCTATCACAACGGAACCCGGTTTCATGTTTTGAATCATTTCTTCCGTCACCACACAAGGCGTTCTTCCCAGCGGTGCTCTCAATGCTCCAATAACGACATCGGCACGCATCAGTGATTTTGCCAAAACTTTAGGTTGAATAACGGAAGTATAAACCCTCGTTCCTATATCGTTCTGCAATCTGCGCAATTTAGAAAGAGAATTATCGAACACTTTAACGGATGCTCCTAATCCCAAAGCGCAACGTGTGGCATTCTCTCCGACTGTTCCTGCACCAATAACTACGACCTCAGTAGGTTGAACGCCGGCAACTCCGCCAAGCATCAATCCTTTTCCGTTGTAGAATGAAGAAAGCAATTCTCCAGCCACCAACATCGCTGTACTACCAGCAATTTCGCCCATTGCTCTCACAACAGGGAAAACACCACTATCATCTCGGATATAATCCCAAGCAATGGCTGTTATTTTCTTCTTTATTAATTTTTGAAGAATTATTTTTGGTTGAATCGAAATCTGCAATGCCGAAATAAGCGTTTGATTTCCTGGCATCATTGCTACCTCATCTTCATCGGGAGGTGCGACCTTGAAAATAATATCACAAGCAAAAACTTCCTTTCTGTCATGGCAAATTTCTGCCCCCGCTTCACTGTAATCGTTGTCCGAAAAATTAGAGCCTTCTCCACTTTTCGTCTCTACTTTTACGCGGTGTCCATTAGCAACAAGTAAAGAAACAGTCTCAGGCACCAATGCCACTCGACGTTCTTGAAATGAAATTTCTTTTGGAATTCCGATGTACAGATTACCCTTTTTGCGAGCAACTTCTAACATTTCTTCTTTCGGTAGAAGACTGCCTTGCTGCATCAGATGTTTTAAAATCTCTGGATCTGTAATCATATATCAGGGTTTGAATTCTGTTATACGAAGATATGGAGAAATGGTTGTAAATAAAAAGATTTTTTTTTAGAGTTGATTAACCGCGGATGCACGGATAAAAATTGAAGTGACTAGAAAAAGTTCGTTATTGATTTGCATGATTTTAACTTCCCCCTTTGGAGGGGGAATGAGGGGGAGGACATTTTTTATTTCGGTTTAAAGAAAGGATTTAATCACTGCTTTACAACCCTAATCGTCTCACTGAAGTTTTTCGAACTAATCGCAATTAAATACATTCCTGCTTTTTCTTCTGATAAGTCCACTGGAAGCTCAAAAGTGCCTCTTTCGAAGTCTTTGTTGGCTATTTCTGTCACTAATTCTCCCTGAAGATTGAAAAGCATGATTCTCATAGTGGTTTTTTCTGCTATTTCGAGTTTTAAGGTAGAAATTGACCTCGTTGGGTTTGGAAAAGGCGTTGCAGAGAATTCTGTCGGGAGAATACGACCTAAATCATCGTATTCAGTGATTGGTTCTGGAATGGTATCTTCGAGATATTCTTCGTATTGAGAAATGTACACCATTGCGCCCATGTTCACATAAGTCAGTCCAACTCCACAAGCGAATACTTCCTCTTGAATATTTATTGAATCTCGATTTTTCAGAATAACAACATCTCCCATTAATTCAACAGGTTCTTCAATTTCAGTTTCAGGAACCACCTTAGTTACAGTAGTAGTTTCTACTTTTTCTTTCTCAACTTCATCTTCTAGAACAGGTTCTTGAGACAATACAACCACCGCTTTCTCTTGAAACTCTTTTACCGCTATTTTTTCTTGCTCCGTCGTGCAGCTCAATACTGACAAGCCAAACACGACTACCAGTGAGAATAATATTGCACGATTCAACGTTGCTCTGTTGCTCAACTTCCAAGCATAAAACTCACTGTTCAGTGCAGATTCTTGCGTTGTTAAAATTCTTCCGCAAACTTCTTGACCTTTTAACTTTAGGAGAATAGATTTGATTTCTTCGTTACTCCTTTTGGTAAAATCATAAACTGATTTAGAACATTTCTGGCAGAATGCACCTTTTTGGTTAGGCGACATTTCATTCCAGTTTTCTGAGCAAGGTTTTGAGATTTGAATTCCTTTCATAAGCTAAAATTTTGTGTTTGATAAGTAGATGCAAGAATTTGGAGGATTCCATAAAATATTATTACTTTTGGTAATACCTAAACAAACCCAATTATGAAATTTTATATTATTATTCTAACTACACTTATACTATTAGCATGTACTAATCAAAATGTTAATGATCAAAAAAAGATAGATTCTGAAACTTTAACTGCTGATAATAATCAAGACTTATCCGAAGATTGGAATCTGAGTCATTCTTTACAGATTGAGAATGAAGACATAGTATTAAATATTGCTGACTCATTTTATAATAAAATAAAGCCTGAAACAAACTGTGACGAAATTCTTAAAGAATGTATCGACTCCTTAGAATTAGTAATTAATGAGATTGATTCTTTAAATTGGAGCAAAGATTGGCAAGTCAACGAGGAAAAGGAGAAAGAATTATTAAAAAAAGGAATCCATGTTGATTATAGTGAAGGAATGGGATATCTCACCCTATACCACCAACCAATAATTTCAATTTTTAAACCTTGCTTGTCAAAAGAATTAATTAAATATTTGGACAATCTAGATAATGAATCAATTGAAGGTTGTTATGATGACGGTGGCATTATTGTGTCATTTAAAACAATTGCTAAAAGAATGCTGTACAGAAAAGAACTCATAGATAACAACCCCAATTTCATTTTTATAGATGACTGCAAAGAAGCATTTAACTACTTTGTTGGAGACTTAATCTATGGAAGTGATAATTCCCGTGTTTATTTAAACGACAACTCTGTTAAAGAAGCATACTTATATATCATTGACAAAAGTTCAAATCCTGAATTAAATAAATCTTTTAAGCAGTTTTATGACTCAGTTAAGGCTAACAATTTTAAAGAAAATGATAAGACTTCAAAGCTAAAAGAACAACTTTACAATTCTATTAGGTACTAAAAGAATCCGCGGAAATTATTAATTACTAATTGCCAATTGAAGAATCCTAACATCTCCTTCCTTCCTCATCCTCACTTCAACAACCCCCTCCGGCAACAATCTCTCAATCTTATCCGGCCATTCAATGAAGCAAAAACTATCCGAGTAAATCATTTCCTCGACTCCGATGTCCAAGGCCTCTTCTTCGCTTTCGATACGAAATAAGTCAAAATGATAAATGCTTCCGAACATTTCGCTTTCGTAAATGTTGACCAAGGAATAGGTTGGCGAACCTTCTACTTCTTTGATTCCCATAGCGTGGAGCAAAGCGGTGATGAAGGTTGTTTTGCCCGTTCCCATTTCTGCATGGAAAGCAAAAATTTTCGCATCGCCCATATTCTCCAAGAATTGTGTAGCAGCAAATGGCAAATCTGTTAATGACTCAATTCTAATCTCCATTTCAATTTATTTTGGCGATAATTCTATAAAAGGGATTAACAATTCTTCCAAAGAAATACCTCCGTGTTGAAAGGTATCGTTGTAATACTTCACAAAATGATTGTAATTATTCGGGTAAACAAAGAAATCTTGATCTCTTGCAAAAACGTACTCTGAATTGATGCTCGTTTTAGGCAAAAATGCATCTTGTGGATCTTTTACTTGAAAAACATCTTTATCTTTATACGATAAACTTCTTCCTGTTTTGTAGCGTAAATTGGTGTTCACCGACTTTTCTCCAACAATTTTTACAGGATGATTCACTCTCACTGTACCGTGGTCAGTCGTTATCATTAAACGCTTTCCAGCTGCCGCAACTTTTTTTATGATGTCTTGCAATGGAGAATGTTCAAACCAAGAAACAGTCAATGAACGATAAGCCGACTCATCGCCAGCCAACTCTTTTATCACCTCCATTTCAGTTCTTGCATGAGAAAGCATATCCACAAAATTGTAAACAATCATGTTCAAATCGTTGTCCAATAACTGGTTGAAATTATCAGCCAATTTCTTTCCTGCGGTAAGGTTGGTGATTTTATTGTACGACCATTTCACATCTCTATTCAAACGTTTCAATTGCGTTTCGAGCAACTCTTTTTCGTACATATTCTTGCCACCTTCATCCTCTTCTCCCACCCAATATTGCGGGAATTTCTTTTGAATTTCTGACGGCATTAATCCTGCAAAAAAGGCGTTTCTTGCGTATTGTGTTGCTGTTGGGAGAATAGAATAGATGATTTCTTCATGATTCACCGTGAAATATTTCGCGAAAATAGGTCGTAACATCTTCCATTGGTCGTAGCGGAGGTTGTCAATAACAATAACGAACAAATCTCCATCATCTAACTTAGGATTGATCTTATTTTTGAATAAAGTATGAATCATTTCTGGTGCATCCTCTACTCCGTTTAGCCAATCGAGGTATTCACTCTCAATGAATTTAGCAAACTGCGCATTTGCCTCTTTCTTTTGCATTTCGAGAATTTCTTTCATTCCCGTATCCTCAATGTCGTTGAGTTTTAACTCCCAATAAACCAACTTATCATAGACTTCGAACCATTCATCAACATCTAAACGACCGCCCAATTGCATGCCCAATTCTCTAAATTCTTGCTGATAATTAGAATTCGTTTTTTGCGAAACCAACTTGCTCGTGTCTAAACTTTTCTTGATAGACAACAAAATTTGATTCGGATTCACTGGTTTTATCAAATAATCGGCAATATTACTGCCAATTGCTTCTTCCATGATGTATTCTTCCTCACTTTTGGTAATCATTACTACAGGAACGTGCGGTTTTGCTTGCTTAATTTTTGTCAACGCATCCAGACCCGTAATTCCTGGCATATTCTCATCCAAGAAAATAATGTCAAATTCTTCCTCCGCACTTTTTTCAACAGCCGTAGCACCGTTATTACAAGGGGTAACTTCATAACCTTTTGCTTCCAAAAAGAGAATATGTGGCTTTAATAAGTCAATTTCATCGTCTGCCCAAAGGATTTTTATCTGCATTGCGTTATATTTTTTTAAATTTGACCTTAAGTTCTAAAAGTATGCAATTGGATTCAAAAGTCAACATTAATAATAAGAAGAAAATAGTTAACGACCCCGTTTACGGTTTTATTACAATACCGCACGAAATTATTTTCGATGTAATTCAGCATCCTTATTTCCAAAGATTGCGGAGAATTAAACAGCTAGGACTAACGCACTTAGTCTATCCAGGCGCTTTGCATACACGTTTTTCTCACGTCATTGGAGCAATGCACTTGATGACAAAAGCCGTTGCAACCATCCGAAGAAAAGGGCATGAAATTACAGAAGAGGAAGAAAAAGGTGTTTTGTTTGCGATTCTTTTGCATGACATCGGACACGGTCCGTTTAGTCATGCTTTGGAACACGATATTGCTTCAGGTGTAAGTCACGAAGAAATTTCAGCTTATTTTATTGCTCAGTTGAGCAAAGAATTTAATGGAGAATTGGATTTAGCACTGACGATTTTTGCCAATAATTATCACAAAAAGTTTTTACATCAATTGGTTTCCAGTCAACTGGATATGGACAGAATGGACTACTTGAACCGAGATTCTTTCTATTCTGGAGTCAGTGAAGGCAAAATTGGCAGCGACAGAATCATAGAAATGATTGACGTGAAAGATGGCAACCTTGTTTTGGAAGAAAAAGGCATTTATTCTATCGAAAAGTTTATCGTTTCCCGAAGATTGATGTATTGGCAAGTTTACATGCACAAGACCGTTGTTTCGGGAGAATATATGTTGATTCACATTCTGCGGAGAGCCAAAGAATTGGTGCAACAAGGTACTCGATTATTTGGAAGTCCAGCACTACTCTACTTCATGGAGAATAACGTTTCCAAAGAAGCGTTTAAGAATGAGAAAGCTGTTTTAGAAAAATTTGCCCTACTCGATGACTTTGACATTCTTGGAGCGATAAAAGTCTGGCAATTCTGCGATGATAAGGTTTTGTCAGAACTGTCAAAAAGATTGGTTAATCGCGACCTGTTTAAAATTGAAATTTCGAAAGTTCCATTCTCCGAGGATAGAATAGCAAAGGTTAGAAATAACATTAAACAATCTCTGCAACTTTCTGATAATGAGATAGATTACTTCGTTTACTCTGACGTTCTCAGAAACAATGCCTACAATGAAGACAGAGAGAACATTAACTTATTAATGAAAAACGGAGATGTCATTGATTTGGCTGAAGCTTCCGATAATTTGAATATTTCAGCGTTATCTAAGCCCGTTGAGAAGTACTTTTTGTGCTATCCGGTTACAAGTAGTAATGTGTAATTGACAATGAATAATTGCCCCACATTTTAACAAACTAAAATAATACTAAATGTATCATAAAAAATTATTTTTATCGTTTTCATTCTTATTGTACAGTTTGAACTTATTCTCAGCAACCTACTATGTTTCTTCAACTTCTGGAAACGATGGTAATTTAGGCACGTCTTCAACTTCTCCTTGGCAAACAATTAATAAAGTTAATACCGAAGCTCTTCTCCCAGGCGATTCTGTCTTATTTAAAAGAGGCGAAACGTGGAGAGGTCAACTAATTCCGCAAAGTGGCAGTAATGTCTCTGAAATTTTCTACGGCGCCTATTCTTCAGGGGATAAACCTATGATTCTTGGATCGATTAACAAGAGCAACACTTCGGACTGGGTAGATCAGGGAGCTAACATTTGGGAAAGCACTCAGGTTTTCTTCACTGATGTTGGTAACATCATTTTCGACAACGAATTAAGTGTTGGTTTCAAAAAATGGAATCTCGTTGACCTACTAATTCAGGATGATTATTGGTACGACTTAGTTTCGGGCAGAGTTTCTGTTTTCTCAACGAGCAATCCTGCGCTTAGTCATACAGTCATTGAATTAGCTTTGAGAGAGCACATTGTTAATCAAGAGAACAAAAGCGACATCACTTTTGACAATTTAAGCATTAAATATGGTGCTGCACATGGTTTTGGAGGTGGAAACACAGCGAATATTGCAATTACATCCTGTGATATCTCGTACATTGGTGGTGGCGACCTCAATATGGATGGGCTCATTCGTTTTGGTAATGGAGTTGAATTCTGGGGAAATGCCTCCAATAACTCGGTGGAAAAATGTCGAATTTGGGAAATTTATGATACTGGCGTTACCAATCAGAATCATACAAATACTGCTGTGCAAGAAAATATAAGGTATCGCAACAACTTAATTTGGAACTGTGGACTTGCCTCTTTTGAATACTGGAACAGGCCTGTAACATCGACTACTTCTAATATCTATTTTGAGAATAACACCTGCCTTTTTGCAGGAAGCGGCTGGGGAGTTCAACGACCAGATTATCATGGAATTCATGCAGTGATAGATGCAAACCCTGCTCAAACAGATACTATCTTCATTCGCAACAATATTTTTTACAATGCACAACGTTCTATTTATGCGGTAGAAGACAACATCAATGGTTTTATAGATTTGGATTACAATTTAATTAATCAGAATCTCGCAACAGATACCTTATTCGCTAGTTTTCCATCCTTTACTCTCTTCACTTTTGCTTCGTTTACTGCATACACAAGTGCAACTGGCAAAGATGTGAATTCTATCACAGGAGTTCCCGAGTTTGTTGATTTGAGTGGACTTAATTTTCAATTGACTAACCTTTCTCCTTGCATTGATGCTGGAACTGCCGTCAATTTAACGGATGATTTTAACGCTGATTTACGACCTTTCTACGGAGGGTTTGACATTGGCGCGTATGAATACTCTGGTCCGTTAAGTGTAGCAGAGAATAGTATTGAGAAAGTGAGAATATTTCCGAATCCTGCTAAAGAGTCTATTTTTATTTCAGAAATAGAGAGTTTTGGAAGTAATGCAAGTTTATTGATTGTTGATGCGCAAGGAAAAATTATTCGTGAAGCTTCTCATTTTAAGTTTTCTGAGAAGATAGATACAAGTCAACTTACTGAAGGCATCTATTTATTGGTAATTGAATCAGAAACTGGAGAGAAAGCGATTGGAAAAATGCAAATTCTCCGTTAAAAATTGATTGCTTCGTCTATTCCTAGAAACAATACCTACAATGAGTTATTATTAATTGCAAATTACTAATTACACATTGCTACTGCTTACTCAGCTTTCCTTCTTTCCAATCTTTAATCAATTTTGCCCAAGAATAAGGGTTCAATAAATTATTCACTGGCAATTGACCATTTGTATATAACTGCGTATAAGCCTGATTTCGGGCGTTGGTATAACTTAGACTCGCATCTCCTTCTAATTTCGCAGCAATAAATGCCAAACTTTCTCCAGATAGTTGACGTTGCGCTCTTCTTAATGCATCATCATAAGGGTCCATTTCGATGAATGCACGAGCAAAATCTTCTCGTGAAGGCCAAGGGTAAACCGTAACCATGGGCAAATTCACAGTGTCTTTCTGCATCATGTGAATAATAGAATAACGATTGTCTTGCAAGGTGTCAGGAACAATGTAAATGGAGGTTTTGTGTCCATAATAAGAGAACAAAATTGTATCCCCAGGGAAAGTAACCAAGGAAAAGAAGCCATAATAATCTGCAATTACTCCGTGTCTTTGCGTTTTATCGAAAATAGTCGTGTATGGCAACGGTTCTAAGTCGAGTTCTCCAATGGTAACACCTGAAAGTTGAATCAAGTTAGAATCCAACGATAAAGTGTCTTGAGCGTGACTCAAAAACGAGGAAATGACTACTATGATAATTAAAATTGCCTTCATTGTTTATTTTCTACTGCAAGAATAGTCAATATAATGCTTTTTTATGAAACTTTTACATTTCTTTAACTTTTGATTCACTTTTTGAGCATATTCTCACTAATCAGCGCTACCCAAAGTGAAATTTCCCCATTATCCATGCGAGGCCAAATAGGTCGAATAACTCCATTGACAGCATCAATATTTAAGTAATCTCCAAAAAACATGCCCTTTTGGGGAGTAAATGGAGAATGCGAAACACGCGTGTCTTCAAACGTCGATGCTCCGTCGCGAGAAGTTGAAATGTAAACATCCGTTTTATTGTCACTGTAATTTCTTCTATCGTAATAAACGAAGTACAAATAACCATTGCTCTGGTCGATTGTCATCCACGTAAAAAACTGATGCCGTTGAGATTCGTCTTGATTCACTTTAATTCTCTCTGACCAAGTTTCTCCCCCATCGGTGGATTTCATCAGCCAAATATCAGTATCATCTTCTCCGTTTTTTTGGTCTGCCCAATTGAGGTATAAAGTCCCTTTGTTTGGACCATTGCTCAAATCACATTTTAATATCGGCAGTCCATTGGTTCGGAAAATACCCGGAACATCTAAGGTCCAACCTCCGAATTGAGGTTCTAAAATTCGTTCATTTTCTAACCAAGTTGCGCCGCCGTCCAGTGATTTTTGAAAAACCAATCCTTGCGGACCTGTCCACGTGACATAAATTTCACCATTCGGCCCAACTGCTGGGACTGCACCTTCAACGGTGTCATCATCGTCCTTGCAATCGCCCGGAAAGGATGAAATAACAACAGGGTTACTCCAAGATTCTCCTTGGTCGAGGGATTTTGAGAACACAATCAATGAACTGTCTTCTGGATTGGAAGAATCATAGGCATCGAACTGCGTCCAAGTCATGTAAATCGCATTGGAAACAGGATCAACGACTATCCACTGCTTGTCTTGCACTTTGCTTCCGTTTGGTTTTGGGAAAGAACCGTCTGTAAATTTCTTGCAAACTTTGTCTGTTGTCTGGCAGACAATTCTGTCCAAATGGGTCGATTTTGAATAACTGGCCAAATGCGTGTAATACAACCTCCCTTTTGCATCAAACATTAACACAGGATCTCCATACACGCCATAAGTGCTGCTCATTGTCTTGCTCTTCCATTTCTTACCACCATCTTTAGAATAGTAATAATCCGTGAGAACAGAACCTGCCGCCATCTCTTTTGGGTTATTTGGATTGATGGCAATGGATGGTTCAATTTGTGAAGCCGAATAAGTAGCGCCACTTGGCAGTTTTAGTTGAACTAAGTTGAAAGTAGATTGAGCGAAGGAAGAAAAAGATAGGAAGAAGAAGATGATTTGGATTATTGGAGCATTCGAGCTTTGGAGCTTTGGAGCTTTGGAGGAATCTTCTTGCTTTTCTCGTATTATAATTGTCGCTCTCATTTTTATAGTTTTCTTAGCCAAAAATCACGGTATTTTTTCGCTTTTCCTGTGGCAAGTGTGTATTTGAAACTCGGTTTCTCATATTCTGTCACGATAATTTCGGTAGAATAAAGTTGCTCGTCTCTTGCGAAAAGAATATTCATTTTCTCTCCTTTCTTAACAGATGCAAAATAGTCGTCCAGTGATTTTTTATCTGCTCGCATTCCATTGCAACCTATGATTTCGTCATTTACACTTAATCCTCCGTCTTCTGCTGAAGAATTGCTTCGAATTCCTTTTACGATTGTTTTTCCTCCAGAATTCACCAAAGAAAGACCAACATTTGGCCTAGATTTCCCTGTGTATTCTACCATTAAACCTAATGGCGCTAATTCTTTATTGTAATCTGGAATTTCTGTTCCGTCTATGTGTTTTTCATAGAATTCATCTAAATTCTCACCGGTAAAGTCGGATAGTTCCTTTTTAAATTCACTTTCAGAAAATCCACGTCCTTTTCCCTCGTAGTATTTCTTGTAAATTTTCTGCATAAAATCATCCAAGCTTTTTTTGCCTTTGTAGCGACTCATTATTTTTGCATCCAACATCATTGCAATCACTGAACCTCGTGAATAATAACTCATAGTCGTATTGCGACTGTTCTCATTCGGGCGGTATGCCTTGATCCACGCATCGAAACTTGCATGTGCAACAGGTTGAACTCTTGTGCCAACAGAACCTTCTACATAATTGAGGCTGCTCCACATTTTATTGATGAATTGCTTTTCAGTGTAAAAACCTGTACGAAGCAAGATTAATTTCTCATAATAGGACGTAAAACCTTCCATAACCCACAATAAAGAGGTGTAATTCTCCGAATCATAGTCAAAAGGTCCTAATTCTACCGGGCGAATTCTCTTCACGTTCCACAAATGGAAATACTCATGCGCCACTAATTTCAAAAAATCGACGTATTTCGGTCCTTCGTAAGTCCAGCGGTTAACGCTCAAAACGGTAGAATTTGTATGCTCCAAACCTCCTTGCGCTTGCACCACATTGTGAATGATGAAGGTATAATCTTTGTTTGGGTTCTGTCCAAAAACGCTGGTTGCACCCTCAACAATCTTCGCCATGTCAACTTTTAACTTCTCGATAGAATAATTACCGAAATTATACATTGCCACCTTGTGATGAACACCTGCAGCATCAAAAAAGAAGACTTCTTGGTTGCCAATTTCTATGGGGCAATCGAGAAGATGGTCGTAATTGTCAAATTGATAGCTTTTCGAACCATCTGCTGCCAGACCCTCATTTGCAGGTTTCATTGCGGTTGTAATTACTGAGAACTCTTCAAAAGGAACAACCTCAACTGTACCCGATTTATCTTTAAAGCCTTCTGCATACATAAATACGCCAGAACCGCTGACAAATCCGTGGGTTAAATCCAGAAAAGAGGTTCTTACCGATAATTCAAAAGCATAGACTTCGTATTTGACAAGCACCTTGCTTGCATTGCCTTTTTGGATATTCCATGTGTTTTTATTCGTCTTTTTTACAAGTAGTTTCTTGCCTTTCTCGTCAAAAGCCTTTACGAGGTTCACATTCTTTGCAAATTCTCTTGCTAAATAAGAACCAGGCGTCCAAATTGGCATTTTTACATTGATTTCTTTAGAAGAAAAATTGCTCAACTCCATTTCTACATGATAGTAGTGATTTTGGGGTTTTGGCATTGATAGTTTATACCTTACATTCTGTGCATAAGAGAAAAAAACCGAAGTAATTAATAGTATAGAGATGAAATATCTAGTCATTATCATAAAATTTTGACTCAAAGATAGTGATTTGTTTTTACTCAACTCCTCAACCAAAAATTATTACTAACTTAGTTTAATAAAAATAAGATTCAATGTCAAAGTTAATTTATATTGCCCTATTTTCTATCGTACTTGTTGGTTGCGTACAAGATCAACCTGCTGAAAACGACCCCTTTATTGAGAATGGAGAAGGTCAAAGCATGGAAAACAGAATTGCCCAATTAGAATTAGACAATGCACTGAAAGATTCCTTGATTAATGAATCTTTGGCATTTTTTAATGAAATAAAGTCCAATTTAGAAAAAATCGGCATTCGAAAAGATCAAATTCGTGCTGTTTCTGATAACAATGAGATTTCTGGTGATGATAAATCGTGGATCATTGAAGAAATTCAACACATTAATTATTTGCGTGAAGAAAACGCCAATAAAGTGCGAAGAATGCAAAAGCAGATGAAAGAAAACGGTCTAAAAATTAAAGAATTAGACTTGATGATTGAATCTCTAATCAAAGATATTCAATGGAAAGATGAGCAAATTTCACTCTTGCAAACAGAACTAAACACTCTGGACCGAGAATATTCTATTTTATTCGATTCTTACCAAGAACAAGCCATAATGGTGGATGAATTGACAGAAGAAATGAACACCGTTTATTATGCTTACGGGACTTCTCAAGAATTAAAGGACAACGGTGTTATTGAAAAAAAGAATGGCTTTTTAGGAATCGGGAAGAAAATTGAATTGAAATCTGACTTAAACGACCAATATTTCACGAAAATTAATGCTTCAAAGGCAAAAACGATTGTTATTCAAGGCACAGACGCACGTTTCATTACCAATCATCCAAACGCATCGTACAAGTTAACTGAAGAAAGTAATCGTTCTGTCATAGAAATTTTGGATGCTTCCGAGTTCTGGAAAATTTCTAAATACCTTGTTTTAACTGTTGACTAATGGAAGAAGAAGTTGTTAAAGCGACCAAATTTCAAAGCCCTGTACCTTTTCTTAGGCAATTCAGGAACTTTATTTTCGGGAAGAAAAAACCGGATGTATTTACGCGCTTAACCTTCAATATCAACATGATTATTTGGATAAGCTTCCTTTTATGGAGCGTTATCAGCTATTTCACTATTAGTTCAAGGGAAATGGTTTATCGTTTCAAAGGAATCCCTGTTGATAGCATCCTTAAAAACAGAGGTGTAGAACTAGGTTTTGAAGGACCTGACTTTCTTTCTCGCTTACTAACCTTCAATGGCATTGCTGTCATTTGTTGGTCCATTGTTTTTATTGGTTTAATTCTACTTTTCAGAAAAAAGAAGCAATTTATCTACTTTGTATTGGGAGGAACGGTATTTTATTTGGGTATGAGCATCTTCTACCTCAGTTTTACCTATTTCATGGAGGACACGACGATGTACGATAAAATTGCATTGCTCGTTGTCATTGTAAGTTCCATAATTCATTCTTACCTCATGAAGAATGAGCGCGAAGGCGGTAGTATCAACTTTTTTGGGGAGAATGAGAATGAGGTTGAAGCAATCGAATAAGTTTTTCCAATTCATCGGGTGTTTGCTCCTCTCTTGTGAGAATTACAGAGGCTTTTTTATAAAACTCACTTCTTACACTTAGTTTCTCTTCAATAAATGTCAGTAAATCTTCATCAGAAAGTCCAACAATCAGAGGTCGCTTCGTTTTTGAGTGTGCCAATCGATGCGCAAGTTCTTTTGCAGAACGCTCTAAATAAAACGTGCTGCCTATTTTATTGAGTTGCGCCATTGCGTTGTTAAAACAAGGCGTTCCACCACCAGTTGCGAGAACAAAATCGTCTTTTAATTCTAAAGAGCTAATAAATTCCGCCTCCATTTCACGAAAACCTGATTCGCCGTGTTCTCCAAAAATTTCTCCGATTGTTCTTTGCTGAATAGCCTCAATTTCTTTGTCAGAATCAATGAAAGGAACATTCAGTCGTTTTGCCAACTTCTTGCCAAGTGTAGATTTCCCACACCCCATAAATCCGATTAAGATTATTCTTGTCATCATCTTAATATACGGAAAATAATTGAAAAGAGTTCTATAAATCCCATTTTCATTGGCGAAATTGTTCTAAAACCGACTGATATATCGCTCTTTTATAGGGCTTAAGAATATTTGTAAAAAAATAACTGAAAAAAAACTTTTCAAATCATTGCGAAAATAAATAGTATGCATATATTTGCACCCGCTAACGCGATGATTTGGTAGCTCAGTTGGTAGAGCAATACACTTTTAATGTATGGGTCCTGGGTTCGAGCCCCAGCCAGATCACAAAAAAGTCCTGATGAGAATTGGGACTTTTTTTGTGCCTAAAATTCGATTCTTTCATCATTTTGTTTTACCTTGTAGCGTGCTAAACTATTGTTGTGAGTATAATTACAACATCGTTAATGAACTATAAACTCAATGAAAATAATATTCATTTTTCTATTCTTTTGCATTTCATTTTTTGGGCATTCAATTGTTGACCATTGGGAAACCGTTGTTAACGAGGATGATGTGTGGCGATATACTGTTCCTAATTCTCCTGTCTCAACAAGCTGGATAACACTTGGTTTCAATGATGCAAGCTGGAACACTGGACAAGGTGGTTTTGGCTATGGCGATGGTGACGATAACACAGTGATTCCCGCATCTATCTCTTGCTACCAAAGAATTATTTTCAATATCATAGACATCAATGCAATCGATGAAGTCTTGTTGAATATCGATTACGACGATTCTTTCGTTGCCTATTTGAATGGTGTTGAAATAGCAAGAAACAACATTACAAGCTTCAGTCAACCTCCTTACAATCAATTATCAGATGGTTTAAGAGAAGCACTTTTATATTCTGGAGGTGTGCCGAGTCAGTTTGTGATAGGAAACTCTCTTTTGCAAAATGGAGCTAATGTTTTATGCATTCAGACGCATAATCAAGCTATTAGTTCGAGCGATATGAGCTCAAGAACGTGGCTTTCACTGGGAATTAACAATACTTCTACTAATTATGGTTCAAATCCGATTTGGTTCAACCCACCATTGATTTTCACCTCCTCTAACTTGCCAATTATTGTCATTAATACGGCTGGAGGATCCGGAATTCCTGATGACCCAAAAATTGATGCAACAATGGGAATCATCTACAACGGAGAAGGAATTAGAAACTACATGACTGATTCTTTCAATGAATACAATGGAAATATTGGCATAGAAACAAGAGGTTCATCTTCTCAAAGTTTTCCAAAAAAACAATGGGGACTGGAAACAAGAGATCCTTCGGGAGTTCGGTTTGATGTAACCATTTTTAATATGGCTTATGACAACGATTGGATTTTATACGCTCCCTATTCCGATAAATCATTGATCCGAAATGTCTTGGCCTACCAAATGGCTTGGGATTCTGACCGCTTTGCTCCGCGCACAAAGTTATGCGAAGTAGTTTTGAATGGTCAATACGAAGGGGTATATGTTTTTACAGAGAAAATTAAACGAAAAGACGGAAAAGTGGGTAGCAATGACCTTGAAACTGTAGATATTTCTGGAAATGAACTGACGGGCGATTACATTTTAAAGGTGGACAAAACAACTGCTGGAGGTATCATCGCATGGACTTCACCTTTTCCACCTTATTCTGGAGCTGGGCTTACAACTAGATTCCAAATGCACGACCCTGATTATGACAGTTTGGTTCCTGTTCAGTTGAATTACATACAGAATTACATCACCAATTTTGAAGCTGCCTTGAACGGACCCAATTTTGCTGATCCTAACTTGGGTTATTTGCCTTATGTTGATGTAGGTTCATTCATTGACTTCTTTCTCATCAATGAAATGAGCAAAAACGTGGATGGCTACAGAATTAGTAGCTTTCTGCATAAGGTAAGAACCAGTGAAGGTGGAAAATTAATTGCTGGACCTGTTTGGGATTTTAATTTAGCCTTTGGAAACGCTAATTACTGTCAAGGAGACCTCACGAGTGGCTGGGAAATAGATTTCTATCAATATTGTGGTGGCGGAGGTTTGCAGAATCCCTTTTGGTGGGAGAAATTGGTCCAAGACCCTTTTTATACAAATCAATTAAATTGTCATTATCGTGAAATGAGATTGGGAAAATGGCACACCGATTCTTTGATGGCGAGAATTGATACTTTGGCTTTATTTTTAAACGAGTCTCAGCAACGAAATTTTCAGCGATGGCCGATTTTAGGAACTTACATCTGGCCCAATAATTTTATAGGAAATACTTATGCTGAAGAAATCGCTTACCTAAAACAGTGGATTACTAATCGATTAACATGGCTAGACGCCAATATGTTCGGTTCTTGTCCCAATTTAGGTGTTGACGAACTAAAAACGAATCAATTTGCCGTTTTTCCGAACCCCGCGACGAATTACATTGAGGTCAGTAGTAACTCAGCTATTCTCAACGAGGAAATCCTAATTTACAATCAGCTGGGTAAATTGGTCGTTCAACAGAAAATTCTCAAAACTGAAACAATCGACATTTCTCACCTTGAAAAGGGAATGTATTTCTATAAAATAGTTGACAATGCTGCTGTAAAGTCAACTGGAAAACTAATTATTCAATAAATTATGCATAAAACAATTAAACAACTCTCAATTTTCGCTTCTGTCGCAATTATTGGACTCAGTTCTTGCAAGAAGATAGAAGGACCAGGTGGTCGAGCTTCAATTTCCGGAAATGTATCTGGAGTTATTACCAACAACTCCACTCCTACTGCCGAAACAACAACCATCACCTGTACTCCAGGAGCCGTTATCGATGACAATGATTATTGGCTAATCAACGCTGCCAATGGCAACCAATATTACATTTGGTACGACAATTCAAATTGGGTAGGCGGAGATCCGGCATTGTCTGGCAGAATCGGCATAAAAGTAGATTACAATTTCTCTCAAAGCAATGCTGTGATTGCATCTAACACCAGTGCTGCAATGAACGCTTTAGCAAGCAGTGATTTTACAATTGTATTGAACAACGACATTTTAACAATAACCAATGTCGGAATTGGACAGGTTCCAGATGCAGAAGACATGACATCACCAATGGCAATTGATGTGCAAACTCAAGGTGCTGGAAGTACTGGATCAGGTTCAACAGCAACAGTTCCAATTGTAGATGAACGTGTTTACATCATTTATGGCGACGACGACTATTACAGTGACATTGCTCGAACAGATGCAAGCGGAAATTATCATTTCAACTATTTAGAGGAAGGGAATTACCGACTTTATGCCTTCTCAATAAATACTAACGGCATCAAAGAACAAATTGAAGTCACAGTTGAAATAGCAAGTAAGAAAGAAGAAGCAATAGCACCTGATTTGGTTTTGATGAAGTGATTGGGAGGTTTAGCGGTCCGAGATGAAATCTCGAACCAGCGGTGTTTGAACCAGTTGTTTCAAGAAAATCACTTAACATAGACAACATTGCTTCGTAACCTTGTTTTTCCGTAATCATATCTTATTTTTTTTATACCCCCTCTACCTGAATTCAAATATTTCATAGATCATAGTAATTATTTTTTTACGTTTTATGAGTTTTGTCTTCTTACCTTCCTTGTAAATTTTTAAAATTCTAAAAGTATAAGGTTCCACAACAATTGAATATTTTAAAACCGATTCTTCATAGTAAGCATAATATATTTCGCTGTCTTTAAAGTCGTGCTTGAGAAACAAACCTGACAATGTATCACTATTAACTATTTGACTTTTATATACTTGATTTCCATGAATATTATAACCTATTTTTAAAGCTTGAAATACACCATTAAATTCTACAGTTCTATGGTTCCCATTTTTATAATAAGTAATAGTCTCAAAAGAAAACTGTTCAGCGAAATCCTCATTTTTCGAAAAAGATAACAACCGTGAATCTACAGCTATTTCACCTGAGTTAAAATACAGCTGATAACTAATTAATTTAAACGCACTATCAAGTTCATATGTTAAAAAACTCTTGCCATCTGAATACTTTTGTGTTAAGGATTGCAAAAAAGTAGAATTAAAATCCCTAGATAATTTAGTCCTATAAATGATAGATTCTAGGTCAGAATCAGTGTCTGAAATCTGAGAAGAGGCTAATGAGATAAATCCAATAGAAAAAACAAGGCTTATTATTATCTTCATAGTTTTTATTCGCATTAATTGGTTTAGTCAAGGAGCTAGATGAGAGAATCTCAAGCTCGCGACTTAATCTATTCTTCGCTCGGTAGCGGGGGCATACCAATATACTGGATAGACTATCTCGTCCCAATAGAATTTAACAGGATACTTGACCCCATTAAGTTCTATTTTATTAGAAATTATATTTTGCCATTTAAAATTATATTTATATATAAATGAAGCATAACCATATTTCACAATTTCAATTTCATATACACCATCCATAAAGTTGAAATTGATACTCCTTACAACAGAGCAGAGAGTTCCGTCATTAAAAACTTCAAAAATCTGTAAATCAACATTTTCAATATTTCTCTTTGAAATTTTAATATGGTTCTCATTTAATTTAGTGAAAATTGTGTCTTCATCAATAACAAAACAAAGTCTAAGGCTAGTTATTTTAGCACCTTCAAAAATTATATCTCTATAATTGTAACTTACTTGAATCGTATCAAATGCAACCTCATAGATTGCATCTTCTTTGTTAAAAGAATATTGATAAATTGAATCTACACTTTCAAATACACCAAGCTCAGAGGCAATTAGATTTAGAGTGTCATCGATAATTTTATACCATCCAACGATTGTTTCATAGATTTGATTTCTCCCATTTTCTATATTTGTTACAGTAAGAGTAAAAATAGAGTCATTAACTTTATTAATCTCAACATTGTCTGAGTTGCCTACTTCATAGGTAAGCAAAGACTCCTTTTTTTGACTATATCCAATAGAATAGTAAAATATTATAATCAGTAATAAAATGGTGTTTTTCATATATAAAACAATGATGTTATTAATAACAATAACGTATATTCATAAATTAAAAGCCTCAAGCTCGTGCGCGATTTCATCGCGTTCAAACCCAAGGCTTGCATATCTGCTACTGCCCACACTCCTTATTATACTCCTTGAATATCTTAGCGATATCCAACAACTTTGTATAACCCGGCTTCTTCGTTTTGACTTTCTTTGCCAAAACCTTATTCAATGCTAAGTATTTTGCCATTTTCTTAGCGAAATCATCCTTGAAAAATGCTTTTGTAACGCCCATTCCGTCTGTGGATTTAAAATACACCTTCGTTGAAGGGAATTTTCTTGTGCCAAAATCTTCATCAGATTCTCCTGGTCTCTTTTTCAACTTGTTGTAACTAGAAGCTCTGTCGTACCAAACGTATTCTTTGATGCAACCTTCAGCGTTGGTGACCAAATTTGCACGCATTTGAATGCCTACCTTTCCAGAAAAAGGAATTACGTGATACAACTTATCTGCCACCTTGTATTCGCTCAAATTAGAGGTCATGTACTTCTTTTTAGGACTTTCGAGGTTGTCTACCTTGTAAAAAATGACTTCGTTTTGCATCACCCAACGGTTTCTGTACTTGATGTAGCCATCAATCCTCGTCCCTTCATTGTCGATGATGTATCCTTTGTATAGTTTCCCGTATTGATAATTGTCTAAGCTCCAATCCTGTGCGATGGATGAAATACTTAATAGCATGAACAATGCAGCGGCAATTCCTCTTAAAATCATAGTTTTATTTTTAGTTTAAGCTAAATATACACTTTTTTCTGAAGAGAAAATAGAAGATAACTAATTCTTAACAATTCTTTTATGAACAAGTTCGTTTCCAGTAGTCACTTGTAAAATGTAAATACCTTTGCTAATTCTTTCTGCGTTTATATGAATGACACCGTCCTTTTTTGCCCAAGAAATTGGCACATTGGCTCCTCGAGAATCAATCAGTTTTATTTCACTGATTTCTTTGGTAGAATGAATGATAAACTCGTCAGAAAATGGATTGGGAGCAACGGATAATACAGCATTCTCCAATTCGCTGAGACCTATTGTTCCAACATCGATGGTAAAATAAGTGGTGTCGTTTGCGCAACCTGCATTCATAGCAACCAACATCACGTTGAACTGTCCTGCAGTGGTAAATGTATGCCAAGGATTTGCGTCCGTGGAAGTTGTTCCGTCTGCAAAATTCCAAAAGTAACTGCTGGCATTGGAACTCGAATTTGTAAAGAAAACCGTTGCATTGGGCAAGGTAAAAGTAGTTGCACTCGCGCTTGCATCGGCAACAGGAGCTTGATTAACAACAATATTCAACGAGTTTGTGATGGTATCTGCACCTGTAGCATTGTTCACAATCAATGTTATGCTGTAATTGCCCGTAGAATTAGCAAATAAGTAAGGATTCTCTGCAGAAGAATTAGAAAGTCCTCCCGCTGAGGTAGTCCACAAAAAGGAAGTTGCATCCGAGGATGTACTCACTAATTGCAATGAATCTCCTACGCAAATCGTTGTTGCACTCGGCGAAAAAGAAGCAATTGGAGCAGGAATGGAAGAACAAACGTAATTGGCAACAAATCCTGGAGCAACCGTGGCTCCATCAGATGTAAATCGAAAAGTTACTGCTCCTGATGTGGTTGAAAAAGTTCCCGGTCCAACGGTTCCAGTAAACGGACTGCCTGTAATTTGTGGAGACGCGGTAGAATTGCCATCATAAACATAGAGGTAGTCGAAATTTGCTTCTACATTGAAAAGTGTAAAATCTAGATCAATGGTGGACGCACCTTGAGGAGCAATCGTCCAAGTGTAATCCTCATCGTTGTAATAATTCTTTGTTGGTCCTCCGAAATCGTGAATTGTTCCGGAACAAGGTTCAGAAAAACAGTCGGTTAGGTAATCATTCATCCCGTCCCAAAGTCCGGTATAACCATTGTCATAACCCAAGGCCCAAATTCCAATGCCTCCTATGTCAGAATGAACGACATGTTCTAACCTCTTTCTCCAGGCTGAATCTTGCGTTATAAAACATTGCCGATTTACGCCATTATTGAAGGCATAAACATCAGAATAGCTGTCTGATTCCCAAATATAATTGGCAGCAGAATAATTGCCTGAAGTATTGTTCATCACATACGCATAAGTTCTTGCATATCCAGAAGCCGCAGTTGATGAAGGCACATTAAGTGTTGAGGTTTGCCATTCATAGCCGTATTCTGGCAAACCTAAAATCAACTTCTCTTTGGGGCAACCAAGGTCCAAATAATAAGTAATGGAACGCGATAAGGTATAATTATAAGAAGAACCAAAATGATACAAAGGATCAGTTGGACCAGCTGTTGAACTGCCTCCATAATAATAAGCATAACCCATAATGATGTATTGGTCAACGGCAGGTTCCATGATTGAGAAATCAAAAACACTGTTCCAATCGACTGCATACAAAACGGTGCTCACTTCGTAAGTGGAATCAACGGCGTGCATTTGGTTGGCTAAATCAACCATGAAATTGGCGAAATTTGTTCTTTGCGAGCTTGGAATACCCTCAAAATCGATGTTTACACCATGTGCACCTCTTGTTCCTACGAGGTTAATTAAATTAGTAATCAAGGTTTGCATCGACGTTGCACTTGCAAAGAAAGTGGTGTGTCCAGAGAACAATGTTACGCACAAAGTCACTTTTGTATTGCCACTTGCTAGCGCAGCATTTACGGCAGCACTCGTCGCCCAACCATTTGTTGTGTTCGGCTGACCGTCAGCTGCATCTACTTCATAGCTAAAATATGAAAAGTGAGAAAGCAAGTCCCATTGGTAATTCTGGTACGCACTCCCCGACCAATAAGGATGCCAGCCATAAACTACTTTGTTTAGGTTGCAATTGGCTTTGGTAGAATTGACAATCTCATTCTCCTGTGATTCATAGTAAGAATAATCTTGTCCTAAAGATTTGTAATAGTTGCTTTGCGTTTCGTGTATTCCAGCTTGGTTGTTTTGCGAATAAGAAATGGCTGTGAATAAACAGCAAAAAGTGAGCAATAAAGTCGATAATTTCATGAAAAATTGATTTGTGCTTCAAAATTAAGCAAATATTTGCGAATCAAGTGGTTGAAAACGAATATCACTAAAAATAAATCAGCATTTCTATCTTGTTTTAAAAAATCATCGGAAAAGATTGTCTATATTGCCGAAATTCAATTTCAAGATACTAATTATACAGATTTATAAAATGCCAGCAAAAGAAAAATACGAATTAGAGTTTCTTTTTAAGACTTCTCCCAAAGTGTTAGACAACATGATCTCTACACCAAGTGGATTAAGCGAGTGGTTTGCGGATGATGTGAACATTAAAGACGGTATATATACTTTCATTTGGGACGGAAGCGAAGAAGATGCAAGGCTAATTACAAAGAAACCAAACCATAAGGTTAAGTTTCGTTGGATAGAAGACGAAGAGGATAATTCAGATGCTTTTTTTGAAATCAGATATGAAGTAGATCCAATGACCAAGATGGTTCTATTAATTGTTACAGCTTTTGCTGAACCTGATGAAATGGAAGATGCTCAACTGCTTTGGCAATCGCAAATTGAAGAATTAAAAAGAAAATTAGGAGCTTAGTTCAATTGTAACAAAATAAGACACTCACTTTTTCGTTCTTCAATCAAACAGAATCGTCAAGAAGTATTCTCAAAATTCAACTCATTGAAACGACTCTATTATTTTAGCATTCGTTCTTTTATCGGACCATTTTTGGTTACGTTCGCTATTTCCATGTTCATTTTAATCATGCAGTTCCTATGGGTGTACATTGACGACTTGATGGGAAAAGGAATTAAGACAAGTGTCATCGTAGAGCTATTGTTTTTTAGTTCTTTAGGATTAATACCTCTCGCTTTACCTTTAGCAATTTTACTTTCTTCTATCATGACCTTGGGCAATCTCTCAGAGAATAACGAATTGACTGCGTTAAAAGCAAGCGGACTATCACTTTACAGGATTATCAAACCGCTTACCGCTATTATTTTAACCATTGCCTTTGCAACTTTCTTATTTGCCAACTATATTATCCCTGTAGCCAATTCAAAGTTACATTCTATCATCTTCGATATTCAAAGCACAAAAATATCGACCATTTTGACACCTGGAGTCTATTCAAAATCACTTGACGGTTATGCTATCAAGGTAAAAGAAGTCAATGAAAGTAAATTTAGTGATATTATTATCCACGATTACACGACGCCAACTACAATTAAAACAATTCGTGCGAAGAATGGAGAATTGTACCGATCTGATGACGGGAAATTCATCTTTTTCGATTTAAAAGACGGAATAGTTGTGGAAGAATTGGCTCCTGCTGCTCCAACATACAATACTGAGGGATTGTTGTCCAGTGGGCAGAATAACAGACCTTCAAGGCGTTCCAAATTTAACCAAGCCACCTACAAAATTGACTTGTCTGGCTTTGACTTAAACAAATCGAAAGAGGATATGTTTAAGGATAAACATGAAATGATGAATGTATTTCAAATTTATTCTGTGAGAGATTCTATCAAAAAAAATAGCGAAGGAATCGTTCAAAATTTTCTACTGAGTTTAAAGAATGATCAGCCTTATTTCCAATCTTACGCCTATAATTCTAACCTTACAAGTAGAATTGACTCGACGAAAAATGAAATGGCAATAACGATTAACGAATTGACTTTAGATACCCTCATCGCTTTTGATCAACTGAGTACATATGAGAAAATAGCAGGTATACAGAAAGCACAAACTAAGTTAAGAAATAGAAAAACGCAGTTAAAATCACAAGCTTCCTTCTTGCAATCCATGGAGAATGATTTGAAAGGATACATGATAGAATTTCACCGAAAATTTGCTTTGACCTTTGCTATCGTCATTCTCTTTTTTATTGGAGCACCATTAGGCGCAATCGTTCGTAAAGGAGGATTTGGCGCGCCTGTTGTCATTGCAGCATTGCTATTTATGGTCTATTTTGTTCTGCTTTCTTCAGGAGAAAGCTTGGCGGAAGCTAAAACCGTCTCCCCTTTCGTGGGTATGTGGTTTCCTGCGCTTGTACTTGCTCCTTTTGCTATTCTTTTAATGAGAGCTGCGGCAAATGACAGAAGTATTTTTGATTTCAGTAGAGTGAAAAAACTTTTTAGTAAAAAACCATGAAAATTCTCTACATAACAAGCAAGCCAATTTATCCAAAAGTGGATGGAGGATGTGTTGCTATGGAGAATTTCCTGCACTGTTTATTTGCTCAAGACATTGAAGTAAAACACCTGAGTATTGCCACAGAAAAGCATCCGTTTAATGCAACGAACGACCCCAATGACATTAGAGAGAAAATAAACACTGAGGCAGTTACTGTCAAAACGAATGTTACTCCTCTAAGTGCATTCATACATCTATTTCGCAAAGGTTCTTACAATGTCAGACGCTTTTATTCTGAAGAAATGGAGCAACTGATTGCGCAAGAAATACAGAAAGAAAACTACGACGCAATAATTCTCGACAGTCTTTACACAAGCGTTTATTTAGATTCTATCCGGAAGCATTTTGACAAAAAGATTATTGCAAGAATTCACAACATTGAAAGCGATATTTGGGATGATTACGCACAAAACGAGACTAATTTCCTAAAGAAAATCTACCTAAAAAAACTAGCGAAGGATTTAAGAAACTACGAAGTTGAAGCTCTCAATAAAGTTGATGGAGTCCTATCGATTACCGAAGATGATAAACAAATACTTGAGAAAATTGGGGTTAAAACACCTTGTATTTCTCTAGCAGTAAGCATTTCTGTTCCGCAGAAAATTACAACGGACTACAAGGCATCCAACATCTTCCATTTGGGCGCTATGAATTGGCAACCAAACATTGAGGCAGTTCATCGTTTGATTAAGTTATTCCCTAAAATAAGGCAACAATCTCCCACGGTTGATTTGCACCTGGCAGGAGGAAATTTCCCTAAAGAAATTGAGAAAAAGAAAAGCACTCACATTCATATAGACGGCTTTGTAGAAGACGTTCAGAGCTTTGCAAGTAATTCTGGCATACTCGTTTCTCCTATTGTTTCAGGTTCTGGAGTCCGTATAAAAATTTTAGAAATGATGGCTATTGGTATCCCTGTTGTAACGACTAAACTAGGTGCTCAAGGAGTGAATTATTCAGAATACAATTGTTTATTGGTGGCAGATTCTGACCAAGAAATCATTGATGCAACGATAGAATTAATCAAAAATGAAGAGTTGAGAAAAGAAATTGGCTCTAACGCTATTGATTATCTTCGAAAAAATCATAGTATTGGAGTATTAAGCAAACAATTGATTGAATTTATTGAAAAAAGTGTGGAGTGATGAGTGTGGAGTGTGGAGTGTGGAGTGTGGAGTGATGAGTGTGGAGTGATGAGTGTGGAGTGATGAGTGATGAAAAGTTAAGAATTTTAGGAGTGAAAAACGAAAATTTAACCATCAAAAAAAAGCAAAGCAAAGAATCAATACTAGTTATCGTTTCTCGATTTCCCTATCCCTTAGATAAAGGTGATAAGTTGAGAGCATACCATCAAATCAGAGAATTGAGCCAACATTTTGACGTCACTATTGTTGCATTAACGGATAAACGAATTTCTCCGAATCAAAAAAAAGCCGTTGAAGGCATTTGCGAAAAACTCATCGTTTGTCATCTTACGCTATTTTCAAAAGCGTGGAATATGTTCTTGCGATTTTTAAAAAAAGAACCTCTGCAAGTCGGCTACTTTTATAGTTCAAGAGCGAAGAGAACAATTAATCAACTCATTAAACACAATGAGTTCGCGCATATTTACTGCCAATTAATTCGCACAGCAGAATACGCAAAAGACGTGCATCACATTCCAAAAACGATTGATTACATGGATGCGCTTAGTACTGGAATTCAACGGCAAATAAAATTGCAAGCCTTTTACAAAAGATGGATTTACAAATTAGAATCTGAACGACTTGTCAAGTATGAACAAAGTATTTTTGACTATTTTGAGAACAAGACGATTATTAGCGAACAGGACAAGCAACTAATTCACCATCCTGAAAAAGAGAAAATTATTTGTGTGCCTAATGGTATCGACGGAAGCTTTTTCGAGCAAATTACATTTCACAAAGAATTTGATTTCGTTTTTGTGGGCAACATGAGCTATCCTCCTAATGTTGAGGCAGTTCATTTTATTGCAGAAGAAATAATGCCTGCTTATACAAATTCAACCTTGTTAATTTCTGGTGCATCCCCCTCTTCTTCCGTCCGTTCTCTTGCAGAAAGTAACCCAAACATAACATTAACCGGTTGGGTTGACGATATTCGAACATCCTACGCCAAAGGCAAAATTTTTCTTGCCCCCATGATGATAGGAACTGGAATGCAGAATAAGTTGTTGGAAGCAATGGCATTAGAAGTTTCTTGTGTCACAACCTCTCTTGCGAATAATGCCATCAAAGCAACGCACAAAAAAGAAATCATGGTTGGCGAAAATGCAAAAGAATTAATTGCTTGCATTCGCACTTTACAAGAAGATGCGGATTTTTCTAAAAAATTGGGAGCAGAAGGTTCTGCATTTGTAAAGCAACATTATTCTTGGAAAAAGTCAACGGGGAAATTAATCGAGTTAATTGACCGAAGATGAATTCTTTTTCTGCTTCTTCTTAGCATTTATTGACCAAGTAAGAGCAACACCAATAATGTGAGACCTTTCTGGAGCTTTTATGTTGATATCAGATTGCAATCTATAAAAAGTAGTCAATTTCAAAGGTTTTGCCAATCTCCAATCCAACCCAGCGGTGAAACGAGTAGTTCTAAATTCATTTCTGCCATTAAAACGAAAGTAAATTTCATAAGCAACATAGGGGTCAACGAGCTTAGAAGCGTTGTATTCCAAGCCAATTTTATTTCTAACGATTGAAGCTCTTTTGTTTGAGTTTAACACCTCCGTATCTTGAAGTCTTAATCGATAAATAAACGCGAGCGGCATCCCTTTCTTCGATAACCTTACATTTGCGTCCAATGCAATTCTTGCTCTATTTTTTTTATTAGGTCGAGATGAATAACGCGCAGTAGCTTTAAATGAAAGGAATTTATTTGCTTTAATTTTCAATCCTAAATCACTATTAATAGCGTTTAAACTTGAAACTGTGTCATTAAACCGAAACTGTTGCTCAAATGTTATTTTTGCTCGTTTAGACAGCTTTACTTTTACACCTGCACCTGTCCACAACTCTGTATCTGTTGGTTTTTGTGAGAATGAAAAATGACTGAGGGCTAGTAAAAATATACTGATAATTAATTTCATGTTTTTAGATTTAATTCTCTGTTTTGTCTATTAGTAGAATGATAGAGATGTTAATTTAATTCAAAGCTAGAACATCAAAGGTTCTCTCACAAAAAAAGTATGTTATTTTAATGTTAAGGTTATTTTTGTGCCTAGCCTAGATTAAAATCACCTTAACACCACTGTTTAAATTAAAATTTATTATCTTTGCGCTCCTGTTTAATAAGAAACAGGAAACTATTTTATTAATAAACAAAATTCAATTTTATGAATTCGTACGAAACTGTTTTCATTTTAACTCCCGTTTTGTCTGAAGAACAGGCAAAGGAAGCAGTGCAGAAATTCGAGAGCCAAATTGGCTCATTGGGTGGAAAAGTTAAGCACTCCGAGAGTTGGGGACTACGCAAATTGGCGTACCCTATCCAAAAAAAATCCACAGGATTTTATTTTCTAACAGAATTTGAAGCACCAGGTGAAGCAATTGCTGAACTCGAAGTTGCCTTCAAAAGAGATGAACGTGTGATGCGTTTCTTGACTGTGAGAATGGAAGCTGATCATTTAGCGTATGCTGAATCGAGAAGAAAAAGATTAGGAGCAAAAAAAGCAGTACCTGCTGAAGCTTAATTATTAACACTTAAAAAAGAGAACAAATGGCTCAAAATGACATCAGATATTTGACTCCGATTAACATCGAAATCAAAAAAGACAAATACTGTCGCTTTAAGAAAAGCAAAATTAAATTTATCGACTATAAGGACCCAGATTTCTTATTGAAGTTGATAAACGAACAAGGGAAAATATTACCAAGACGTCTTACTGGAACTTCTGCGAAGTACCAAAGAAGAGTGAACAAAGCAATCAAACGTGCGCGCCACATTGCTGTTCTTCCTTACGTTGCGGATATGATGAAATAATTGATTATAAACAGGATAATAATTATCAAATGGAAGTAATTTTAAAGAAGAACGTTGACAATTTAGGATACGTGAACGAAATGGTTACAGTAAAACCTGGTTATGGTCGTAACTTTTTAATCCCACAGGGATATGCAATTTTAGCAACTGCATCTGCAAAGAAAGCACACGCTGAAATCATGAAACAAAAATCTCACAAAGATTCTAAAATCTTGGCGGAAGCACAAGAATTAGGAACGAAGCTGGAAGGAACATCTGTTAAGATTGTTACCAAAGCTGGTGAAAAAGGAAAGATTTTTGGTTCTGTAAACACTATTCAATTATCTGAAGCTCTAAAAGCGGAAGGAATTGAAATCGATAGAAAATCATTAAAAATCAAAGAAGAACCAATCCGCGAAGTTGGATCATACGAAGCAACTGCTAACCTTCACAAAGAAGTGAAAGCAACGTTTAGCTTCGAGGTTGTTGGTGAATAATTTTCGATAACACTTTAAAAGCCTGGTTGAGTGATTCAATCAGGCTTTTTTTGTTGTATGATGACTCTTATATACGCTTCTAAACATCTCTATCCACTTTTTTTCATTGATAAAAAAAGTTCGCAAAAAAATCTAGCGCTGCATTTTCTTCATTTCTTTCCACTCTTGAAAAGCGATACTTTTGATGATACTTCCACAAAGCTCCAGTCTTTCAAAAGTATTAGCGCTATTCAATTCACTGCATTCACTCTTAAAATGAGGCGCAGAACCTCGCTTCGAAACACAATGTTACCTATTTAAACATTCGATTTTTTTTATCGTTAAATCAAAATGCAATTCTCATATTTGTAAAATGTCAAAATTATTGGTCCTTTTCTTAATCGTTGCAACTTTATTTTCTTGTAAGAGAACTGAAAAACCTTGCTGCGCTATTGACGTGCCTTTTGAAGAACCGTTACTCATTGATTATGCTTCCAATTTTGAGTTGATAAAAACAAACGTCGGTTATTCTCTTGAAATTCTCAATCCGGAGAATGGAGAAATCGAAAAAACGTACTCATTAAAATCGAATACAGAATACAAAATCATTAGTTTGAGCGCAACCTTAAACGGTATGATTTCCATTCTCAATGAACAAAACAAATTGATAGGAATAGGCAAGGAACATTTTATTTACGATACACTTATTTTAGACAACCTCCAAAAAGAGTACACGCAACCATTTGGAGATGAGACAAATATCTCTTTAGAAAAAATCATTGCCAGTAATGCCAACATTGTTTTCTACAATGGTTTTGGAGATAAATTTCCCAACGAAGATAAATTGGCAAAGCTCGGAATTGCTGTCATTCCTATTTATGACTGGCGAGAAAATCATCCCCTTGGAAAAGCAGAATGGATAAAACTCGTCGGTATAATTACAGGCAAAGAAGAAGAAGCGAAAGCTTATTTCAGTTCTGTAGTAGAAGAATACGACCGAATACTCGCCATTACGGACACCATCAGTCATCAACCCACAACACTTGCCGGTAGCATGTTCGGAGATATATGGTTTGCTCCGGGCGGCGATAGTTATTTTGCCACTTTATTAAAAGATGCTGGAGCCAATTACATTTATAGTGATACAAAAGGAACAGCAAGTCAGGAGTTCTCTATGGAGCGAATTCTCAAAGACAATATTGCCACTGACTTTTGGATCAACCCCACGCTTCCAACGAAGTCTAAATTACTGGATGTCAATCCAAAGGCAAAATACCTCAACGCTTTCAATAATAATTCTTACTGTTATTCTGCCAAAATGAGCAAATTTTGGGAGCAAAGTGCAG
Source organism: Fluviicola sp. (assembly GCA_002734065.2). Classification (GTDB taxonomy): domain Bacteria; phylum Bacteroidota; class Bacteroidia; order Flavobacteriales_D; family Crocinitomicaceae; genus UBA4466. The sequence goes on from NVXU02000058.1 coordinate 39,155, forward strand.
CGATGCCTCATCTTGTGTTGAGAGATTTAGTGCAAATTTTCCATCCGGAAATAGAATTCGACGAAGAATTGTACTTTTATCAAAAAGTAGATTAAAATTAGTGGGTATCACAAAGAAAAATAGCACCATTTTAATTGCATTGCTAATTTGCATTCCTGTCTTCGCACTGATTCATCTTTCTGTCGGGCAAATTGACATTTCCTTCCAAGAAATTTGGCGAGCTCTAACCAATTATGACGAACATTTTGTCAACGAAATAATCGTGTCAGAGATTCGAATCCCCAGGCTATCAATGGCCTTATTGGCAGGAGCAAGTCTTTCAGTTGTCGGATTATTGATGCAAACACTCTTCAATAATCCACTAGCTGGACCTTATGTTTTGGGTATCAATTCAGGGTCGAGTTTATTCGTTGCTCTTAGCATAATGACAGGTGTTCCTTTCTTTGCCTCAGACTTTGGAATCATTGCCAACGCCTTGGTTGGTGCTTTTCTTTTTGGGCTAATCATCCTCTTTTTTTCTCGCTTAGTCAGAACGCAAGTTGCACTACTTTTGATCGGCTTGATGCTCGGTGCTTTCATCAGTGCCTTTGTTTCGTTTTTGCAATCAGCCAGTGATGCACAAGAATTAAAAGTTTTTACACTTTGGGCATTGGGATCTTTGCAGAAAGTGGAGTCTGCGCAACTTCCAATCATCATTTTAGTAAGTTTTATTGGTATGGCAGGTGCTTTTCTCATCATAAAACCTTTGAATATTCTCGTTCTTGGAGAAAATGAAGCAAAATTATTAGGTGTCAACATCAAAAGAGTTCGGTTGATTATCATCAGCATTACGGCAATTCTCACAGGCATAATCACTGCATTTTGTGGTCCGATAGCCTTTGTAGGGTTGGCGGTTCCTAACCTAGTGAGAATTCTATTTAAGACGCAACAACATTTCATTCTAATCAGTGCAAGCTTGCTAATGGGAGCATTGTTTATTCTTATTTGCGACATCGTCATCCAACTTTTAGAACCTCACTTTTTGCTGCCAATTAACGTGCTCACGTCAATTATTGGCGCTCCCATGGTCATTCTTTTCATTCTAAAACGGCTTAAATGATACGGACGGAGGACTTAAAAATTGGTTATCATTCTCCCCTACTCCAAGTTGAGAATTTTACATTGCAGAAAGGAGAATTGTACTTCTTAATTGGGAAGAATGGGTCTGGAAAATCTACTTTTCTAAAAACGATTAGCGGTCAACTCTCCCCTATTTCAGGACGGGCTTTTCTTAATGAAAAGTTAAGCACTGAGATTCCTTTCAGAGACCTCCCAAAGACGGTGTCCTTCGTTTCCAGTCATTTTCCAATTGTTGATTTTTTAAAGGTTGAAGATTTTATTGCCTTGGGAAGAAATTCTCACACCTCCTATTTCGGAAAACTACAAGCTTCTGATAGTCAGGTAATTAATAGCACCATAAAACGTTTGCAAATCTCTCACTTGATTGGAAGGTTCACTTCAGAATTGAGCGACGGAGAAAAACAGTTAGTTGCCATTGCCAAAGCTTTGGTGCAAGAGACACCTATCATTCTCTTGGACGAACCGACTGCTTTTCTGGACTATTCTAACAAGACATTGGTGCTCGAAACGCTAAAGAGAATCTCTGTAGAAATGGAAAAATGCATTATTCTTTCTTCGCATGACTTAGATATGAGTTTAGAGATGAATTGTCCTTTTTTGGTTGTTAATTTTCAAGAAAAATCACTGCAACTTATTGATTCTTCAGTGAGCAAGCAAGATTTATTGAGGATTGCTTTTGAGTAAGTTATCTGATCAAAGTCAAATAGCCTTCTGTTTTTTCTTCTGGAATATCTCTATAATTCTTATGAAAAACATAAAAATAGACACCTTCACTTAATTCCAAGCCATTAAACAAGTTGTTGTAGCCGTTTTCTTCATAGACAACATTACCCCAACGATTAATTATCACTAAGCGGTTATTTGGAAAAAGTGGAGCTTCATCAATGATAAAGAAGTCATTCACTCCGTCTCCATTGACAGTAATTACATTTGGCAATGAATTGTTGCAATTTACTACATTGACAAAAAACGTATCAACCATTGTGCATCCTTGTGGACTTGTTGCCGTGATAATTATCTCTTGAGAATTATACAGAATAACAGAGTCCAAGATTCCATAACCTGCCCAATCGTATAAAATAGAGTCCAATTCATTGATAATACTGATAAATTCTCCTGCACACATCGTTGTATCATCTGGAAAAGAGAATGTTGGAAACCTATTAAAGTCAATAAAAATAGAATCCGAATAAACGCAACCTGCATCGCTAAAAAGTTCCAAAGAATACCAACCATCGGTAGAATCAGTAACGGCAATTATCAATTCGTCTAAATCAGAAGTGTTGCCGTTCGGAAATGTCCAACTGATAGAATCTGCATCAGTGGCCACTCCAAAAGTCACGGTATCATTCTCACAGGTAAGATAGAAATCATCGTAAAGAGAATAATTGATAGAATTAACGGTAACGTAAATACTATCTTGCGTTGTTGGACAACCATTACTTCCAATTGCTTCAACGAAAATGTAACCGCCAGTAACTACGGAGTTCAAATTCAATGAATCATTAATAACGTTACCGAAATAACCCGTCCAAGAGATAGAATCGAAGTTATTGGGCAGAATAATGAGTCCTAAATCATCGTTTCCACAAATTTCGATTGAATCCATAGGCAAAAACAAAGAATCTGGATAAAGCAGAGTGATTTCTGTATCAATCATGTCAGAAAAGCACTGGTTTGATACGATTAATTCTACTGTATTGGTATTCATAAAATCATAAGCATCCACCGTAATTGTTGCAGAATTCCCGAAAGACTGACCGTCTATGAACCATTCAATCGTCTCTCCATTGGTGTTGTTAAAAAGTGTAAGTGTAGAATTAGTGCATAGATTGGTATCACCAATAATTGCATAATCAGGAACAGAATCAATGACTTGAATTGTAACAACAGTATAATTATTCTCACACTGAGGCACATCGTTTGCCACAAGAATTGTTGTGTCATTTGCTAAATTTGTGAATTGAAAAGACGTTCCGGAAGATACAAAGACAGAATCAGTGCTGTACCAAGAGGTTGAGTTTGGAGAAGTCAAAGTTACATCTCCAACACCGCAAATTAAAGTGTCCGAAATTACTGGCGGAGCAGATTCTTCAATAAAATTAACGAAAACAGTATCAGAAATTGCAGTACAGCCGTATTGATTGGTTACTGTTACCCAATAATCACCCTCTTCATCGACTTGAATTATTGCCAGACCTTGTTCTCCATTGCTCCAAACATAATCAATGTTTCCTTGAGGTGCAGAAATCACTACACTCTCTCCAAAGCAGACTGTACTGTCGCTCGCAAGGATTGCAACGGAAAAAGAACCGTCGATAATTTCGATGCTGTCTAAGGTTGTTATACCGCATTGCGTTAATTCTGCCACATACCACCCTGGTTGATTGACCGAAAGAATAAGAGCATTGGAAACAATTGGAGAAATCCATTGTACACCAACACTATCTTGCACAATGGCATTGATATTTACAAATTCACTACTATCACAAACAACATTTGTCGGTTCAACTGTTAGATAAGGCGTAGAATATTCTCTGATTTCAACAGGTAAAGACGTTAAAAAACAGCCCTCATTATCTTCCACAATGACAAAATAGAATCCTATTTCATCATCTGTATGATCATAGGTCGTTGAGAGTAAGTTCCCCATCGGACCGTTCCAATTGTAGGAAACGTAATTAGAATCAACATACATATAAACCGAGTCGTTGGGACAAACAATGCCGTTTTGTGGGTTCATATAAACAGTAGGACTTACTTTCTCTAGCAAATTGTATGGAAAACTAAGATAAGTTGAGCATCCTGTTATTGTATCAACAAGAAGACCTTGGTAATAGTAAGTTCCTTCAACCGTTGCTTGAATACTATCACCGCTTGGGCTGACCCAATTAATTCCAGGTCCTGACCAACTAAGCCCTGGTATCGTGTTAGATAAGGTCAGATAAACCGATCCATTCGGGCAGAGCAAATCACCAGAAATAACTGTTGCTCCATTGGGAACTGGATTAACTTCAATGTAAAAAGAATCAATCACAGTGATTATTGAGGTGTCAACTCCGCAGGCATTATCATAACCATAAGTTCCGACATGGGTGATCGTGTACCATCCGCTTGTCGTCGGGTAAAAAACAGCATGTAATAGTGTGTCACCATAATAAATATTAATGTTAGGAGAAATAGACCAATATTCCTCTACTACTGAATCACTCGGCATTAAATGAAAGAGCCCGTTAGGATTCTCCAAAGAATCTAAAATTTCTACTATTACATAGTCATTCTCGCAAATAACAAGAGAATCATTGTAATCAATTTCATCAATCAGCACCATGTAAGGAACGATGTCATGCGGCGTTGCGTAATCGTAATTAATGATGAATCTTCCTGCATTACTGCAAACAGAATCAGTGATTGTTACCGTATATTCGCCAGGAGAGTAGTAAGTATTTGGCAAGGTGTCATTGAACGAAATCGGACTATTCGTAATAGAAATGGTATAACTGGTATCCATTCCTGAGAACCAAGTCGTAACAGAATCTGGGTAACAGAAGAAATATTCGTAATAAAGAGGACCAGGTTCGTTGATTGCTAAACCGAGGTTATCAGTCATTAAAGGCAAGAAGGGTTTAGGATGCACAATGATAGAATCTATATAAGAAGAGCAGCCATCAATTCTCTCGATGTCCATTGTGTAAATTCCTGGAGGACCTAAGTCCAAATGCAAACCTGTAAGACCTGTGTTCCAAACCGCATTGTATGCAGGACCTAAGTGCGGGTATGTCATCGTTTCATAATCTAAATGTCCGTCTTCGCAACCGTAAATGGTGTCAATGAGTGAAATAATGTACCCTGTGAGAGAGTCATTCGGCTCTTGAGCAAAGAAATTATAGGTTGGCGTGTAAGAACCAATAGCGTTGAGCAAAAAAGAATTCGGAGAAGCATCTCCAGAAAGATAGCCGTGAGAAGGTTCTGTAAATTGCGATGGAATTAAATCAAAATTATTTGTTGCAGCACCTGCATAACTTGTTAACGGATTGGCTCGAATGTTCAAGTCTTCTGTATAACTACCGCAAAGCATTGGTATATCTCCGTTTAAAATGGCAACTCCGTGACCTCTATCTTCTTTTTGACTACCAAATTGTTTCACAAAAACGTTATTTCCAAGGTCGTCAACTTTCCAGAGGTAAGGGTCTTTAAAACCGACAGAATTAAAAATCGCCGTTTGATTTCCTCGCAATTCTGTCCAAGCGCACTCGAAAAAACCAGTGATGTAAATTTCTTTAGAAGGTGTAATTGCTAGAGACCTCGCGGAAACCCGATTGCTCGACCCTAAAGCTGTTGCCCAGATGAAATTTCCGTTATTTTCCGTTTTCAAACAGAAAATTTTCTTGGAGAATACATTGCTTATCGTTCCAGAAGTGTTTGCCGAAGTGTAGAGAAAATTCCCAAGGTAATCACCAATTACGACCACCTCATCAGAATCATTCACTTCTAAATCATAAGCTGTTAAAACACCTGCTCGAATGATATTTACCCAATTTACAGCACCTGCTGGAGAAATTCTTGCTAAAAAGCCAACATTGTAGCCAATATTGTTGATTTGAGTCCCACCGAAGTACAAAGTGTCGGAGAATTGCCCTGTTATAAAAATAGTATTTTGAGAGTCAACAGACACAGCAAGTCCTCTTTCTTCGTAATTTGCTTGACCGACAATTGCCCAAAGAGGATTGCCATTAGTGTCGTATTTTGAGAGAAATAAATCATAAGATGAAAGTGAAGTTACAGGATCAAGGAAACTTGTAAAAGATTGCCCTGCGATGGATGCAGTTCCCATAAACTGTCCTGTGAGAATAACATTATTTTGATAATCAGTCGTGATTCCGTAAACATTATCTGCATCACTTCCTCCCTCACTTCTAGCCCATAGAACGTTTCCGGTAGCATCCATTTTTAGAATGAATATGTCCTTAGAATTATTGACAGAATTCAAAATATTTCCTCCAAAATCGACTTGACCATAAAATTGACCAGTAACATAAATTTCATCGTTCTGGTCTATGGCTAAATCATAAGCTCTGTCTGAAAGGTTGCCACCGAAGCGTTTGTACCAAAGAAGATCTCCTGAAGAATTGTATTTCGAAACATAAACCTCTCCATTTCCTGTTGGGATTTGTTCTACAACATTCACATCAAAAGCAGTTTGTCCGGTAATGTAACCTGCAACGTAACTATTGCCTTGGCTGTCAATCTCGACGTCCATTGCTTCGTTGGTAAACTCACTTTCTGTGTTTCTTCCCCAATATTGCGAAAAGGAAACAGACACGAAAAATAACGAGACTAATAGTAAGTAGAATTTCATTCTTGGTCAATTAGTGTTTGGTAACCACTTGAACGAAACTACTCCATGAAAGGTTGGAAACTAGGCTTTTAAATTACTTGCAATTGCCGCTGTGGTCCATGCAGCCTGGAAGTTGTAGCCACCTGTGATTCCGTCGATGTTCATCACCTCACCGCAGAAATAAAGATTTTTAACGACTTTACTTTGCATTGTTTTCACGTCAATATCTTCTAAACTTACTCCTCCGCAAGTAACAAATTCTTCTTTGAAAGTCGTTTTTCCTTGCACAGAATAAATATCATTGGTCAGAATGTTAACGATTTTGTTTACTCCCTTTTTTCCAAGGTTGCTCCATCGATGCTCTTTTGGAAATTCACATTTCGTCAGAAGAAATTGCCACAATCGATCTTGCAATCCATACGGTCGGTAATTGTTGACCAATTTATTCTCGTTGCTTTTAATTATCTGGAGAATTTCATTTCTAACAGTATCAGCATTCACTTCATTGATCCAGTTTACTTGAATTTTGAAAGAATAATTCATCTCACTCAAAATTCTTGCTCCAAAAGCTGATAATTTAAGAATTGCCGGGCCACTCATCCCCCAATGTGTGATAAGCAATGGGCCATCTGACTTCAATTTTGTTCCTTGCACATTCACCAATGCTTTCTCAACAACTATTCCCATCAGCGTTTTTATCTCTTCGTTGGGCATGTTGAAAGTAAACAATGACGGAACAGGTGTTTCTATTTTATGTCCTAAATCTTGCAGCCACTTTAAGCCACTTAATTTCGGAGAACCTCCCGTTGCAACGATGACTTTATCAAAAAGTAATTTTTCTCCATTGATATTTAATAGCAGTTGTTTATCTTGCTGCTCGATTGACAAAATACCTTTGCCTATCTTAATTTCAACTCCCAGCTGCTTTACTTCTTGTAAAAAGCAATCAATTATACTTTGAGAATCTTGCGATTTTGGGAAGACGCAACCGTCATTTTGAATAATCAAAGGCACTCCTCTCGACTCAAACCACTCCATTGTGTGTTTAGTGTTGAAGGTTCCAAAAGCTTTCTTTAGAAATTGCTCTCCTCGAGGATATGCTTTCGCCAATTCTTTGATATTTGTGCATCCATTGGTTACATTGCAACGCCCGCCACCTGATACTTTTACTTTAGAAAGCACCTTTTTTGATTTCTCAAAAATAGTAAGCTCTGCCGAGGGGAAATTCTCCTTTACAGCTATTGCAGAAAAAAAACCTCCTGCTCCGCCTCCTATAATTGCAATTTTCATTGGATAAAAGTAGTTAGAAAGGTTTAATGAACGAGTGTTTTAATGATTCAATGTTTCAATGAATGCCCAAGAGTTTTAGTTGTGTGAATAATTCTGCTCATTTATCACTGTTTAAAATTTGGTACTGAATTACCATTTCTTATACAGTAAAGTTCATAACATGAATTTTCTGCAAAAAAAAATCTCATCCTAGATATAATCTAAGATGAGATTTCTAAATAATTATATATGATTAATTTTTTACTACTCTCACTCTAGCCATAATACCACTATTCGTATTTATTTCTAAGATATAGGTTCCTGGAGCTCCATCAAGAGTTAAGTTAACACTATCTGATTTAGCTATTTGTTTGACATCAATAACCTGACCAAGTGCATTCGTTACTCGAATAACTATATTCGAATATTCTTCACCTAAATCAATCGTTAATTCTTGACTTGTTGGATTAGGATATACTTTAATGTCCGTACCAAAGTTATTCTCAATAATTCCCACAGCATCTACGGTCAAACAAGCTGAAGTATCAGAGCAACCATTTTCAGTAACAATCACTGCAAAAACTCCATTAGTCGCAGTTATATAAGTTTGATTCGTTGCGCCATTGATTAAAGCATTGCCATTATTACAATCAATCCAAGCATAACTCACCCCAGCTAAATCCGCGGTCATCGTAACATCATCAATAAAGCTAGCAGAAGGATTAGGGGAACTATTAATCGTCAAGTCCAAGGTAGCTATTGAATCACACGATAGTGCGTTAGTACCTGTCCAAGTGAATGATCCTGAAGTTACATAATTCGTACCATTCCAATCGTAAGTATCACAGGCAGTTACAGTCGTTGTCGATGTTGTCGCGCCAGGGGCAATTAACCCTTGAGTGACAGAATTAGAAGGACATCCATCATCAAATATTATTAAATAATTTCCAGACCCTAGACCTGGAATCGTGTATGGAGTAGTAACTGTCCCAGAGTTTCCAACTGCTGCCCCAGTCCAAGACACAACACCTGTTCCTACATTTCCAATGGTAATAGTCCCATCCGTACCTGAACAGGTTGTAGGATCCATGAATGAAGAAATACTAACTGGAGGGGCTGCAACAATTGTTAAATCCAACGTCGCTACTGAATCACATAATGCTGTATTTGTTCCAGTCCATGTAAATATTCCAGATGATGTGTAAGTCGTTCCATTCCAGTTGTAAGTATCACAACCTGTCGCAACCGTATTGGATGTTGTTGCATTGGTGATTGTTAAGTTTAGAGTAGCTGTTGAATCACAACCCGTTGAACTAAACAATATTTCTACAAAAGACCCACCAGCAGTATATGTAGTTCCGTTCGCCGACCATGTATAATCAGTACAAGAAATAACATTAGCGGAACCACTGACACTGCCCATTCCTGGAGGCAAATCAAAAGCTTCAGTTTGATCGCTTCTATTATCAGTACTACCTTGAACCGCAGAATTTCCGAGCCCTCTATTAGCGAATGTATTCCAAATAAGACATTGGTTAGCTCCTCCATTCAAAAGAACGTCTGCCTGTAAAATTGCATCACGCCCATCAACAAAACCAGGACTACATGGCTGTAATTTCAATCCTTGTATCACAAGTTCCATTGCAATGTTATTACCTCCTGTTCCTGTATACACATTTGTATCATAGCCATATTTATCAATCAATGCCCAAGTCATATCCCATAGCATAGTACACCAAACGAAGCCAACTCCATGAGGTTGAGAAACAAGTACTGGCCCTGCTGTACCATCCCAATTTGTAGCATCATATGTGTAATCATTCACAGCGAAATCTGTACTATAAGGAGCATTTCTGATTCCAATACCATTGGTGTTTTGCACCGTTACAAAGGTTCCAATACCTCTATTATCCGTTGCTAAATCACCCGGTTCAATAGTTAATACTAATCCAAAATAATCAGACCAACCTTCACCCATTTGTTCAAGATTACCCAAACAGTTAGAGTTAGCAGCACCTCCAGTTAATCTAGACGAGATACCGTGTCCATACTCATGCGCTATGATTCCGTTGTCAAAATCACCATCAATTGGTGGAGAGACAGTCTCGTCGATTGTACCATTAACCGTTGTGCCTGATTCAATCTCAGCGATAATTAATTCACCGTCTGCTTGACTAACAAAAATTGCAGGAATTGTAATACCCGTTCCGGTTCCTCCCATAGTAACAAGACCTGTGGCAACATTATTGACCATTATTACTGCAGTCGCTCCTGCGTCTTGTGCTCTTTGGATTTTATCTACGAATAAACAGTCTCCTCTGCGAATAACACAAATTTTTCCGTTGATCGCAGCACTGTTTATAGGTAACTCACAAGCGTCATTAAAATCAGGACCTACATTATCATCGTAAAGAACAAGATCTGATATTAACGGTATCGTAGGAACAGGAGCACCAAAATTTGCTGGTAATGCTGTATACGGTCCAGCTATACTTGCTGGTGAATTAATTGTTAATAAATCTGCAGGTCTATCCCATAAGAACATTTGCATTCTCGGATTTTGCCCATCTGGTGGAGAAGAGAAATTTGCGTTGTTTGTTCCAGAACCATCTTGCGCTTCAGCATACACTTGGTCCGAGCTTAAACCGCCATTCCCATAAGAGTTTGCTTGAAAATTACCACTTAACTCATCGAAACCATAGTGATACCATACATCATGCATAATATTGTTCATGTAGAACAAGTTCGTAATAGATGCATCCCAGTATTGATTAGCAGCTTGATTTTGATCAAGAGGATAGTCAAAAATCAAAGGAGCTCCTGCATCTGGCCAATATCCAATCCCACCATTCGCATTTTCATCTTCCGTAGCTCTTACATTATTTCCAGTTGTAACAGTAAATTCAGACCCGGCTGGCCCGCTGATATTATGCCACCCATAAGGAGAAGCTACTGGATCAGAAGGTCCTACTACTAGAGTTCTTGGACCATGACTTGGGCTTTCTGTTGGGATCGCAAAAACACGATATGAATTCGTTGCTGGAGGTGGAGCAGGAAGCATCAACGAACTTTCCACAGTAACATCCTCTCTAAAATCTGATATAGAAGTGACTGAGGTATGACTATGTCCATCACTATCGAATTTACACGTACTGACCCAGTCTACTCTATTAATTTCTTGCCCAGTTAAAGCGTCAATTCGAATACTCCACCAGTGATTACCAGAAAGCTCATAAATAGATAAATCCCAAGATAGTTTAACAACATCACCATCTGGAACATATACAAGTTTAACAGGAATGTTTTCTTGCGATATTGACCCTTTATTAAAAAGAGATATTCCATTTTCAGTATTGATCAATTCCGAAAGAGAATTTTGTTGAATGTCGAGTGCTTTACAAGCAGCAGAGATAGCTTCAGCTCCATCAATAGAAGGTTCTCTAGAGTTAACTTTACCTTCAATATCGTTAACCAATCTATTTCCACTTAATACAATTCCATCTTCAGTAATAGCGAAATTGGCAATAGCATTGTACACTTCGATATCGTTGTGTGTTTGTATCAAATACACATAATTGATGTTTGAACTTTTGTCAAAATGCTCATTGTATATTTTCCAATTTTTAACGTCTGACTTAGTAACGCCTAAATCTCTGATGTGACTGTTAAGATAAGTTTGGATTTTCGAATCATGCTTCTGAGCAATGGAATTTAAACACAGTATAAACAAAACGACAAAAAGGTTTAGAATTTTATTTTTCATAAGTTTTAAATAATTTATTTCACCTAAAATACACTTAATAAATGAATTAAAGGAGTATAATTATTTTTAAACTTCAATTAACTGTACAAATATCAGTATGATTTAACTCATAAATCCTTACCCAGCCCAATTATCCCTGTCCAAACTTCTATACTGAATAGCCTCTCCGATATGACTCGATAGAATATTTCCTACCTTCTCTAAATCTGCTATCGTTCTTGCTACCTTTAAAATTCTATCGTAGGCTCTTGCAGAAAAACCGAGGTTATTCATTGCTTTTTTCAATAATTCTGCACTTGTAGCATCTAATTGGCAATGTTTTCGAATGTCTTTGCTACTCATTTCTGCGTTAGAATGAATCCCAGACTCTTGATATCTAGCAATTTGAATTTTTCTTGCAGCAACAACACGCTCTCTAATCTCTGCACTTCCTTCTTTGGGGACATCATTCGCTAAATCATCGTAATTAACTGGAGTAACTTCTACGTGCAAATCAATTCTGTCGAGCAAAGGACCAGAAACCTTGTTGAGGTATCTCTGTACAGTGTTTTGACCACAAGTACATTCTCTGTCAGGGTGATTGTAATAACCGCAAGGGCAAGGATTCATGGCAGCAATCAACATGAAACCTGCGGGGTAATCTACCGTGAATTTTGCCCTAGAAATGGTTACTGTTCGGTCTTCCATCGGTTGTCTCATGACCTCTAAAACGGTACGCTTGTATTCTGGCAATTCATCTAAGAAAAGAACGCCGTTATGTGCCAGTGATATCTCCCCAGGTTGTGGGTAGCCTCCACCTCCGACGAGTGCAACATCTGAAATCGTATGATGTGGCTTCCGAAACGGGCGCTCGGTAATCAGTCCTTTTTCTCCAGAAATTTTGCCGACAATGGAGTGTATTTTAGTTGATTCCAACGATTCATCCAATGACATCGGTGGTAAAATGGTCGGTAATCGTTTTGCCAGCATTGATTTACCAGCACCGGGTGGCCCGATGAGAATAACATTGTGACCTCCAGACGCTGCAATTTCAAAAGCACGTTTTATTGCTTGCTGTCCTTTGACATCCTTAAAATCTATGCCTAATGATTCTTGCGCCTGATTGAAAATTGCTTCAATATCAATAATCAATGGTTCTATTTTTCTTTCTCCGTTTAAGAACTCTACAACTTCAGAAAGCTCATTGACAGGAAGAACCTCCAGGCCTTCAACCATTGCCGCTTCTCGTGCGTTTGCTTCTGGCAGAATAATTCCTTTGAAACCTTCCCTTTTTGCGTTGATGGCAATAGGAAGAACGCCCGTAAGTGCATTTAAACGACCATCTAGCGATAATTCTCCAAGAATTACATAATCTTTAAGCTTCTCTGATGGTAACTGTTCACTTGCAGAAAGAATACCAATCGCAATGGGCAGGTCAAAAACAGAACCTTCTTTGCGAATATCCGCAGGAGCCATGTTGATGGTAATCTCCTTTCCAGGGTATTTGTAATTATTGTTCGTGAATGCTGCTTTTATTCTTTGCTGACTTTCTTTGACTGCAGAATCTGGCAATCCAACTAGAAAAAAGTTGATTCCGTTGGCAAGATTAACTTCGATGGTAATGGTGGTGGCATCAATTCCAAAAACGGCTGAACCGTAGGTTTTTACTAACATGATAGTGGTTTAATATAGGTTATACGAAACATCAAAATCGATGCTTGCTATATTAAGTTAGTGAAAATTATGAATTGGATGCAAATTAAATGCAAAAAAAGTACCCTTCGAGAGCCTCAGGGTACTTTTTTATGAATATACTATTTGTCTATAAATGTAATTCAAATTGCAACCTGTACATGAGGTTGTTATCTGAACTATTATTTGTTGTTAACCAACTTACATCTGTTTGCACTTTTAATTTATGACCAACAATGTATTTAGAAATCCCAAAAGTATATTGCTCGAATTGACTTCTGTTTAGCAACCCACCAGGAACAATTTGCGTAAAACGACCTGCAACTTCCCAATTATTCTCAAACATATAACCAAGCTGCACGTTGAAACCGCTCCCCACTTGAACCATTGCTGTTGTGACGGATAAATCATCATTCACAATTTGCATTGTATCTTTTGCTGCTGTTCTCAATGCATATTCTGCCATGACAGAAATCCCTTTGTATTTAAACATCATATCTGCAAAAAGAGTAGTTGTAGAAGATTCAAAGTAACCATCTATCTCGCCGTCACCGTTGGTGTCATAAGTCATGTATTTCCCCATGTTTGATCTGTCTTTTACTGCTCTATCATTGTAATCATACGTGAATCCAAGTGCCAATTTCGGCTTCTCTTCTCTCTTTATTGCTGCGTTAATGTAATCCCCTTTGCTTGCAAACTTTCCGAAAGGCAACAATTCAATTCTTCCAGTATATTGATATCCTCCGAGGTTGTCTTGAACCAAATTTCTTCCTTCTCCTATCGATATTGAAAAAATTTCTCGAACAACAAATTGCGAACCTATTTTAAAATGATGACGTAGTTGAACACCAGCATCACGGTCAATATTATATACCTTATTTAAGAAAGAACGATCAACAAATTGAAGGTTCGCAGAAGAAACAACTCGTTCTCTGTTACCTGCCAATTTTGTTTGTCCTGCCCAAAGAACGAAATTCTTATAAAAGTTCCATTTTACAACCGCATCTAAAATCATACGTGGTGCTAAATTAGTTCTGTCACTTGCCTTTCCGAGGTCTTTGTTAGACAAACCAAACTCCATTTTGTATTTAATTTTTGGAGAGAATACAAAACCTCCGAACTTAAATCTTGCTCTTCTGATTAAAAAGTTACTGGATGCCTGCCCGAAACCAGATGTATCATTCACATTCCAATCGGCAACGAAAAGTGTTTGTGTTCTTACACCAAAGAGAACACTCCAAGAACTGTCCTTTGCAACGGCGTTAACAATTCCTTTTCCAAATTTAATATCTGGTCTTGTCTGAGAATATACTGACAGCGAAGTCATTAATAGAATAAATAAGCTTAGTTTTTTCATTTTAAAGTTTTTTTTTGTAAAAATGTTTCCGCAAATATCGATGTAATATGAACACAAAACAGACAGGCAACATCAAATTAACCTATTCTTAATACTGAGAGAAAAAGTTAACATTAGCATAACATTGGAAATTGAACTGGATGAATTGCTTGTTCTACATTTGTACCAAACATTATTTTAAAAACTATAATACTAATGACAAAAGGAATTCAATTTTTATTCGCCCTGCAACTGCTAATCTCAACGGCTGCATTTGCAACCACAGATAGTACAACTACTGAAAATTTAGCATTTGAGTACACTTCAGACATGATACAAAACGTTCATGTAAAAGCTGGAGAGGAAAGCGCAAAATTAACTTGGAGCATCTCTCATGAAGCTTATGAGCATTTATTAGAACAAGGAGCTGAGGTTATCATTACTTACAATACCAAAATTGGAAAAAAGAGATCAAAAGCAGGTTACGAAGGCGGCGAATGGATGTTTACTGAACCATTAAGTATTGACCAAAATTCTTACAAATTTGAAAACCTAAACGGACACGACACTTATTACTTTAAAGTTGGTATTGCTAAAGAAGGAAAAATTGAAGATGTTAAAGAAGATAAATCAAAGATGGTTTGGTCGGAAAGTGCAAAAGCGAAAACCGAAAGAGGCTGGGGAATTGCAAAACTACTTATCTTAATTGGTTCTTTAGGGTTCTTTATATACGGAATGAAGGTGATGAGTGAAGGTTTGCAACAAGCTGCAGGTAACAAACTAAGATCAATGCTCGGTTCTATTACTTCTAATCGAGTTAAAGGAGTTTTAACTGGGTTTGGAATTACTTCCATTGTTCAATCGTCTTCTGTGACGACAGTAATGACGGTGAGTTTTGTAAATGCCGGTTTAATGACTCTGCGCCAATCTGCTGGAGTGATGATGGGAGCCAATATCGGTACAACCATTACAGGTTGGCTTATTCTTATCCTCGGTTTTAAAGTGAGTATTTCAAGTTATGCCTATATGATAATTGCCTTGGCATCTCCTTTATTGTTCATTCAGAAAGGCAAAGCAAGAGCGTGGGCAAGCGCTATTTTTGGATTCTGTATCCTTTTCCTTGGCTTGGGCGCTCTAAAAAGTGCTGTCCCTGGCTTGGATGCAGATTCATCAATTGTTCAATTTTTTACCGAATTTAAACACGTATGGTATGGACCAGTGATGTTTGTTCTATTAGGAGCATTGGTAACAATCGTTATTCAATCTTCTTCCGCAGCAATGGCATTGACATTGGCTATGGTCTCTTCGGGAACTATCCCTTTTGAAGTTGCAGCAGCAATGATACTCGGAGAGAATATCGGAACTACTATCACTGCAGAAATTGCATCAATGGTTGCCAATGTGCATGCAAAACGTTCTGCAAGAATACATTCCATGTTTAATCTAATTGGTGTTACTTGGATGTTACTTATGTTTCCATTTTTCTTAAAAGGCCTGTCTTATTTCGTAGAAGGAGATCCGTATGCAACAACTGAAGCTGGAATTGCAGTCGCCGGAACAACCATCGTTTTATTCCATACCGTTTTCAACACCTTGAACGTGTTGTTACTCATCTGGTTTGTACCTCAGTTGGTTCGACTTGCAGAAAGAATGGTTAAGTCTAAAGGAGAATCTGACGAAGAATTTAAACTTGACTTTATTGATGGTCCGTTAGGCTCTACGGCTGAGCTTTGCATCCTAGAAGCGAAGAAAGAAGTTGCTAAATTTGGAAAAACAACTTCTAGAATGAATTCCTTCGTGAAAACCTATGTCAATTCTTCCGAAAAGAAAGAAAAGTACAAAATGCTTACTAAGTTAGAGAAATACGAAGAAATTACTGACAGGGTTGAAGTTGAAATTGCTGATTACCTCGGACAGACTGCTCGTTTGGAAATGAGTACAGAAGCATCTATTCAAATGAGAAGTATGTTGAATATCACAACGGATTTAGAAAGAATTGGTGATATTTTCTACCAGATAAGTAAGGTTCTGGAGAAAAAAGACAGCGATAAAAGCTACTTTACTCCAGAACAAAGAGAAGGTGTCAACAAAATGATTGTCATTACTGAAGAAGCATTTGAAATTATGAATGACAATCTTCAAGCAGAATACGGCAGTATTTCTATGGATAAAGCCAACGAAAAAGAAAGAGAAATCAATGCTTTAAGAGATGAATTGAGAAGAAAACATTTGAAGAACATTGAAACAGAAGAGTTCAATATGAACAGTGCATTGATTTACAGCAATGTGTTTGCTTCTTTTGAGAAAGTGGGTGATCATATCATTAATGTGTCAGAAGCAGTTGCTGGAGAAATATAGAAAATCATTGAAGTAGAATGATAAAGCGAATGCCTTGTGGTGTTCGCTTTTTTTTGTGGAATATTTCAAAAAGAATGAATCTAGTACGGGTCGGTCGCGACCGACCCGTACTAGATTCCCCACAAAAAAAGCCGGCATCTATCAGATACCGGCTCAATTCGATTAAGAAGAGATTAACGCTTGTGCATTCCCTCGTCAGAAACAGAAATTTTCTTTCTTCCTTTGCGACGACGTGCCGCTAATACTCGTCTTCCGTTCTTACTAGCCATACGACTACGGAAACCGTGCTTGTTTCTTCTTTTTCTTACTGATGGTTGAAACGTTCTCTTGCTCATGATATATTCTTTATCTAGTTGTCAATTTTTTGGACTGCAAAGGTAATGATATTTTCCTTTCTCCAAAAGGTTTTGATAAAATTATCTAAAAAAGATTTCTTTTACCTTATTGTTTTAATTTTGCAACACAAAACTAATACTTTAAAATGCTCAAACCAAAAAAGAAAAAAGAAAAACGCATCAAGCTTTCCAAAGAAAGCATACAAAAAGCGAAAAGAATTTTCACCTACATGCGACCTTATCGTGGAATCTTTGCTATTGGCTGGGTATTCTTAGTGCTTTCAAGCTTAATAGGCTTGCTATTCCCTCTTCTTTTGGGGCAATTGCTTGGTGGAGATTCAGGAGGAGAAAGCTCCATGTCCGGTCTCTTTGAGAAAATGAATATCAACAATGTCAATAAATTTGCCTTGGCACTGTTCATTATTTTTGCTTTGCAGTCCGTTTTTTCATTCTTCCGAGTCGTACTTTTCACCAATGTTACCGAAAACACACTCCGAGATATCCGAAAAGATGCATTTAGTCGATTGATTTATATGCCAATGGATTTTTTTAATCAGAATAAGGTGGGAGAATTGACCAGTCGCATTGCTTCTGATATCACGCAAATTCAATCTACGCTCCAAACAACAATTGCAGAATTTTTTCGACAATTCGTTATCATCATTGGAGGAGTTGCCTTCTTAGCATTTATTTCTTTCAAATTGGCAATGATAATGCTCGCAACACTGCCAGTGATTATCGTTATTGCTATTGTTTTCGGGAAGTTTATTAAGAAATTATCGAAGAATGCACAAGACGAAGCCGCTAAATCAAATGTTGTTATTGAAGAATCACTGATGGGGATTTCCAACGTAAAGTCTTTTACCAACGAGCAATTCATGCTTTCTAAATACAAGAAAATTGTGCAGTCGATTAGAAATTTACAAGTGAAAAGTGGTCTTTGGAGAGGTGTTTTTATCTCTTTTGTGATTTTCACCATGTTCAGTGCCATTGTTTTCATTATTTGGCAAGGATTGTTAATGACGCAAGGTCCAAATCCTGAATTGGCACGCGGCGATTTCTTCTCTTTTGTGATGTTTACCGTAATGATGGGAGCATCTTTCGGATCGCTACCAGACATGTATGCAAATATTCAGAAAGCAATTGGAGCAACGGAAAATTTAATGAACATCATTGAAACAGATAGCGAGAAAGAAACGCACACAGGAACTAAAAAGCCAACTATCACTGGGAAGGTTGCCTTTTCTTCCGTAAGTTTTAGTTATCCTCAACGTGAAGATGTTCCGGTTCTTAAAAACATTCAATTTGACGTGGAAGAAAATCAAACCATTGCGCTTGTTGGTTCTTCTGGCGCTGGAAAATCGACAATTGCTTCCCTCCTGCTCAATTATTACCCAATAACTGACGGAGAAATTCTGTTCAACGGGGAGAATG
Organism: Fluviicola sp.; assembly: GCA_002734065.2. Classification (GTDB taxonomy): domain Bacteria; phylum Bacteroidota; class Bacteroidia; order Flavobacteriales_D; family Crocinitomicaceae; genus UBA4466. The sequence continues at coordinate 57,778 of NVXU02000058.1, forward strand.
TAAAAAATATTGACACCAATCATTTGCGCTCGCACATTGCCATTGTTCCGCAAGAGGTTATTCTTTTTGCAGGGACGATTAAAGAGAATATTCTCTTTGGAAACACCGATGCAAGTAATGAAGAAGTTCAAACGGCCGCAGAAAAAGCAAATGCACTGGAATTCATTAACTCTTTCCCCGACGGCATGGAAACTGAAGTTGGCGACAGAGGAATTCAACTTTCTGGAGGTCAAAAACAACGTGTCGCGATTGCAAGAGCCATTTTAAAGGACCCTAAAATTTTAATTTTAGACGAGGCTACTTCTGCATTGGATTCTGAATCAGAAAGATTGGTGCAAGAAGCTTTGAATACCTTGATGCAAGGAAGAACGTCCTTTGTCATTGCTCACCGACTTTCTACCATTAAAAATGCAGATAGAATCTTTGTTTTGGAGAAAGGAGAAATCATTGAGACAGGTAAACACGATGAATTGATTGCGAAAAAAGGCGTTTATTCTAACCTCGTTAGTTTGCAAGGAGTTGAAGCCTAATTCTTCTGTAATTATTAAAAATAGTGTGAATCATGAGCTTTGAATCTTTAAAATTATTTCCGCAACTTCTTCAAAATATAGAAGAGCAAGGTTATGAAAAGCCTTATCCTATTCAATTAGAAGTCATTCCAAAAATTTTAGCTAAGGAGGATGTGCTCGGAATTGCCAAGACAGGTTCTGGAAAAACAGCAAGTTATGTGCTTCCTATTCTTACGCTATTAGAGAATGTAAAGACTAAAAATCGTTTTACAAATGTCTTGGTCGTCGTTCCAACGCGTGAATTAGCGGTGCAAGTGCAAGAAGTTTTCTATGAATTTAGCAAAGGTTTACCCTTTCCTGCGAAATCACTCGCAGTGTTTGGAGGTGTTGCTATCAATCCACAAATGAAGCGAATGAGAAATGTGAACGTGCTGGTTGCAACTCCGGGTCGTTTGTTGGAATTGACACGTTCTAATGCTGTAAATCTTTCTAAAGTTTCGACATTTGTGATGGATGAGGCAGATAAATTATTGAACCTCGGTTTTCGCAAAGAATTGGATGAAATTCTTCGACTTCTGCCTAAAAAACGTCAAAATTTACTGTTTTCAGCTACTTTAAATTCTGATGTTAAAGATTTAGAAAGAATAATGCAAGACGTTCCTTCGATTCTTGAAACGGAGAAGATTGTTATTGAAGAAAAGGAAGAGGATACTTCGACCCCTCTCAATACAAGTGTTTCCCTGATTACTCAGACAGGGTATTTTGTGAGCAAAGAGAAAAAAGGACCTCTCTTGCGTCATTTGATTAAAGAAAATAAGATGGAGCAAGTTCTCGTGTTTACATCCTCTATTTATCAAGCAGACCAATTGACGATTAAATTGAGAAAAAACGGAATCAATTCACGCGCTATTCACAGCAAAAAAAGTCAAGGTTCTCGTCAAGAATCACTGACGCTTTTTAAGAACAATAAACTCACTGTTCTTGTTACTACTGACCTGTTAGCAAGAGGAATTGACATTGAATTCTTGCCTTTTGTGGTCAATTATGAGTTACCTCGTTCTCCAAAAGATTTCATTCACAGAATTGGAAGAACAGGTCGTGCAGAGAATCCAGGTGAAGCAATCACTTTTGTTACAGAAGAAGATAAGCATCATTTTAGAGTGATTCAGAAGAAGATGAAGCAGTGGGTGACGATGATTGATAGTGAATCTGGAGCTTTCGAGTTTTAGAGTGTTGGAGTTTTAGAGCTTTGGATTCGCTGGCGTTGTTGGATTATTAACTATTCGACTATTTGACCGCTTCGCTGTTCGACTGCTCGACAAATTTCGAAAGAAAAACGTCCTCCTCGAAGCGAGACCCAATTCTTCATTTCTCGCATTGAGTTTATCGAAATGTTCATTCTTCACTTATCACCCCACTTCTCACGCCACTCATCCTCTTCCGCGCGATTCAAAAACGACCAAGCAATTATACGGGTGCTTTTATTCCCAGTACCCATTGGTATAATTTTAACTTCGGTTGCTCCGGCTTTGTCCAATGTGGTGCAAATGGTTTTCACGTTTGATTGCTTCGAGACTAATGTTGTGAACCAAAGGCAATTTTTAGCAAATGTTTCACTTTCTCCAATCATATTCTGAATAAATTGAAGTTCACCTCCTTCACAAACGAGTTCTTTGTGTTTACCTGAAAAATTTGAAACAGAACTTTTAGTTGACAAATTCTTTCTCTTTCTGTGAGAACTTTGTTTTGCATCTTCTGAAGAAGCATGAAACGGAGGATTGCAAATCGTCACATCAATCTTATCTTTCTTGGTAAGAATACCTTTGAAAGTGTTATTGCTGTGCTGTTGAAGTCTGCAACCTACCTTATTTGTGAGAATTTCATTCGATTGGATGATATTCTTCGCTGAATCAATTGATTTTTGGTCAATATCCGTTGCAATGAACCGCCAATCGTATTCTACAACTCCAATTATCGGATAGATGCAATTTGCACCCATTCCGATATCTAAGCACGTAACCTTATCTCCTGTTGGAATTTTACCGAAATTATTCTCCGCTAATAAATCTGCGATGTAATGCAAATAATCTGCCCTTCCTGGAATTGGAGGACATAAATTCTCATCGGGAAAATCCCAATTTTCAATTCCGAAATAATGATGCAACAAAGCCTGATTTAACAATTTTACCACTTTTGGATTGGAAAAATCGACCGTTTCAACTCCGTGGATGTTTTTCTCAACGAATTGTTTTAATTCTGGCTTGCAGGTTGTTAACGCCTCTAAATCATAGCGTTCTCGGTTCCTATTTCGATGGTGCAGTCTTGATTTAATATTTTTGGTTTCTTCGTTGGACATGTTTTCTGAATATTAAATTGGCGCAACCCAAGCCATCATTTCTGCTGCTGCAATTGCTCCGTAGGTTCCGAGGGCATAACCAAGAACGGCTAAAATTGCTCCAACACTTGCTAGCGAAGGATGAAAAGCTGCCGCAACAATTGGCGCTGAAGCTGCTCCTCCAATGTTTGCCTTTGAACCAACTGCCACAAAGAAAAAGGGTGCTTTTATTAATTTTGCGACAATGAAAAGAATAGTAACGTGAATAAGCATCCAAATAATTCCAACTAAAATTAACTGGGGTTCTTCTACCGCTTTTTCCAATTCCATTTTCATGCCAATTGTAGCGACTAAAATGTAGATAAAAACAGAGCCAATTTTGGATGCTCCAACTCCTTCGTATTTTCGTATTTTGGTTGCAGAGAGAATCAATCCACCCGTTGTAGCCAAGACTACGAGCCAGAAGAAGGAGTTTGCAAAGGGAGACTCATCACCTAACCAACTGGACATTACACCTGCCATTCCTTTTCCTGCATAGTGAGAAAACGCAACCAATCCAAAGGTAATTCCAGCTAAAACGAGGTAGTCTGTTAAGGTCGGAACTTTCGCAATTGAATCTTGGTATTCTCCCATTCTCACTTTCAATCGCTCAATGGAAGAAGTATCTGCTTTTAGCCATTTATCGAATTTTTCTGCTCGTGCTGCTCCCCATAGTAAGAATGCCATCCAAAGATTGGCTACAACGATATCAACTGTTACCATTTTCCCGTAGAATTCTTGGTTGTACCCGTAAGTTTCGAGCATTGCTGCTTGATTTGCTCCACCACCAATCCAACTGCCTGCCAATGTAGCGAAACCTCTCCACGCTGCTTGGTCGCCGATTCCACCAACCACGGATGGGTCGATGTAAGAATATATTAAGATTGCCAATGGTCCACCGATGATGATTCCGACAGTTGCTGTCCCAAACATTATCAATGCTTTTGGTCCAAGGTTCAGAATTCCTTTAAAGTCAATACCAATGGTCATTAAAATTAGTGCCCCGGGAAGCAAGTAATTCTTTGCCATTGTGTAAAGTGATGAATATTCTTTGGAAATCAACCCTAAAGAATCTAAAATTGCTGGAATTAAATAGCAAAGTAACAAGGCAGGAACGAAGATGTAAAACTTCTTCCAGCGAGCAGATTTTAGGTTGGATGTATAGAATATCAATGCCAAAACTACTGCTAGAATACCAAAAACAATGGTGTCAGAGACAAAAGTTGGTCGTTCTCTTCTATCGACTTTAAAAGTTGCGATTTGCTCACTACTCGATTTGAATTTCAAGGTGTCTCCTTCTGCAAACATCATCATCGAAACTGTTACCGAAGAGTCTATATCCTCCAACAAGAATGGTTTTGCTTCTAAAAGAAGAAAAGAATGTTTGTTGTTTTCTTTTGTTAAGGTAACTTGAATAGAATCAAATTTTGTCGGCACATCGAGCAAACTCATATCAACAAGCACTGTAGCTTTTTTTTCGAGAATCAACTCGTCTTCAACACTAATGTTGATGTATTCGATATCATCAGGATTGAGTTGTTGGATGGCATTGCTATCGAGGACGGTGATGCTTTGGGAGAATGCCGATGCTGTGATCAGAGTTAGAATGAATAAGAAGATTGATTTCATGTTCTTGAGTTTAAATAAAAAAACATCCGATAGAACGGATGTTTTTTATAATGATAATGCATAACAGTTTATTTAACGCCGTGCATTAATTTCTTAATTAGTGGAGTCATTAGAACAGAGAATACTCCTAAACCAACTGCTACAAATGTTAATATCCAAAAGAAATAGCTAATTCCATCTTCTTTAGCTATTGCTTCTGATGATTCTCCGAAAATACCTGCTGTTTTCATCCCAATGGCTACGGCCAAATACCAAATTCCGAACATAAAAGCAATCATCTTACCTGGTACTAACTTACTTACATATGAAAGTCCCACTGGTGAAATACATAGCTCTCCCAAGGTATGAAAAAGATAAACCATTACTAACCAAAACATGCTAACGGAAGCGGTTTGAGCTCCAGGAGCAATTCCACCGGCACCGAAAGCGACAAAAGCCATTCCTATCCCTAATAATACCATTCCAATTCCATACTTCATATTTGCCGAGGGGTTGTACTTACTTTCCCACCATTTAGAGAATAATGGAGCAAAGGCAATTATAAACAGAGAATTTAAAACTCCGAACCACGATGCTGGAACTTCAACTGCATCACTTTGAAACTCTACGACCAGCATCCAAATTGCTATTGCCCATATAATGACAAAACTAAAACCAAGAACTAAGTTCGCCATAGCATATTTTTTAAACGTCTGCTTAAACAGCAAACCTAGTACCCATGTTATTATAGCCAATGGTATAATTGTCATAAAGGTATTAATTACTTTATATATCATTGCTGAACTACCTTCTAATGATCTATCCGTAAAATCACGAGCAAATGTTGTCAAAGAGGATGGAGCTTGTTCAAAAATTGCCCAAAAGAAAATTGTCAGGAATGCAAAAAATGTAACGGCAATCATTTTGTCTCTTGTAATGCTTCCATAATTTGCTAATCGATAAACCAATAAGAAAATAAACATTCCTAAGGCTAATAAAATTGTAACTAAGGTCCCATCTAAACCAAACAGTTCAAAATTAAGAACATTATAACCGTAAATTTTGGAAGCAGGGTCATTTAGTATCCACACCAACCCCATCACAACCATAAAGCCGATCAAAACTTTCTGCCACATTGAAAACGGCAAGCTATCTTTCTCTTCAGATTCATTACTCTTAGAGTCAGCGACTGGAGTATCAATAATTTCAGAAGACACAGGAATTCTATCCAATCCTTTCTCAGGCTTTAAACCAATATCACCAAAAATATTTTGAGATAACCAAAATTGAATCATTCCAAAAAGCATGAAGATACCTGCAAGACCAAAACCTATTGACCATCCAACTTTCTCTCCAAGATAACCACATAGTAAAATCCCTAAAAAAGCACCAGCGTTCACACCCATATAAAAAATAGTGTATGCACCATCTTTCTTCTCTTGATGGTCTTTGTACATGTGAGAAATAATAGATGTCATATTTGGCTTAAAGAAACCACTGCCAAAAACAAGTAGTGTCAATCCTAAATAGATAGACCATGTTGTTTCTAAAGCCATTGCTGCATGTCCTAAAGTCATCAATAAAGCACCAACAACGACAGCTTTTCGATATCCCCAAACGTTATCGGCGAAGTAACCTCCAAGCATAGTGGATAAGTAAACTAACGCTGTATATGTTCCAAACAATACATAGGCCTGATCTTTCGGCCAACCCCATCCAGAGTCAGTTAAAGAGGCTGTTAAAAACATTACTAACAACGCTCTCATTCCGTAATAAGAGAATCTTTCCCACATTTCTGTGAAGAACAGTACGAACAATCCTGATGGATGCCCTAATACTTTTGAATTAAACATATCTGAATTCTGGTTTGACATATTTGTTTTATTTTCTGGTTTAAAGTTTTATTTAGTCTAGTTGGTCAATTATTTCAAAACCTTCTGCTTCGTGAAATTCATCATCAATTTCACCTTCATCTTCAGCACCATGAGTTAAGCGCTTAAGGGGTTTTAACAATGTAATTACAAGTATTCCGAAAATGACTGTGAAGATTGTGATTCCCGAAAATATAGCATACTCGCCAAATTCGGAAGATTTCTCTCCTAATATTCCGGCAACTTTTCCTCCTAGTCCTGTTGCTGCAAAATAAACCCCCATCATAAGTGAAGCATATTTTACCGGAGCCAATTTAGTAATAAATGACAACGAAACAGGTGAAGAACTCAACTCACCAATGGTATGAAACAAGTAAGCCAAAATAAGCCAAATCATAGAAGATTTTCCATAAGTATCATAATCTCTAACTGCAAAAATCATAAAGACAAATCCCATCCCCATGATGATTGTTCCTACAGCCATTTTAAAAAGAGCAGAAGCTTCTTTCCCTTTTAACTTCCTTTTTGCCCAGATATTAGCAACCCATACAGCCAATAATAAAATAAAACCAGCATTCAAACCTTGAAACATTGGTGTCGGTATCTCATACCCAAAGAGTATTCTATCTGTCTTAACCTCTGTATAAATACTCATTAGGCCACCTGCTTGTTCAAATGCTCCCCAGAACACAATCACTATTAAAAAAGATAGCAATAAAACTAAAAATCTATCCTTTGAAATCGTGCTCTCTAATGTTTTATATATCATCATCATCAATCCTGTCACAAGAGAAATAAAAATAAACAAAGCTCCATAGCCCCAATGATCTATTCCATCGAATGTGAAACCTGCATAAATCGATAATGCTAACATGACTAAAACAATTCCTAGTTGTAATGGGGACCTAAATAACTCTCTATATAAACCTACCAAAGACGCGTCATTATTACCCTCTTCTTTCTTTGGTTTATTACCTACCTCTGTCAAATATTTCTGTCCACCAATGTAAACAATAAGACCCAAAAGCATTGCGATACCAGCCATACCAAAGCCAGCATGCCAACCCCATTTTGCAACGACCAATCCAATAAATGTTGTAGCCAAAAGAGAACCTAAGTTAATACCAATATAAAAAATACTAAATCCCTTATCTCTTCGAATATCACCTTGCTTGTAGAGGCCACCCACCATTGTAGAAATGTTTGGCTTCAAACAACCAACACCCAAAATAATAAGGCCTAATCCTGTAAAAAACGCCCATGTTTCTTCAATTGCAAGTGTACCATGTCCAAGAACAAGAATACTTGCTCCCAACATTACTGTTTTCTTTTGTCCTAATAGTTTATCCGCTAAAATTCCGCCAGGTATTGAAATGACATATACAAGCATAACGTACCAACCATACAACTGAAGAGATTCTTTTTCAGTCCAGCCTAAGCCCGGACCATTCTCATTCGTAAAAGTTGCCATCATATATATTACTAAGATGGCGCGCATGCCATAATATGAAAATCGCTCCCACATTTCAGTCAAAAACAACACGTACAATCCTTTTGGATGACCAAATAAGGTATCTTCTGATTTAGCAATTACTTCCTCACTCATATCTTACTTTTTTAAGTCCGTGAATGTAAGAATAAATTCGCTAATTGAGCAAAAAACAACTCCTCTCTTTGCGGAGAAAATCTTAATCGACTGAAAACCACCATTTATCTATGCAACCACACCACTTGTATAATCGTTTTTTGGCATCCTTTTAGTTTGATTATATTTGCACAACTAAAAATACCAAATGAACTATTTCTCAACTCTCCTTTTAAGCATTGCCTTAATATTTGCATCTTGTAATCAAGAAAGTCAAGATGCATTGCCTTCTGAAGTAGATCCTCAAGTAACAACGGTCGATGCTCATTCATACTCTAATACGAATGAAATCAGAACCGAGCACTTGCACCTTGAATTAGATGTCAATTTTGATGAAAAAATTATTAGCGGAGTTGCAAGGCACCAAATGAGCTCACACACCACAAATCAAGCCATTTTTGACGTCAAAAACATAGCCATTTCAAAAATTACAACAGGAAAAGAGGATGAAAAAGAAGCAAAATTTACTTTCGGTGAGCATTCTCCCTTACTTGGTCAATCATTGACTGTTGAAATTGAACCCGAAACAGAATTCATCAATATCTATTATCAAACAACAGACAAAGCTGAAGCATTGGACTGGCTTTCTCCAGAGTTAACTGAGGGGAAAGTGCATCCTTATTTATATACACAAGGTCAAGCCATTTTAACACGCTCATGGATTCCGTTGCAAGATTCTCCAATGAACAGGATTACCTATTCTGCTGATATTACGGTACCAAGTGAACTTTTAGCAGTAATGAGCGCTGATAATCCTACTAAAAAAAATAAAGAAGGTAAATACCACTTCGAAATGAAGCAAAAAATTCCTTCTTATTTAATAGCTTTGGCCGTTGGAGATCTTACTTACATAGCTTTGGGAGAAAATTGCGGCATCTATTCTGAAAAAGAATTGGCAGATGCTTGCGCTTATGAATTTGAAGACTTGCCAAAAATGATTGCGGCTGCCGAAGAATTATACGGGCCCTATTTATGGGATCAATACGATATCGTGATGCTTCCCTACTCCTTTCCTTTTGGCGGAATGGAGAATCCTCGTCTTACTTTTGCTAACCCAACAATTCTTGCAGGAGATAGAAGTTCAACTTCAGTCATCGCACATGAGTTAGCACACTCTTGGTCGGGTAATTTAGTAACCAATGCTACGTGGGATGATTTTTGGCTCAACGAAGGTTTCACTGTCTATTTTGAGAATAGAATTATGGAGAAAATTTACGGAAAAGAGACCGCAGACATTTTAGCCACCATAGAGCATCAAGATTTAATGGCTTCTTTAAGTGACATTGAAAAAAGTGACTTTCCAGAGGATTCTCACTTAAAACTGCAACTAAAAGAAAGAAATCCAGATGAAGGCATGACGGACATTGCTTATGTAAAAGGTGCTTTCTTTTTAAGAAATGTAGAACATGCTGTTGGCAGAGAAAAAATGGATGCTTTTTTAAGTCAATATTTTATAGATCACGCTTTTGAGTCAATTACGACTGAAGTTTTCATAAAAGACTTAAAAGAGAAACTTTTGACGCCAAACGACATCGATTTTGACATTGACGGTTGGATTTACAGTCCTGGAATGCCAGAAAAGCATATCTCAGTTGAGTCTGCTCGCTTAGACAGAATGATTGATTTGGCAAAACGAGCAAATGCAAGCGAAGACATTATTGCATCCGATTTTAAGGATGCTCAACGCAATGATTTCATTACGCAAGAATGGTTGGCATTTATCAGAACACTAGATGCAAATATTTCGACTGATTTTATGACAAAACTGGACGAACAATTTCAATTTTCCGCCAATGCCAATGCAATCGTTAAATCTGATTGGTTTAAATTGTCTGCAAAAACGAAATACAGAGCCAAACAAGATGAAATGGAAAAATTTCTCATAAAAATTGGTCGCCGTTGGTTAATTGAAGGAGTTTACCAATTATTGATGGACTCTTCAGATAAGCAAGACCATGACTTCGCAGAGCAAGCCTTTGAGAAAGCAAAAAATGGGTATCATTTTGTTTCTAGAAGTACGATTGAAGGTATTATTAATAAATAAACCTCTTTCAAACTCCAGCTATATGGAGTAAATCTAAAAAAGTAATCATAATCTTGTTTAAATATGATATGTATCATATTTTTAACTGACCGACTGGTATAACTTTGTACCAAACAAAAACAAGTATTATGAAAGTAAAACATTTATTTCTAGGAGCAATACTGACAATTGGAGCAGTATCGTGTAGTGAAAACGAAACCAATAATGATGAAAGTACAAGCTCGAGTGTAAAAACTGAAACACGCGAACAACATGGTCAGTCAGGTGTTGCTGCAGTTGAGGGAGAAGAGGCAAATGTTCTTCAAGTAGCGATGTCTATGGATGATTTTGCAACATTAGTAGTAGCGGTTAAAGCGGCAGGTGTGGAAGATGCATTGGTCAATACTGGACCATTAACTGTTTTTGCACCATTGAATACAGCATTCGATAAGTTACCAGAAGGAACAGTTGATGATTTATTAAAGCCTGAGAATAAATCAACATTGGCTTTAATTTTAGTAAACCACGTAGCACCGTCAAATTACCCAATAAAACAATTAAAAAAAGAAGCTAAAAAGGGGCGTAAATTGTACATGGCATCTGGAGAATACTTGGAAGTTGAAAACAAGGACGGTAAAATCTTTGTGGGAGGTACAGAAATACTTCAATCAGTAAAAGTAAGTAACGGTTGGATCCATGTCATCGACGACGTTTTGGTCCCAGCAGAGAAATAGTCAGCTAATTTAAAAATAAACAACATGAAAATTATTATTCTATCATTAGTAACAATCACCGCACTGTTTTTTACGAGTTGTGGTGGAGAAAAAAGTATTGAAAGCCAACAGGCAGAAGATACAATAAAAGAGAATGTAGATGAGGTTATACCAGAAAAGACTTCTGAGACTTCTGACGAAATGACCAATAAAGGAATCGGACCAATATCAAGTATAGAACTTGGTGAAATTGATGACGCCCTTGCAATGACTGGAAGAGAATTATTTAAAATAAATTGTACTGCATGCCATAAATTTGGGAAAAGGTATATTGGCCCCGCTTTAGCAGGACTTACAGATAGACGTTCTCCTGAATGGATAATGAACATGATTCTAAATCCTGACGTTATGGTTGTTGAGGACCCAATTGCAAAAGCACTATTAGAGGAGTATAGCTCTCCAATGGCTAATCAACAATTGACAGAAGATGAAGCAAGAGCAATCTTCGAATTTATTAGAACAAGAAATTAATACACAGTTAAATATATATATCATGAAAAAAGTATTCAAATCAATATTCGCAACTTCTGCTATAATTGCTCTATTTGCATCTTGCGGTGGACCAAGCGGATCAAATAAAGGAGCACTCTCAGGAAATGCTGCTGAAAAAGTCTACGTTGCTCCAGGAGAGCATGACTCTCACTACGCATTTATTTCTGGCGGTTTTAGCGGACAGTTATCCGTTTATGGACTTCCATCAGGTCGTCTTTTTAGAGTGATTCCTGTTTTTTCTCAAGATCCTGAGAAAGGATACGGCTACAATGAAGAGACTAAACCAATGTTAATGACTTCTCATGGTTTTATTCCTTGGGGAGACTCACATCATCCGGACATCTCCCAAACGGAAGGGACATTAGACGGGCGTTGGGTCTTTATCAATGAAAACAACACGCCGCGTATTGCAAGAATTAGTCTAAAAACGTTCGAAACGGAAGAGATTATTGAAATCCCTAATTCTGCAGGTAATCACAGTTCTTCTTATGTTACTGAAAATTCAGAATATGTTGTAGCTGGTACACGTTTTGCAATTCCATTCCCTCAACGAGATATGCCCATCAATGAAATGAAAGGAAATTTTAAGGGAGCTCTTTCGTTTTTAAGTATCGATCAGGAAACTGGCCATATGGATATTGCTTGGCAAATTAAAATGCCTGGTTTTGATTATGATAAATGCCACCCAGGAAGAGGTGCATCGAGCGATTGGTTTTTCTTTACTACATATAATACAGAAGAGTCCCACACATTAATGGAAGTCAATGCTTCTCAAAATGACAAAGATTTTATTGCAGCAATAAACTGGAAAAAAATTGAGGAGTACGTTGCAAATGGTGGAGGAACAAAAACACCTGCGAAATATGCTCACAACAACTGGGATGACGATACGCATACGGCAACTACAACTTGGGAGAACGAAGTATTAGTTGTTGACCCAACTGAAATCCCTGGAGCATTTTACTTTTTACCAACTGCAAAATCACCACATGGATGTGATGTTGATCCTACTGGTGAATATATTGTTGGAAGCGGAAAATTAGCTGCAGCAATGACTATACATTCATTTTCTAAAATGATTAAAGCCATTGAAAACAAGTCCTTTGATGGAGATGCATATGGCATTCCAATTATCCAATTCGAAGCTGTAAACTATGGAATGTTAACACAACCAGGACTAGGACCTCTCCATACAGAGTTTGATTCTAGAGGAAATGCATATACTACTTTCTTTATTTCATCAGAAGTTGTTAAGTGGAACATTAAAGACTTGAAAATTATCGACAGACATCCTGTTTATTATTCTGTTGGTCACTTAATGATTCCAGGAGGTAACTCAAGAACACCAGATGATAAATACATGGTAGCAATGAATAAAATAACGAAAGATAGATACTTGCCTACAGGTCCAGAAGTATGTCAATCAGCACAGTTGTTTGATATTTCTGGAGAAAAGATGGAACTTCTTCTTGATTTCCCAACCATTGGTGAACCTCATTATGCAGCTGGAATAGCAGCAGATAAAATTGAAGCCAACACAACAAAAATTTACAGACTAGCTGATAACAAACATCCATATGCTGTTAAAAGTGAAGCAGAAACAAAAGTTGTTCGAAAAGGAAATGAAGTCCACATTTATATGTCTATGATTCGTTCTCATTTTTCACCTGACAATATTGAAGGAGTCAAAGTTGGTGACAAGGTGTTTTTCCATGTGACTAACCTAGAACAAGATTACGATGTGCCTCACGGAATTTCAATGATTGGTGCTAATACTTCTGAACTGTTAATCATGCCAGGTAGAACATCAACTTTTACTTGGAACCCAAAACAAGTTGGTGTTTGGCCATTCTATTGTACAGATTTCTGTTCTGCACTTCACCAAGAGATGCAAGGATATGTTCGTGTCTCTCCAAAAGGATCTAGCGTCCCAATTACTTATACATTGGATGATGAAGTACCTGGAACCGAAGAGGAATTTTAATAAGTAAATAATCCCTAAAAAGCGAGTAACTGTGTAATAGTTACTCGCTTTTTTCTATAATTTAAACAGCATGAGAAAATCAAAAATTTTGATGATTATTGGGTCTCTATTGCTATTAGGCCTATTTGTTTTTCCTTTATGGAACATAACCCTAGAAGCGCCTCAGTACCCTATTCCATTAGGAATGAATATACATATCAATAAATTTACAGATATGCATGAATTTGATATTAAAAACATCAACTTAATGAATCATTATGTTGGTATGAAATTTATTCCAGAGACAATTCCAGAATTTAAAGTTTTTCCTTTAGTAATAGGTATTATGATAGGCCTTGGAGTTTTATTTGGATTTATTGGTAAGTACAAATTATACATGGTTTGGTTTGTATTAATTTGTGTTTTAGGAGCCGCAGGGATTTATGATTTCTATCTTTGGGAGTACGACTATGGACACAATCTAGATCCTAATGCAATTATGAAATTTACGAATCCAGATGGTTCTATTATGGGGTTTCAACCTCCGTTAATTGGGTCTAAAGACATTTTAAATTTCACTGCACATTCTTACCCAAGGCAAGGAGCATGGTTCATGTTTTCTGGTTGTATGTTAATTTTTATTGCGTTCTTTGTTGGCAAACGAGAAGCGAAGAAATTAAAATCGTAACTTTATTCTCACTTATTTTTCAATTTTAAACAGAATGAAAATAATAAAGATTTTGACTAGTTTATTCCTAGTTGTAGTTATGCAGTCGTGTTCTGTTGAGCCTCAAGTTATAAATTTCGGAAAGGTTCATTGTCATCATTGCGATATGACGGTAGTTGATAAAAGCCATGCGGCTGAATATGTGACGAAAAAAGGAAAAGCATATTTTTTTGATGCCGCTGAATGCTTAGTCATGAAAATTAATGACGAAGACAACGAAAACGACTTAGCATTCATTCTAGTTTCTGATTTTACGAATCCTGGAAACTTAATTGACGCCATAAAAGCAAACTTTGTTGTAAGTGAAGCAATCAAAAGTCCAATGGGAGCAAATTTATCATCATTTAGTTCAACTGAGGATGCTCAAAAAATAATTGATGATAATGACGGAGAAATGTTCACTTGGAACGAAATAAAAAGCAAACTGAAAGAATAATGAAATATTTATTTTTAGTGTTCCTTACTATCCAATTTTCTGCGAATGCAAGAACAATTGTCGTTTGCAAGTCTTGTTCAATAAAAACGATAAAAAAAGCAGTTTCTTTAGCTTCTGATGGAGATAAAATTTTAGTAAAGAAAGGGTACTACAAAGAAACGAACATTCAAGTATCTAAAATGATTCAAATCATCGGTGAAAGTTCTCCAACAATAGATGGAATGAACAAAACCGAAAGTATTTTTGCTGTTAAGGCAACTAATTTTCTTATATCAGGATTTCTGTTTAAAAATGTAGGGGTAAGTTACACCAAAGAAATTGCTGCAATATTCATCTCAAAAAGTAGAAATTTCACAGTTAAATCCAACTCGTTTTCTAACGTGTTTTTTGCCATTATTTTGCAGGACTGTAAATTTGGAGTTCTACTAAGCAACAAAATAAAAGGAACTGCGAAAAGTGAATCTAGTTCAGGGAATGGTTTCCATCTTTGGAAATGCGCGAACATAAGGATTGAAAAAAACACTGTTTCAGGCATGCGTGATGGAATCTACTTAGAGTTTGTGAATAAGAGTCATATCTCTAATAATACCAGTTTAAACAACATTCGATACGGTTTACATTTTATGTTTTCAAACAATAACGAATACCATCATAATGAATTCAAACAAAATGGTGCTGGTGTTGCTGTTATGTTCTCCAAATTTATAAAAATGCATCATAATACATTTCATTTCAATTGGGGAGCGGCCTCTTACGGTCTGCTTCTAAAAGAAATTAATGATGCGGAAATAACCGATAATTATTTTGAGCAAAACACAATAGGAATTAACATTGATGGCTGCAATAGAATCACCTACTCTAACAATCATTTCATCAGAAACGGATGGGCGATAAAATTTACAGGAGGTTGCTATGCAAACCTATTTGAATACAATAATTTTCAACACAATGCTTTTGATTTATCATACAACAGTCGTCTCAATGATAATAAATTTGAGGCGAATTATTGGAGTGAATATTCAGGATATGATATAGACAAAGATGGTATAGGTGATGTTCCGCATCGACCTGTTAAACTATTCTCTTACATTGTAAATCAAACTCCTGAAACTTTGGTGCTGCTGAGAAGTTTATTCGTAGATATCATAAATTTTTCAGAAAAAGTGTCTCCAGTGTTTACACCTGATAATTTGATAGATGCAAGACCAATAATGAAACCAATTAATCAATAAAATTAGTTTTCAAGAATGATAGAAATAAAAAATCTCTACAAAAAATTCGGGAAACTGACTGTTTTAGAAGAGCTAAACTTAACCATTAGTAAAGGCGGTATTTTCGCTATCCTTGGTCCGAACGGTTCTGGAAAAACAACCTTGATTAAATCTATTCTTGGTATGATCATTCCAAACAAGGGAGAGATTGCTATTGACGGCGAAAATATTCTCAGGAAATGGAAATACAGAAACAATCTTAATTATTTACCTCAAGTTGCTAACTTCCCTTCCAACTTATCCGTGAAAGAACTCATTGAAATGGTAAAAAACTTGAGACCTAAAAAGGCTAATTCACAAGAATTGATAGATCTATTCGGATTGCCTCCATTTATGAATAAAAAACTGGGTAACCTTTCGGGAGGGACAAAACAGAAAGTTAATCTCGTATTAACATTCATGTTTGATAGTGATTTAATCATTCTCGATGAACCAACAACAGGACTTGACCCCATTGCATTAATCCATTTGAAAGAGTTAATCTCAAAAGAGAAAGCAAAAGGAAAAACGATACTTGTCACAACACACATCATGAGTTTTGTTGATGAAATGGCCGATGAGATTGTTTTCTTATTGGATGGTAAGATTTACTTTAAAGGAAGTGTCGAT
The DNA here is from genome assembly GCA_002734065.2 of Fluviicola sp. Taxonomy (GTDB): domain Bacteria; phylum Bacteroidota; class Bacteroidia; order Flavobacteriales_D; family Crocinitomicaceae; genus UBA4466. The sequence continues at coordinate 74,079 of NVXU02000058.1, forward strand.
GCGCTAAAAAAGCAAACAGACCAAGAGAATTTAGAACATGCCATTGCCAATCTTATTGAAAAGCAATACCAAACAGCAACTTCAAAATAACTCGACTATGTTAAAGATTTTAAAATACAGCATCTACGATTTATTGAGAAGTAGATGGAGCTACGTTTATTTCATCTTCTATTTGATGCTTTCATTTTCACTCTTCTTTTTGAACAGCGACATTGACAAAGCAATCATTACCTTGATGAATGTCATCGTTGTTCTAACACCATTAATTGGGACGATATTTGGCGTTATGTATTATTACAGTTCTAAAGAATTCACAGAGCTTCTTCTTGCACAACCTATTAAACGTAGCAAGATATTCATGGGACAATACATTGGGATTTCTTTGTCCCTCACCTTGAGCCTGGTTTTAGGGGTTGGAATTCCATTTGTGATTTATGGATTATTTAAGTCTGCAGCCGTTTTTGATTTCACATTATTGCTTGTGGTTGGTGCATTTTTAAATTTCATTTTCGTTGCACTTGCCTACAATATTGCGCTTTCTATCAATAATAAAATCAAAGGATTTGGTTATGCTATTTTGATGTGGTTAACCTTTGCTGTCATCTACGACGCAGTATTCATGGGGCTTCTCATACACTACAATGATTATCCATTAGACAAATTCACTTTGATTGCAACCATGCTTAACCCGATTGATTTATCGAGGATATTGATTCTATTAAAACTTGATGCCTCTGCTCTTTTAGGATACACAGGTGCATTCTTGCAAAGTTTCTACGGAACAAACATGGGATTAATCGTTTCTCTTTCTGCATTAAGCATGTGGATTGTTTTGCCCATCCTGAGAATGAGTAGCAAACTGAAAAAGAAGGATTTTTAAAAATGTTTTTTCAGTTCATCAATACTGATTTTTAGTCCTTCGTACATTTCTTCCAACTCAGTAAAAACATGTACTGAATCGACTTTTTGAATTCTGGCCTTCTCTCCTATTTCATTGAGTACAAACAATTCTCCAGCAGATAAACGTGTCTCATCATCAAGGTGTAGAATATTGTCCGCTTCAATGATTAACTGAACCTGATTTCCTTTTTTTGGTAGCGCAACAAACTTCCAATTAGATGCAATCACCGAATGCTCATTCATCAACTCATCATATATTTCGAATGTTCTGTTCCAATCCTTTGCTTGTTTGCAATAATGAAACTCCCAATTCGATAGTCGAGGTGCATTGTTCATTATTTCTCGACTGATTTTCAATAAATCTGCGTCTCCATTTGGTGAAATTGTCAAACTCCAAGGTTTTAATTTTCCGGGAGCAATTTCCCAAGAGAATAATCCAAAATCCAAGATTCGATTGTCCAAGCTTTCTACAATGTAGTCTGCAGCCAGCTCATTATCAATAATATCTATGATTTCATCTTCATTATTGACAAACCAGTTCCAAAGATTCTCTATTTTTAATTTACTCATTTTTTTTCAGTCTTTTTTATCCTAACAATTCCCACGCACTTTTATACCCACCAATTCTTTCAACGTAAGTTAAAAATTCTGCGTAGAATTTATCCTGTCCAATGGTTACACTATCTCCAATCACAAATAACTGCTCTTTGGCACGTGTCATTGCAACATTCATTCTCCGATAATCTTTTAGAAAACCAATTATCGCATCCTCATTTGAACGAACCAATGAGAGAATTATGACCTCTTTTTCTTGTCCTTGAAAACTATCAATGGTACTAATTCTAATGTCCTTTAACAATGCATCTTTTGCAAGTTGAACCTGGCCCGAATACGGTGAAATAAAGGCTATATCCTTTGCTTTCAACTTAAATTCTTCAATGATTTTCTGCACCAAATCCAATTCGCCTTGATTCGTTAAACTTGAACCATTTTCTCCAGTTGCCTCATCGAAACCAGTTCCTGCAGTATCAAAGAAGAACAAATGACTATCGGTATCATCTTGATTATCAGGTGTTTTTAGCTTTCCTTTGTAAAAATAATTACTCGAGAAATCAGCCAATGATTTCCGCATCCTGTATTGTGTGTCTAAAAAATAAAGGTTTTCACAATTCTCAAATGCCTTTTCTAGAATAGAAATATTGAATCCATTTTTGGTTGCTTCATCAGAAAGAACAGTCGGTGGTAATTGATACGGATCTCCCGCTAAAACCCACGATTTCGCAGAAGGAAATAACATCCATGCTAAGGGTTCGATGCACTGTCCTGCTTCGTCCATGATTAATGCATCAAACTCTGCATCCTCTGTTAAGAAATTTTTCAAGCCGATAGGAGTTCCTAATATCACATCGGCTTCTGCAAGAAGTTTTTCTTCAAAATAGGCTTGAATGGCGCGAATTTCTTTGCGAATTTTTTTCATTTCTCGAAACAATAATGAACGTTGTTCTCTTTCTGCCTTTCCAAAGCTACGCTTGTATTGCAATGCCATTCTTCGAAATTCTTCCGCTTGAATTTTTAACCGTTTAATTTCTTTTTGTTCTTTGGCATTTTGCATTCTGCCTTCACTCGTATGTTGAAAAATGAGGTCATCTACTTTCAATGAATTTCCAACACGAAGAATTTTAACCTTCGCATCGATCAACCCTTTTGCAAAATTATCAACCGCAGCATTGCTTGGAGCAGTTGCCACCACTTTCTTGCCTTGCTTGATGAGCTGAATGACTCCTTCAATCAAGGTTGTCGTTTTTCCTGTCCCCGGAGGACCATGAGCTATGAGCAATGACTCATTTTCAATTATTCCTTTGACACAGTTAATCTGACTAGTGTTTAATTGACTGTTTGACAGCTCGATAGCTTGACTTTTAGATTCTTCAATTGATGAAGTTCTCAAATCACCAAACTTAGATTCTCCGTGAATATTTTCAAAGAGTTTTTGAATTGTTAGGGAGGCATCAATGTTCTTCACAGCGTCAATCATACATTGATTGGTGTATTGATCTGGAGCCAGTTTAATTCCGACACCTTTGTCCTCAATCCAATCTGGAAATTCAGGAGCAAACAATCGAAACGAACCTCGTTTACCTTCCATTCCGATAAAAACACCTTTGATTGGGTCCTCTCCAGCGATAAAACATTCTATGGCACTGTTGCTCTTGAAGTTGTTAGTGTCTGTATAGAAAGGCAAATTAAATGTAATCTCGGGATAATCAGCATAGCCAAAAGTCTTGCGCGTGACGTTGATTGGATGCAACGCCAGACCTTCATGTTTTAACTGCTTCAACCCAACACCCGCGTCCAATTGATAACGTTTATTCTGCTCTTTGATTTCGAGATTGATGGATGTTAGAAGGGATTTTTGGTGAGGGTGCATTTATAACAGAATTAGTTAATTAACTTTTCTACTTGCTTTCTCAAAAGAGGTAAATCTTTATTGATTATCCCCCAAATTATTACATTATCAACATTATCATAAGAATGAATCACCCAATTTCTTAAGCTTACAATCCTTTTGGCATCATCAATAGCAATGGATTCATCTATCTTCAATATTCGATTAACTGCTTCTCCTATTATTTCGAATTCTCTTTCTACAGCTCTTCGAACCAATTTATTTGATTGATAGAATTCAAAATTTAATTCATAGTTCAGAAATTCATCAATTGAATTAATGGAAGAAAGAATATCATAGAGGTATTTATTAATGTTATGCTGCATACAACAACTTCTTTGTCTTTTCTATCTCGCTAATGAAAAATGGGTTAGAAAGAGACTTATCTGTAATTAAATCTACTTTTCTTCCCAAAAGACTTTCTAGCGCAAGATGCAAATCAAAGTAATTATCGGTGTATTTTTCAAATGAAATATCCTTGAATGAAATCAACACATCAACATCACTAGAAGCATTAAAACTATCTGTAGTAACAGAACCAAAGACATGCAAAGTTGCTACGTCATATTTTTGACACAGTTGCATTATTTCTTCGATATGTTGCTGTACTAGTTCTTGCATTACACTCAAAGATAAGGAATTAATTTGATTTCAATTGAGTGAGAGAAAATTAATTCTTGAGGAAACTCATCATTCTTTAAGGATCCTATAATATTCTTCAACCCCAAGATCAATCATGATTCCTTGAGGATGCGTCCTAAATCTTACACTTATTAACTCCCCTTTTCGATTATACACTTTCACCCATCTTCTTATAGGATCTTTCCATTCTTCATCAAAATAAGTTTCTGTGCGCACCTTTTTTGTTCCTTCAAAATAAGTTCTCCATAATCCAACTCTTAAACCGTCTTTATTTCCTTGATTTATTGGTTTTGATTTATCAAATACATATTCATCTGGTAATTTAATGCGTGACTTATCTTGATGAACGAATTCAAATCCGTTAACAAGTAACACAAAATTAGTATCCTTAATTCCAATTAGTGATAATTCTAATTCAAAACAACAGTCACACATTGTAATTATTACATCTTCATAAACCTCATTCCCGAGAGAATCAAAAACAGCTGGTCTCGGCTGACTTAATTCTAATGACAGCGTATCATTTTTAGAAGAAGCTCCAGGATTCAAATCAAAACCACAATTCTCTCTAAAACCAATTGCAAGAAACAACGTGTCACCCTTTAAATATCTCGTAACAATTCTAGGTTGAATTAACTGAACCCTTGAATTGATATCACATGGAGACAACGCATAATCTACTATCTCTTGCGAAAAAAGGGAATTGCTAACAAAGAAGAATACTATGAATGATAATCTCATTGAAATATACTTATCAATAATCATGCAAATTTGTTTTATTCTTGCCGCAGGATTACAAATCCAGCGGAGCAGATAGCCGAAGCGTCGAAAACTCTAACGCTCTAACGCTCCAATTCTCCAATACTCCAATCTACATCTCCGCTATCTTCTCTTCCAAAATCGCAATCTTACCCAAAGCATCTGCTTCTTTCTTTTTCTCTACCGCAACAACCTGCTCTGGCGCTCCAGCAACAAAGCGTTCGTTAGATAACTTCTTTTGAACGCTTTTTAAGAATTTTTTGGTGTATTCCAATTCTTCTTTCATTTTTGCTTTCTCCGCTTCAACGTCAATTGCATCACCAAAAGGAACAAAATATTCATTCTGATTCACGATGAAAGAATTTGCGTTACTCACCTTCTCCGTTGTGTATTCTAAAACAGAAAGATTTCCCATTTTCTTAATCACAGCATCGAAGTCTTGGTTCAAGTCCGTATTTTTCTTGATGAACAACTCCAACTTAATCTTATTGGCAATGTTGTTCTTCTTTCTGATGTTGCGAATATTGGTAATCACCTCGTTTGCTAAATCAAATTTAGTCAAAACTGACTCATCATAAGAGGCAACTGTTGGCCATTCTGCAACAATGATGTCTTCTTCTCTTTCTCTGATTAAATGCCACAATTCTTCCGCAATGAAAGGTGTAAATGGTTGCAATACTTTCAACAATTGCTCGAAGAATGTTTTCGTTGCCTCCAAGGTTTTCGCATCAATTGGGTGTTGATAACCCGGCTTAATCATTTCTAAGTACCAAGAACAAAAATCGTCCCAAACTAATTTGTAAGAGGTCATTAAAGCTTCAGAAATCTTAAATTGGTCGTATTGCTCGTTGATTTTTGCTAATTCTTTGTTGAATTTTGCTCCAAACCATTCAATCGCTTTGATAGACGATTCTGGTTGCTCTAAATCTTCTTGAACCGTCCATGTGTCAACCAAACGGTAAGCGTTCCAAATCTTATTGGTGAAGTTTCGACCTTGCTCACATTGCGAACTATCGAAAGGTAAATCATTCCCTGCTGGAGAAGAAATAAGCACTCCAACACGCACGCCGTCAGCACCGTATTTATTAATCAACTCGATAGGATCAGGTGAATTTCCCAAAGATTTCGACATCTTTCTGCCGAGCTTATCCCTCACAATACCAGTATAATACACGTTTTTAAAAGGGATTTCTCCCATGTATTCATTTCCCGCAATAATCATTCTTGCTACCCAGAAAAACATAATTTCTGGAGCAGTCACCAAGTCATTAGTCGGGTAGTAATACTTAATTTCATCGTTCTCAGGTTGCGTCAGTCCGTTAAAAACAGAGATAGGCCACAACCAACTAGAAAACCACGTATCCATTACGTCTTCGTCTTGATGCAAGTCGGATTCAGTGATCGTTTTTTCTGCTTTTTCAGTTGCTAAAGTAATTGCTTCTGCCAAAGTTTTGGCAACTACGAAATCATTCTCCCCTTTTCCAAAATACCAAGCAGGAATGCGATGCCCCCACCACAATTGACGAGAAATACACCAATCTTTGATGTTTTCCATCCAGTGGCGGTAGGTGTTTTTAAATTTCTCAGGATGAAATTTAATATCTCCATTCATGACATTCTCCAATGCTTTTCCAGACAAATCTTTCATATCTACGAACCATTGCAAAGAAAGACGAGGTTCAATAACAGCAGAAGTTCTTTCAGAATAGCCTACTTTATTGATGTAATCTTCTGTTTTTGTCAAGTATCCTTTCTCATCCAATTCCTTCTCGATGGCTTTTCTGGCATCAAAGCGATCTAGTCCTTCGTAGTGAAGCGCATTCGCATTCATGGTTCCGTTCTCATTGAGAATATCAATGGTTTCTAAATTATGTTTCTTTCCTAAATCGTAATCATTGGTATCGTGAGCAGGTGTTACTTTTAAGCAACCTGTCCCGAAGTCCATATCGACATAATCATCAAAAATGATTGGAATTTCTCGGTTGCAAATAGGAACAATTGCTTTTTTTCCTTTCAAGTTGGCATATCGAGCATCGTTTGGATTTACACAAATCGCAGAATCTCCTAAAATAGTTTCAGGACGAGTTGTCGCAATTGTCAACCAATCGTCATCTGTTCCTGCAATCTTATAGCGAACGTGAAAAAGCTTGGAATTCACCTCTTTATGCAGCACTTCTTCATCAGAAAGTGCCGTTAAAGCTTCCGGATCCCAATTGACCATTCTTAATCCTCGGTAAATTTTTCCTTTGTTGAATAAATCAATAAAAACGTCGATTACAGATTCAGAATATTCTTCGTCCATCGTGAAACTTGTTCTTTCCCAATCGCAAGATGCTCCCAATTTCTTTAGTTGCTCGAGAATGATTCCTCCGTGCTTATCTTTCCATTCAAATGCGTGTGCAAGAAATTCATCTCTTGTCAAATCTGACTTTTTGATTCCTTCTTTACGTAATTTCTGAACCACCTTTGCTTCTGTTGCGATAGATGCATGATCCGTTCCAGGAACCCAGCAAGCATTCTTGCCTAACATTCTCGCACGTCTAACCAAGACATCTTGAATCGTATTGTTCAACATATGCCCCATGTGCAAAACACCCGTCACATTTGGTGGTGGAATAACGATGGTATATGCCTCTCTTTCATCTGGTTCAGAATGAAAATATCCTTTTTTCATCCAATTTGCGTACCATTTCTCTTCTGCTTTCTGTGGCTCGTATGTTTTTGGGGTCTCCATAGTCTAAAATTATAAGTTGCAAAATTAATGAAAAGTAGCTTAGGAATTAATGATTTTAGGAATTAATGTTCTTTGCGCAAGTGTATTTTGCCTTTGGCTTTTGGCAATTCTCTTTTGGCTTAATTTCGCTTCAAAATATTACTTTTCCCTTTCAAAAAAGTCTTTTTTGACAAAAACGGAGTGAATAACGTCGAAGAATTGATTTTTCTCCTGAATCCCAAACCAAAAGCTACCAACTATTTACACTAACGTTTTCCACAAGTAAGCTTCCATTAAATCATTGAATAATTAAATCATTCATTACCTTTGTGAAAAAAAGTAACTATGAACGATTTTCTATCAAAGAAATTTTACGGTAATACAATTCAAGATTGGGCAATATCATTTGGAATTATTATTGGTGCAATTATTATTGCTAAAATTGTCTATTGGGTAATCGGCAAATTTGTAAAGAAGATTACGAAAAAGACAAAAACCAGTTTAGATGACATTCTTGTTGACCAATTAGAAGAACCAATTGTTTATGGACTAGGACTCATTGGTTTTTACTGGGGAATACATCGGTTAGAGTTTGGAGAATCTATGGATTCCTTCTTTAGTCATTTATTTATTGTTTTACTTGTTTTGAATATTACATGGCTGTTTGCGAGAGTGATTGACTCTCTCATTCAAGAATACGTCGTACCTATGGTTGAAAAATCCGACAGCGATTTAGATGACCAATTGTTACCTATCATACGAAAGGCTATAAAGTCTGGAATTTGGATACTTGGAATTGTGGTAGGTCTTAATAATGCAGGGTTTGACGTTGCAGCATTAATCGCAGGATTGGGGATTGGAGGATTAGCTATGGCTTTTGCAGCGCAAGACACCATTAAGAATATTTTTGGAGGTATCATGGTCTTTCTTGACAAACCTTTCAAAATGAAAGACAGAATTAAGGTCAACGGATGGGATGGAGAAGTCGAAGAAATTGGCGTAAGAAGCACCCGATTAAGAACCTTAGAAGGGCGATTGGTAACCATTCCAAATGGTCAATTCAGTGATAATGCCGTTGAGAATGTGACAATGGAACCGAACAGAAAGGTTAAAATTAGTCTTGGTTTAACCTACGAAACGTCACCTGACAAAATGGAACTTGCCATGAAAATTTTGAAAGAAATTGCAGAAACAAATGAAAGTGTTGAGAATAAAAATATTTTAATATCATTCAATTCTTGGGGTGATTTCTCTATGGGAATTCTCTATATTTATTTTATCAAAAAAGAAGCTGACATTTTTACTACGCAATCTGAAATGAATATGGAAATTCTAAAACGTTTCAATGAAGAAGGATTAGAATTTGCGTATCCGACGAGTGTGGTTTATAAGAAATAATTCAATTAAAAATTAAGAATTAAGAATTAAGAATTAAATTTGTTCTTAATAAACAAGAGCAACTACAGAATGACAGTTTCTGAAATTAGACAAGCATTTTTCGATTACTTTGAATCCAAAGGACATAAAATTGTTTCAAGCGCACCTATGGTTGTGAAAGATGATCCTACTTTGATGTTTATCAACGCTGGAATGAATCAATTTAAAGATTACTTTCTTGGTAACACCGTACCAAAAGATAGACGTGTCGCTAATTCGCAAAAATGCTTGCGCGTTTCAGGAAAACACAACGATTTAGAAGAAGTAGGTGTTGACACTTATCATCACACGATGTTTGAAATGCTTGGTAATTGGTCGTTTGGCGATTATTTTAAGGAAGAAGCTGTTGAATGGGCTTGGGATTTACTGACCAACGTCTACAAAATAGACAAAAATCGACTTTACGTTACTGTTTTTGAAGGCGATGAAAAAGACGGTGTTCCGCAAGATGACGAAAGTATCACCATTTGGAAGAAATACATTGCAGAAGATAGAATAATTCTCGCCTCTAAAAAAGACAATTTTTGGGAAATGGGCGAAATCGGTCCTTGTGGACCTTGTACAGAAATTCACGTTGATTTGCGTTCTGACGAAGATAGAAACAAGGTAGATGGCAGGTCTCTGGTCAATCAAGATCATCCGCACGTCATTGAGATTTGGAACAACGTTTTCATGCAATTCAATCGGAAAGCAGACAGAAGTTTAGAGCCACTGCCAGAAACACACGTGGACACAGGAATGGGGCTAGAACGGCTCGCCATGACTTTGCAAGGAAAAAAATCGAACTATGACACTGACCTTTTTCAGACATTAATTCAGCACATGGAGAAGGTTTCAGGTGCAGAATACGGCAAGTCGGAAGAGGTTGATATTGCCCTTCGCGTTATTGCCGATCACGTTCGAGCGATTGCATTCTCCATTGCCGATGGACAACTTCCATCCAATACAGGTGCAGGTTATGTCATCCGAAGAATCTTGCGTAGAGCGGTTCGTTACGGATACCAAACATTGAACTTAAAAGAACCTTTTCTTGCTGATTTATCGACGGTTTTGGTCGAAATTATGGGCAATCCATTCACTGAATTAGAACAGCAAAAAGAACTGATTCATAAGGTTATCATCGAAGAAGAAAATTCTTTCTTAAAAACACTCGGAAACGGTATTCAGCGCTTTGAAAAGCACTTAAATTCTTTACAAGGAGAGCAAAAAACCGTCGATGGTAAATTTGCCTTCGAATTGTTAGATACTTTCGGATTTCCTATCGATTTAACCGACTTGATGGCGAGAGAACGTGGATTCTCCGTTGATATGGAAGGTTTTACCGAGAATATGAAGGAGCAAAAAGATCGTTCACGTTCTGCAACGGCAATTGAAACGGGTGATTGGGTAGAATTAATCGACGACAATGTGGAAGAATTCGTCGGTTACGACAACCTCACAGCCAATGTTAAAATTGTCAAGTACAGAAAGGTTTCGCAGAAGAAAAAAGAATTTTACCAAGTCGTTTTTAACCTCACTCCTTTCTATGCAGAAGGCGGTGGACAAGTTGGAGATACTGGTTACATTGAGAATAATGAGGTCAAAACTTCGGTCTTTGATACGAAGAAAGAGAACAACCTCATCGTTCATTTAATGAAGGAATTACCGCCTAATGTCAATGCAAATTTCAAAGCGGTTGTTAGTTCTGCAAAAAGAATGGCATCGGCGAATAATCACTCAGCAACTCACCTCTTGCACCATGCTTTGAGAACAGTTCTCGGCGAGCATGTAGAACAAAAAGGGTCTTTGGTCAATGCAGATTACTTGCGTTTTGATTTTTCTCACTTTTCTAAGGTTAGCGATGAAGAATTAACGCAAATTTCTGCACAAATTTCTGCAAATATTCGAGCAAACATTCCTTTGGAAGAAAAAAGAAACACACCAATAGAAGTTGCCAAAGAAATGGGTGCAATGGCTCTTTTCGGAGAGAAATACGGCGATACCGTTCGTGTCATTAAGTTTGGAGAATCGGTAGAACTCTGCGGAGGAACACACGTGCAAGCATCCGGAGAAATTGGACTCTTCATCATTACACAAGAAACAGCAGTTGCATCAGGCGTGAGAAGAATCGAGGCAATCACTGGAGAAAAAGCAGAAGCTTACTACAAAAAGAAAGCGGAGACATTGGATACGATTGCTCTTTCATTGAAGAATCCAAAAGACATTGTAAAAGCAGTGAACGATTTGCAAACGAAAAATACGCAATTTCAAAAAGAGCTGGAGCAACTTCAAAAAGAGAAGGCGAAGAACATTAAAAGTGAGTTAAAAACTGCCATTAAGGAAGAAAATGGCATTCACATTCTATCGAGTATTGTTGAATTGGACGGAGCTTCTATCAAAGACATTCTTTTTCAATTAAAAGGAGAATACGACAACTTTTTTGGTGTTTTGGGTGGCAAAACAGGCGATAAATGCTCATTAAGCATCATAGCATCTGATAATTTGGTCAAAGAAAAGAATATCAACGCTGGAAACATCATTCGAGAGGTTTCTAAACACATCCAAGGAGGTGGCGGAGGTCAAGCATTCTTTGCTACGGCAGGTGGAAAAAACTCGAGTGGTTTGGAAAAAGCAATTGAAGAGGTTTTGGGGAAGGTGTAATAAATTAAGGCTTAATTAATTTGGCACATCAAATTATTTTGACTAGCTTAGGAGTCTAAATTATAAACTAATACATTATGAGAAAAACAATTTTATTTGCCTGCGCAATGGCAGTCAGCAACCTCTACATCGCCCAAAATTGGGGGGGGGGAGTAACATCTAACCAACCGTTAACTTCGGTTTTAAAACCTTATGAATCGAGAGGTTATATCCTCTGGAGCAAAGTTCCAAGTGCCAAATATGTCGTCAACATGTACACCAAAGATTCCGCAGGTAATCTAAGCTGTGTTGCAGTTAAAAGTACAGACAAAAATTATGTCAAGCTCGACAAATCAGTTTACAATGGTCAGAATGGCTATTACTCAATATCTGCTTTCAATAACGGAAATGGTTCCTTAATAACTACGGGACCAGTAGTCTTATATGCACCTGAGGGAACAGAAGCAGCTCCTTTAATATGTGAAAAAAAATGCAATGGCTCAACTTATGCATGGAAGCTAGGAATTTACGAAAGCGCACCTGGTAATACACAAATGAGATTGAATTCTACTTTAGATTATTATGATAATGTTGCAGACATAGCTGTACCTTTTTATCAAGCTATAGGAGATGCTCAATACAATGCTTTAGATTTAATAAATCACCCTTGGACTGAAGGGACTGCAGATGGCATTTCTGGAACAGGAATACTTTATAATTACAAGCACATCCTACTGACCCCCAACACCCCAGGAGGACCTTTTAGAGATTCTCAAAACAATGTGATAAATTCAGGTTGGCTCGTTGAAAAAAAGATGGATCAATTTGCATACATGGCAACAAGTGTTGCCGTTGGAAACCCAAGTACTTCAACTAATTGCGATCCCAATTTAGTTGTCCAGTCAGGCGGCACATGGATGTCGTACTATAATACCAATGTTGACCAGTCGTCTTGGTTGCAAGTTCCAGCCTCTGTAGAGCCTTTTGCAGCTGATATACCCACACAGTTGGAATGTGACGTCATAGGAGATGTGGGAGGAGGAGATGAAATATTTGAAGAAATCGCTGTATCTCCTTGCCTTTCAGGAAGCTCTTCTATTTGTGATTATCTTACATGTTTGGGGATTCCAGACGAAACTTCTGGGTGCAGTACTGCCGGGACTGGGGATCCTTATGGAGGAGTAATTGTGGGATATGAAATAAAATACCTAACGGCTAATAAAAAATCGATAATTGGTTATACTGGAGAAGAAACACCAAAAAAAGTAGGCCAATTAAAAGATGGACTTTATGAGATAATCTTTTTCTCAGCAGGTAAGGCATTCCCAATTATCTTTGAACAAAATTCAAATCTCATTATAAAAGAAGATAGAGAACTTGTTCAACTTACTTTAACACCAACAGTTGTGGAAAATAATTTATTGAAATTTAAAATCAATTCAGAAAAAAACATGAATGTGAACATAAAAGTAAGGAGTCTTGATGGACAAACTTTTCATGATGAAAACACAACATTATCCTGCTCTATAGACAAAGATAGAGAAGTTGTAATTAATGCTTCTAATTTGCCTCAAAATCAATTGAGAATTACTTTGACTTTCGATGACGGTTCTATTTTGCAAGAGACTGCATTGAAAATGAATTAATTATAAAATTTAAATCCATATATCATGAAATTTCTTGTTTTACTATTTAGTTTTTTTCTTGCCAATATTTCACTATCTCAAAACCCACCCATTCTGTGGCAACAAAACATTGGTGGCTCTGGCAGTGATTGGTTAAGTAAATTAGATATACCTGGTAGCACTGATTATTTTTTAATTGGTAACTCTGACTCGAATATATCCGGAGATAAAACGGAAAACTCAAGAGGTTTCAGTGATATATGGATTGTTAAAATGGACATAAATCATACCATCTTATGGGATAGAACCATTGGAGGGGACCAAAATGACTTCTTTCGTACCGCTTTTATTCAAAATGATTCTTTGTACTTATTAGCAGCTTCAGCATCAAGTATTTCTGGTGAAAAAACAATCGCAGCAATTAATAACTCTGTAGACGCATGGCTGCTTTGCTTAGACTTATCCGGAAACATATTATGGCAAGAAGTGTATGGTGGTGATAGTGGTGAAAATAATTTAGCGCAAATAATAGCCTTACCCAATGGTAATCTACTGTTTGGTATCAACTCATCTTCGGGTATCTCTGGAAACAAAACAGAAGTAAATATTGGATTGGCTGATTTTTGGATAGTAGAAATTTCCTCCGTAGATGGTAGTATAATTAATCAAAAAACTATTGGCTCTACACAAAATGAAAATTTTAGACAAATACTGTACCGCCCTAACAATACGATTTTAGTAACAGGAATGGCCCAACAAGGAGTTAGTGCTGACAAAACAGACAACGGTTTTGGCTATGCTGATGTATGGGTCGTTGAGTTAGACATGAATCTCAATGTATTAAGCGATAAATGTTTTGGAGGAACAGGATCTGAATCAAATTTTGGAGGAAATATATTTGAAATTAACGGTTTTTACTACCTCATGACATCTTCTAGTTCTCCCATTTCGGGCAACAAAACAGCGCCTTATTTTGGAAGCTTCGATGCCTTTGATCGTCCTGACTATTGGCTTGTGAAAATGGACTCCAACCTTAACATTATTTGGGACAGGACTTACGGTGGTAATGTTGATGATAATGGCGGTGGAGTTTATCAACTATCTAACAATCGCTTATTAATAACTGGGAACTCTGAGACCAATATCAATGGCAATAAGACATCGCCCAAATATGGAGGAGTAGACACTTGGTTTTTAATTATTGACACGGCAGGTGTAATCATTGCACAAGAAACTTATGGAGGGTCATTAAATGACAACATCGGTGCATTGCCGACACTGACCAATGGTGTTTTTTACCTTTCAGGAGCATCCGACAGCCCCATATCAGGTGTAAAGTCAGTTCCCACCAACGGTGGCTTTGATGCTTGGCTCATGGAGATTGATGCTTCAGGTTTTTTAAACACAGAAAAGATAGAAGGTGTCAATACCACTATTTCTGTTTATCCAAACCCAAGTAGTGGAGAAGTTAATTTTAAATTTGCAGACCTAGAAGAAGATGTTGAAGTTACTTTCTATTCTGTAGATGGCAAAACACTTTTCTCTGATAAAATTCAGTCTAATTCTGTGCTAAAAAGCTACGATTTAAAAGTTGGCAATCAAATGATTCTTTACTCCGTAGAGGGTGAACGAATTAATTATTCAGGTAAAATTTTAATACGTTAAATATGAAAGCACTTATTTTCACATACGCCCTAATTGTTTCCTTTTTTTCACTATCTCAAAACCCTCCCATATTGTGGCAACAAAATATAGGAGGATCTGGTGATGATTTACTTGTGAAAATTAACATCCCTGGTAGCACTGATTATTTTTTAATTGGTAACTCTGACTCGAATATATCCGGAGATAAAACGGAAAACTCAAGAGGTTTCAATGATATATGGATTGTTAAAATGGACATAAATCATACCATCTTATGGGATAAAACTATTGGAGGAGATAATTCCGATGTATATAGAGCTTCAGTTGTTGCAAATAATGAGTTATTTATAGTTTCAAGCTCTAATTCTACCATCTCAGGAGAAAAAACAATTGCCCCATTTAACAGTTCAAATGATATTTGGCTTTTATGTCTTGATTTGAACGGCAATATTCAATGGCAAAGTTTATATGGTGGGGATGGGAATGAAGGTGGTTTATCTAGTATAATTGAGTTACCTAATTCTAACTTATTAATTGGTACACAGTCTTCGTCCGGTATTACTGGTAACAAAACAGAAGCCAATATCGGCCTATCTGATTTCTGGCTTATTGAGGTTAATACTATCGATGGGACAATAATTAATCAAAATACGATTGGTAGTTCTCAAACAGATAACATTAGACAACTAATGCTAACGCCAAATAATACTATTTTAATTGTAGGAGAAGCAAACCAAGGTGTTAGTGGGGACAAAACTGATAACGGATATGGATTAACAGATGTTTGGCTCGTAGAAACTGACTTGAATTTATCAGTCATAAATAATATTTGTATAGGTGGAACAGCACTCGATTTTTATAATTGGGGAAATGTTGCTTACATCGATGGCTATTATTACCTTATGACATCTTCTAGTTCTCCCATTTCGGGCAACAAAACGGCGCCTTATTTTGGCAGTTTTGATGCCTTTGAGCGTCCAGACTATTGGCTAATAAAAATGGACACTAATTTCAATATAATCTGGGACAGAACCTATGGTGGTAATGTAGATGATAATGGTGGTAATGTATATCGATTATCCAATAATCGTTTACTAATCACAGGTACGTCGGAGACAAATATCAATGGTAATAAAACTTCACCTAAATATGGCAATCGAGATTTTTGGGTTCTTATTATAGATACGTCGGGAGTTATTATTGCGCAAGAAACATACGGAGGGTCATTAGATGATTTGTTATCTGTATCCTCTTCTACCATCACAAACGGCGTTTTTTACTTGTCGGGGGGGTCAGAAAGCCCTGTTTCAGGTGTTAAGACAGTACCAACTAACGGAGGTTACGATGCGTGGATATTAGAGATTGATGCTTCAGGTTTTTTAAACACAGAAAAGATAGAAGGTGTTAATACCACTATTTCTGTTTATCCAAATCCAAGTAGTGGAGAAGTTAATTTTAAATTTGCAGACCTAGAAGAAGATGTTGAAGTTACTTTCTATTCTGTAGATGGCAAAATTCTTTTCTCTGATAAAATTCAGTCTAATTCTGTGCTGAAAAGCTACGATTTAAAAGTTGGCAATCAAATGATTCTTTACTCCGTAGAGGGTGAACGAATTAATTATTCAGGTAAAATTTTAATACGATAATTATGAAAGCAATTCTTTTTGCTTCACTATTTCTTTTGGTAAATGTATCTTTCTCTCAAACTGAGTCTAACATTAACTATTCTCTTACAATCGAAAAATATCACGCATTGTATATACTGGATTCAGCGTACTATCCGAGAGAAAAAATTCCTTGGATAACTTCTAAGCGGAGACACATCCAATTTTTAAATATCGACAAAGAAGATGTTTTACTTTTAGCATCCTTCAGTAGAAGTCATTCTCACTATGGAGAAATGGGTGGTTTAAAAGTATATCAAAATGAATCTGGCAAGAAGGTTATCAGCTTCTTTACAAGAGGAAAAGGCTATAATATTGGGCAAGTCATGAGTTTTGATGTTGAACAACTATCTGGAACTAACTACATCATCAAATATTATAATAAATTCGGTAATGTCAATGATGTTTTCTTTTATGCTCACAAGGCTACAGAGGCAGAAATCAGTGAGGTTTTGACACAAGTAACAAAAAAAGACGATACCAAGGATGAACCTGTCAAGTAATTGAAGAGGTTTTGGGGAAGGTGTAATAAATTCCATACATTTTTCGTTTCACTAAGTATGACTATTGCGAAAATCAGTAATTACATTATAACCGTAATTTTAATTTCAACCTTAACAAGTTGCTATTGTTTTCACAAAGTCGCCGGAAAATCAAGTGTTCGGGATTTAACCGTTGCTAAAAGTTTTGATCTTTGCAAAATATGTCCAGGAAGAGGAAAAGTAGTGAGTTTAACTCCCTACTATGGCTATCCGAGTACAGATTTATATCAATTAAAGAGGGAATCAACCTCTACTTCTTCATACACATTAAATTCTTTGGGAACTTTTGGTCTTCGCGGAGAATATTGGGTAGCGCCCGGTCAATTTTTCCCTTTCAGGATTATTGGATTGGGCATTGATTATTCATACAGCAAAAGTAGCATCAGTTATAATTACACTGACGTTTATGAGTTGCGCAGCACTGAACGTAGAAGCCATCGGATTTTGGGAAGCATTAACGTAATGACGTTGGTCAAAAAACAATGGATAGGGTATATTACTTCTCAAATAGGAGTCAATTTGCAGAGAACTGACCAAATTGCCTTTGATTATTTTGCAACTGAGAAAAATAAACTAGTCGATTATCGATTTGGCTACGGACTTCAATTCTACCCCAAAATACCTGTGGGTATATCGATAGAAGCTGGTTACGGAGGAGGTGCATATCTAAAAGCTGGACTCACTTTTTGGCTTTTCTGATTAGAACATTCTTTTCTTGTAAGAATTTTGTCACTTTTACTTCTTAAAGAAAAGTTTTCATTAACTTTCTACTCGTAAAATTTGAATCTATGAATGTACGTCAGTCTTTTATCCTAATCAGCATTATTATCTTAGCAAGCATTGGAGCAGTTGCTTACTTATGGTGGCAACCAATTGTGTGGAGTTTACTCTTTTTCGGTCCAGTGATTCTTATTGGTGTCCGTGATATATTCTCCCAAAAACACACTTTAAAGTCTAATTTTCCAGTTGTGGGTAATTTTAGATACATTCTGGAGAAGTTACGACCTGGCATTATGCAATATTTCGTTGAAACCGATACACAAGGGCGCCCAATTAGCAGGATTTTCAGAACGTTGATTTATCAGCGGGCAAAAAATGTTACTGACACAGTACCTTTCGGAACACAAATGAAAGTTTACAGTACAGGTTACGAATGGATGGATCATTCTATGTATGCTTGTTCGGACACTGAGGTTGACCACGCACCGCGAGTAACTATCGGTGGAAAAGATTGCAAACAACCTTATTCAGCAAGCATTTTGAACATTTCGGCAATGAGTTTTGGATCTTTGAGCAATAGAGCCGTTTTAGCCATGAATAAAGGAGCAAAAATAGGTGGATTTGCTCAAAACACAGGTGAAGGAGGGGTTAGTCCTTATCATTTAGAGAATGGTGGTGATTTAATCTGGCAAGTAGGTACCGGTTATTTTGGTTGTCGAGCAAAAGATGGAGGATTTGATGTAGAAGGCTACAAAAAAACGGTCAGTCATGAATCTATAAAAATGGTTGAGCTAAAACTTTCACAAGGTGCAAAACCAGGTCACGGCGGAATTCTTCCTGCTAAAAAAAACACTCAAGAAATTGCCAATATTCGTCACGTTGAACCTTTCACAGACGTCCACTCTCCCCCATCGCATTCTGCCTTTAATTCTGCTGAAGGGTTGATGGAATTTATCAAAGTTTTACGCGATAATAGCAACGGGAAACCTATTGGATTTAAATTATGTGTTGGTAAACAGGAAGAATTCATCGGTTTGTGTAAGGCCATGATTTCTACCGGAATTAAACCTGATTTTATCACTGTTGATGGTGGTGAAGGAGGAACAGGAGCTGCACCCGTCGAATTTTCCAATTCTATAGGTATGCCACTTAGAGATGGCTTGGCATTTGTTTCCAATGCATTGATTGGCTATGATTTAAAGAAAGACATTAAAGTGATTGCTTCCGGTAAAATTATCTCTTCGTTTCACATTGCAAGAACAATTGCATTGGGTGCCGACCTAGTCAACAGTGCCCGAGCAATGATGATGGCAACAGGATGCATTCAAGCTTTGCAGTGCAACACAAACACTTGTCCAGTTGGCGTTGCTACACAAGACAAAGGTTTAATTAGAGGTTTAAATGTGGAAGACAAGGCAAAAAGAGTCGCGAATTTTCACTACGAAACCTTGAAGAATTTTGCAGAGTTGATTGCCGCAACAGGCATTTTGAATCCTTCTGACCTGACAAAAAAGCACATCAACCGACGCGTAAGTTACAGCGATGTGTTGAATTACGAAGAAATTTTCCCGACAACAGAGGTTGGGAGCTTTTTGAAGTAGACTCTTGTTAGAGTGATGAGTGCGGAGTGATGAGTGCGGAGTGTGGAGTGTGGAGTGTGGAGTGTGGAGTGTGGAGTGATAAATTCGAAGCAGGACTAAATCCAACAATCGAAAGCTCTAAAACTCTAAAAATCCAATATTTAACACTTTTTAGAACTCTCAATTTGCAAGCAACCCACAAATAGCGTAGTTTTGCACTTTATTAGAACAACTAAAGAGTAAAATGAAAGTAATTATCTCCCTAATTTGTGTTTCATTCTTCGCTTCTGCGCAATTCAGTTTTGCAAGCAATGGAGAAGACACACTCGTTAAAAGTGAAAAAGAAGCAAGCGTTTCTTTCTACGATACTTCGGCTATTTTTACGAATAACTGGCTAGAGAACATCACATTTGCTTATTCTGACCAATCTTATGCGGCAGCAGAAGTAGTCAACCTAGTTGATTCTACAAGAGGTTACGCCTACCCTATCGAAAGCAAAGTTACTTCTCCGTTTGGAAAAAGAGGTCATTCTTTTCACAAGGGAATTGATATTCCTGTGCCAAGTGGCAACAAAATTTACGCGGCTTTTGATGGAAAAGTAAGATACGCTATCTACAACAAAGGTGGTTTTGGCAACTTGGTCATTATTCGTCATGCCAACGGTTTGGAAACCTACTACGCGCATCTTTCTAAGCGAAAAGTAAAGGTAAACCAGATTGTTAAAGCAGGAGAATTAATTGGCTTATCAGGAAGTACTGGTCGTTCTTACGCTCCACATTTACACTTTGAAATAAGATATCACGACAAACCCATCAACCCAGAAAACGTTTTTGACACCAAGAGTTTTTGCTTGCGCAATGATTCTGCCATGTTGGGAGAGTTAATTCTGAAGAACAATAAAAAACACAGAACAACACCTCACGTCAGCGAAGAATTTCTGGCAAAAGGAACTGTTTACTCCATTAAATCTGGTGATACACTCTCAAAGATTGCTCAAAGAAGCGGAACTTCCGTTGCTGAATTGTGCGCACTGAACAACCTCGACAAAGATGGTGTTCTAAGAATTGGGCAAAGAATTCGTGTGAATTAAGCCATTTTAGCATTCACTTCCATCCAGCCACCGCCGTTTTCGCAATCCAAGCCTTTTGATTTAAAGTATTGAGTCGCTTGACCACTGCGTCCTCCACTTGCGCAACAAAATAGTACGGGTTGTTTCAATTCCATTACTTCCACTTCTCTATCAACGACTTCTTGCAAAGGAATATTTATTGATCCGGAAACGTTTCCGCCCATAAATTCTGCCTGTGTTCTTACATCAACAATTGTATAATCTTTCATCTTTTTAATTAATTCGTTATTCTAATGCAAAGATACGAAGAAGGTTTGAAGTGTTTTGTAGCTTAGGTTACATTGGAGGTTATAGTATTGAGTTTTGAGCAAGAGTCTGGAGTCTGAGTTCTAGCTCACCCCTCTTACTCACTACTCAACTCTCTTGCTCAATCCTCATTTTTGTTTACCTTTAATCAATCAACACATCTAGTAGTAAACACACAGAATGCAAAAAGAAAAAGAACAGAAAGTCACTTCGCAAGAGTTGAAAAAGCTCTACAAGAATTGGCCGGATATCCGAAAGTTTTTGAAATCGAAAGGTTGTGGTGCTACGGAGGCAGAAGATATCTTTCAAGAGGCATTGCTTATTTATGTCAGAAAGATGGAGGATGCAGAATTTGAATTAACAACAGAACCATTTCACTATGTAAAAAACACGTGCAAATTTTTATGGTACAACCAGGCAAGAAAGAAAGGGAGAAGTTCTTCCGAAGAATTGCCAGAAATCGAGAGTTTTGAAAACGACGATTGGTTGCAAAAAGAATTAAAATTTCAACTCATTGAGAAAGCGATGACTAAGATTGGCAAGCAATGCCAACAAATTCTCCAATTATTCTACGGAAAAGGTTGGAACATGACAGCAATCGCCAAAAAAGTAGGATTGAGAAATGACAAGGTAGCCAAAGCGCAAAAATACCGATGCATCAACAAAGTCAAGGAGCAAGTTCTTGAATTGCAATCCGAAAAATTAGTAATGAACTCAAAATTTTAAGACCATGAATCCAAATATAACACGTATCATAGAACAGTATCTGCAGGGAGAATTAAATGCAGAAGATCAACAGGCTTTTGAAGCAAAATTAGCCACTAACGAAAACTTGCAAGCGGAAGTTTCCTTGCAAAAAAACATTCATCAAGGAGCAAAACGAGCTTCGCAAAGAGCTGACATTAAGAATGTTGCAAAGAAATACCACTATAGCAAATTACTGAAGTGGGGAGGTGCATCCTTGGGTGCAGTGATTTTGATTGTTGGGGGGATGCTCTTACTTTCTCCAGCTAAAAACAGTGAAAATTCTGCCAAAGACACCACCGTTTCTGAAGCCGTTCAAGCTAAAATCCCAACAGAAAAACTCATAGACGATTTAGCCACACAATTATTCACCATTCCGCAAGAAGGAGCGATTGTTCTTTCCAAAGAAGGCATTCTTATCTCTGCGCCCAAAGGTGCTTTTATGGAGAATGGCAAAATCTACAACGGCGATGCGATTATCAAATTGCAAGAAGCTTTGGATGCCACTTCCATTGTGAAAAGTGGGTTAAGCACGATGTCTGGTGATCGCCTATTGGAGACGCAAGGCATGTTTTCTTTTGAAGCTTTTACACCCAACGGAGAACGTTTGGACATTAACCCCGAAGTGGGCGTTTACATGCAAGTTCCCGTTGATGAATACAAGGCAAATATGCAACTATTTGACGGAGTAAAACTCGCCGACGGAAGCATCGATTGGCAAAACCCAGAACCACTTGCCAAGTTGCCCGTTTCTGCAAAAATGAACGAATTGGATTTTTATCCTGTGGGTTATGAAAAACATTTGGATGAGATTAAATGGAAGAAAAGCAAGAAGAGAAGAGATAGTTTGTATTTGAGTTTTGAGGAGGGGATTGAAGAAGTAATAGCAGATACCATTAAGGAAATAAAAACAATGTTAGTAAGTAAAAACATAGCTTATACTCTTTTTCCAGATATTTCGGCAGAATTTCCGGGAGGAACCAAACAATTAACCCAGTTCATTCAAAAAAACACAATTTATCCGCAAGATGCAATAGATAAAAACATCGCAGGCAGAGTTTACCTATCTATGATTGTTACTAATGATGGTACCATTACAGATGTTGGAATAGAAAAAAGTGTATCAACTAGCATAGACCTAGAAGCAATGAGAATAGTCAGAAGTATGCCAAAATGGATCCCCGCAATTTCAAATGGAACACCAGTAGCTTCAAAAGTAAGACTTCCTATGACCTTCTCTTTAGGTGTGGATGGTGAAGAAAAAAGTGAAACAACATTCAAACCTATAATAGAAGAAGACACAACATGTGTTGATGAAGCCTCAGAAGCTACTCAAGCAAAGGAGGTAGCTAAACAAGCACCCAGCTACATCCTACCCTCTTCTGTCCTTGCTTTTTGGAAGTCAAAATTTAACAACACCAACTTAGCAACAAGAGACTTTGAAAAACGTATGCGTGCCATTCATTCTACATGCAACAATGCAGTTCTCAGAAAATACACGAAGCAACTCGACAAACCTATTTCTCAAATAGACAAAGAGGTTGTGGCAATGGGTTATTCTGCATTTGAGCAATTTGCATTGGAGAATGTCGGAGCTGTGAACCCAAATAACCCGCACATCAAAGCTTTGGAAGAATTCTACCAAAAAGGAATTGCCGCATTGAAAGACAAAGCAAAAAGAAACGCTGAAAAAGATCAAAAACGAAGAAATAAATGGGATAAGAAGGTCAACAAGGCAAGAACGGATGAGACTATGAGTGAAATAAGCAGAGAAAGTATAGCATTTATAGAAGAATTTCAATTTAATTTAAAAAATGTACGTAAGCAAATTAGTAAAGCGGTTGGGTTTAAATTGAGAAGAGGTAATCGTTTTGTGAAAAATATAGACCGATACGTGCCTCTTCAAAACCCAATCAAGAACATCAATGCCTATGTTTGGGAAGCAACTGTTAACAGAACCTCGCTAGACATGAAAGACCCACTTACTGGTAAACGAGTAAAAATTACCTACAATGATTTCTCTATAGAAGTTCCAAATTCTGAGAAATACATCAAGTTGTATGCTTATTTATTTCCGCATCAATTGAACAGTTACCAAAGAATTAGCGGTATTGCTGGTAAATTTGATTACCCACTCAATGATGATATCATTTACGACATTGGTATTGTTGGCGTGACAGAAGACGGTTATGAATACTTCCAAAAGCAAACTTTTAACGGCGGAGAATTGGGCGCTGTCTCTATGCGAAAAGTAACGGAGAAGCAATTGGATGGGAGCATCAAGCAACTGAACAAAAAACGCATCAGAAAACCAATGAGAATAAAAGACGAAATGAATTGGTTGTTTTTAGAACGAAAAGATTATCTGGAGCAAAAGCAACGCAAGAAAATGCGCATTTTTAGAAGAGAGGTCGTCGCTGTGATATTTCCTTGTTATTCTCCTGTTGAGGTTATAAATAATACGAATGAGTCCTATGTAGATGTCCCACCCAATTAAGTTTAACCCTCAAAAAACTCCCACAACGGTTCCTTTGGCACAGGAGCCGTTACTTTTACCTCTTCCTTTGTTGTAGGATGAATAAACGACAACTTTCGCGCATGCAAATGTATCGATGCATCTTTGTTAGAACGTCTTGCTCCGTATTTCACATCGCCTTTAATGATGCAACCAATCGTTCCTAACTGGCAACGGATTTGATGATGCCGTCCAGTTTCTAATTCTATTTCGAGGAGATGGTATTTGTCCGAAGAGGCAATTAATTGATACGATAGAATGGCTTTTTTAGAACCTGGTGTTTCCTTTTCAGAAGCATAAGATTTGTTTTGCTTTTCGTTTTTCTTTAAAAAATGCACCAAACGACCTTGTTTTTTTGGAGGCTTACTTTCTACCACTGCCCAATAGATTTTCTTGGTAGTTTTTTCTCTAAATTGTTCGTTTAATCGTGATAAAGCCTTACTTGTTCTTGCAAAAACAATAGCTCCACTTGTTGGTCGATCTAAGCGATGCACCACTCCGCAAAAAACATTACCGGGCTTGTTAAATTCTTCCTTTAAGAAGGTCTTTACTTTGTCAACGAGCGGTTCGTCACCGGTCTTGTCGCCTTGCACAATGTCGGATGAGCGTTTATTGATGACGATAGTGTGGTTGTCGAGATGTAAAATATGGAGCTTATTTTTCATTATTCGATGTGCTAAAGTTGTAACATCCTCCCCCTTAATCCCCCTCCAAAGGGGGAAAGAAGTAGGCACTTTTTATTCACGTTCATTATACGATGTTAAATTTCCCCCTTTGGAGGGGGATTAAGGGGGAGGATACCCAATTTCTTTCTAATATTTTAATATTGCTCCTCCTCATTCGGAAAATCTCCCGACTTCACATCCTCTATATATTGCTCGAACGAATTGTGCATTTCTTTGTATAAATTATGGTACTTTCTTAAAAAACGAGGATTGAATTCATTGTTGATTCCGAGCATATCGTGAACCACCAAAACTTGTCCATCAACTCCGCCACCTGCACCTATACCAATGATTGGAATTCTGACTTCTTTCGCCACTTTCTCTGCCAAAGCTGCTGGAATTTTCTCCAAAACAATCGCAAAGCAACCAGCTTCTTCTAAAAGCTTTGCATCAGCAATTAGACGATCTGCTTCATCCTCTTCTTTGGCACGAACAACGTAAGTTCCGAACTTATAGATTGATTGCGGCGTTAATCCAAGATGTCCCATCACTGGAATTCCAGCAGTGAGAATACGATTGATAGACTCAATAATTTCTTCGCCACCTTCCATTTTCACGGCATGACCTCCTGATTCTTTCATAATACGAATCGCACTTGACAGAGCCTCTTTAGAATTTCCTTGGTAAGAACCAAAAGGCAAATCAACTACCACCAATGCTCTTTCTACCGCTCTCACAACAGAAGATGCATGGTAAATCATTTGATCCAAAGTAATAGGCAATGTTGTTTCGTGTCCTGCCATCACATTTGACGCTGAATCACCGACGAGAATTACATCAATTCCAGCAGCATCAATAATTTTCGCCATTGAGAAATCATAACCTGTCAGCATGCTGATTTTCTCCCCTTCGTCTTTCATGTTTTGCAAGACATGCGTTGTTACTTTCTTTACTTCTTTGTGAATCGACATTGTAATTCGTGTTTTTTTTTCAAAAGTAGTAAAATTAGAGGATTGGAGCAATTGGGGCATTAGAGCTTTGGAGTATTCGAGCTTTGGAGCATTGGATTGTTAGACCGTTTATGAACAGAAGCACTTTAATCAGGTAATCTGCGTTCTATTCTCAAAATAATTGAAAATTTATCACAGAATAACAAGCATCAAAAAAAATAGTGTAATTTTGTCAAAAAAAGATATGAATAGGCGGTCATATCAGAAAATATTCGTAATATTGCACCCCGATTTAAGCGGAGAATTTAGAAATTAAGCGACATGGATTATATTAAAGAGATTGAAAACGAGTTAATTGAGAAAAATAATCTTCCATCTTTCAAAGCTGGAGATACAATTACCGTTTCGTACAAAATTAAAGAAGGAAATAAAGAACGTATTCAGCAATTTCAAGGAGTTGTTTTACAATGCAAAGGTCAGGCAACTGGAACCTTTACAGTTCGTAAAATGTCTGGAAATGTTGGTGTAGAGCGTATCTTCCCTATTTCTTCTCCTTTTATTGATGATATTAAAGTAAACAAAGTTGGTCAAGTTCGTAGAGCTCGTATCTTTTACTTTAGAGAAAGAACAGGGAAATCTGCTCGTATCAAGGAAAAAAGAATGGCGAGGTAAACTTCGTTAAAAAAAAATTAAAGCCTTTTCACTTTTGGAAAGGCTTTTTTTGTACCTTCATTCTGCTAAACTAATTTTGTGGCAAAAAAGAGAAAACAACGAACCTATTTTAAATCTCTATTTACAATCATCCTATTGCTTGCAATTGCTGTTGGTGGGGTTTATGTTTGGAGAAAGCTGAATAGGAAACCTGCTCCCACGCATTTTGTCGCATTGCCTGATGGTTTTAATACTTACGGAATTGATGTTTCTCATCATCAACAAAAAATCGATTGGGACACTGTTCTTGAAAGCTCGGACTCACTTATTTCTTTCGTTTATTGCAAAGCAACGGAAGGAATTGACCATATCGATTCTCAATGGGAGAGAAACAGAAAGATTTTACTTGAAAAAGAGATTGCTCATGGAGCTTATCACTTTTTTCTACCAAAAAAATCGGCAAAAGCACAGGCAGTACATTTTCTATCCCAGTATAAAGTCAATGTAAATGACCTCCCCCCTGTTCTCGATGCAGAAATAGAAGGGAATAGCAATCAGCAACTTGTTTCTCAAATGAGAATTTGGCTCGAATATGTAGAAAAGAAAACGGGAAGGCGACCTGTGATTTACACTTCTTACAACATGTACAAAGAAGTCCTAAAGGCGTCTTTTAAAGGTTATAAATTTTGGGTAGCCAACTACAACACCATAGAGTCTCGCTTTCAAGACGATGAAATAATTCATTGGCAATACAGCGACAACGGTAAAATAGCTGGAATTAAAGGCCCGGTTGATTTAAACTTCTCCAAAACGGAATTTTAATTGTCAATTTTCTCAAACTCTATGGTATAGGTATTCGATTCGGAATTTGAATAACGAACCTCTCCATTGAGTTGCTCCGTTAACATATGAATTAGCTCAATTCCCAAAGAATCGCTTTCCAAATGATTAATATGTTCTGGAACTCCAGGTCCACTATCACTGTACTTCAAAACGAAGTTGGTTTCATTTTGATAAATCTCAATGGACAGCCATTCATCTGCTTTTTTGCCAAATGCGTGTTTGTAAGAATTTGTAACCAACTCGTTGACAATTAATCCAAGCGGAATCATAGTGTTAGTATTGAGAAAGAGTTCCGAACTCACATTTATTCTTTTATCAGGACTCGCATCCTCTTCATCAAAGGCAGTTTCAATGAAAGAAACCAACTCTTGCAAATAAGTTCTCACCTTAATCGTTGCCAAACTCTCATTGCTATACAACTTTTCATGCACCAATGCCATGGACTGAATTCTCCCTTTGCAAACATCTAAAACGGCAGCGATTTTTTCATCTGACGAGTCATTGCTTTGCAAATTCATTAAACTCGTCATGATTTGCATGTTGTTTTTTACACGGTGATGCACTTCTTTGATTAGTACTTGCGTATTCTCTAAATTCTGCTCTAGCTGAGAATTCTGCTCCGCAATTTCATCATAAGCAATCGTTACTTCTTTGCTCAACTTATTATTTCTGTAATTCTGAAATAAGAAAACAGCAACAAAAAGACACAGAAATAAATACCAAGAATAAGTCATGATAGCAAAGCGATTCTTTGGAGGGGAATTACTCCTGTAGGCTGTTCCAACTCTCAATTTCAATCCATAAAAATCAACATCACTGTAAATAAAATTTTCCTCAGGAACATTGAAATTTTTATAATAGAATGGATCTCTTTCAGTATTATATATTTCTGTGCCATCATAGACGACTTCCCGAGAAAAATCAACACCTCGCGCATCCGAGAAACGGTGAACAAACAAGCTGTCGTTTTCTGCTTTGTAAGGATAGCTCAACAATGATTTTACACTTAAAACGGGTGCAATATATCCTAAAATTTCTCCTTGAGAATCTTTTGCCGTAAAATCAAACGGGAATGCTGCCCAGCCTTCTCTGATGTTAATGGGGGGATATAGCAGAATCTCATCCCCTTTCATTAAATCATCCAGTGCTTTAATTTCTTCGTCCGAACGGAAGCTTTTTACATCACTCCCTTTTAAATTGGCAGGATCTAATTCATAAGGTGTGATTACATATTGAAAATAATGTGCAGTATCCACATAAGAAATAATAATAGAATCATTAAAGTCAATTTTCTCGACTAAATCTCTCAAATAAGATTGAAGTTGTAGTTCTGACGGGAATTCAGCAGAATTCTTCATAAAAGAACGAATGGACGACACCAAAGTTGCGTAAACATTAATTCCTGTTTCAATTCTTAATACAACTTCTTTGTGAGATTTTCTGAGTTCCGTACGCAGCCGATTTTGTTCAGATTCTTGTTGACTATTCAATAGCAATTGAATAAAAATTCCGCCAATTAGTAGCAGAACAAACAACAAGATTTGATATTTGAATTTTCTCAGCATAAATTTCACTCGAAGGGGCAAAGATATTCTTATTATTTGAATTCCAAATAATTACATCCCTTCTATCACGAAATCTGTTCTTCTGTTTTTTGCTCTATTGATTGAAGACGAGTTGGGCAATTTAGGTTGCGTTTCTCCATAACCTTTCGCAGAAAGTCGTTTTGCATCTATTTTTTGCGTTGCTAAATACTTCTTTACCTCTTGTGCTCGTTGCTCGGATAGCTCCATGTTTCTGGTATCATCACCCACATCATCTGTGTGACCTTGAATGGCAACGGTTATCGTTTCATTCTCTAGTAAGAATCGTGCGAAACCTCTAAGAATGAACTTTGAATTCTTATTCAACTCATAAGAATTGGTAGCAAAAAGAATGTCATTGATAGTGTATGCTTCGCCCATCTTTAATTTTTTCACTGCTAAATCTCTTCCAGTAATTTCTACTGATTTTTGCTTGTGTTCTTCGACGGGTTTCTTTTCGATTACCTTTGCTATCTCTTCTTTGGTAATCAGTTTAGAATCAAAGGCATGACCTTCTTTTTTGACGGTTACCATCACGTCTTGCTTCACTTTCGTTTTGATAATTGCTGCATATTTCCCGTCATCACCATTGACTTTCACTTCCGTTACCTCATCAGAACCTTCATACGTAATTTCAATGGTTGCATCTTGTACCGCTTCGCCATTTTCGTCTTTCAATTCCCCCTTCAGAATAGCAACGGATTGAGGACGCGCTTCTTCGTACAATTCAAAAGAGTAAATATTCCACTTGCCTCCTACGCGAGAAGAGAAATATGCAACTTCCCCGTCAATGGAAACGTAAAGTCCCAATTCATCTTCAGGGGAATTAATAGGATAACCAATGTTTTTCGGTTTTGTCCATTTGCCATTCTCTTTTCTGATGTAGAAAATGTCCAAGCCTCCTACGCCTGGTCTATCCTTCGTTGATTCAGAAACAAAATACAAAGTCTCACTGTCTTGGTGCAAGAATGGACTTTTATCCTTTCCGGCGGTGTTAATTTCATCAAAGGGACGAGAAATCCACGATCCGTCTTCTTGACGCTCTGCAACATAGATGTCATTATTCTGAGAACTTGGACGATTTACGGTATAATACAAAGTTTTTCCATCTGCAGAAAGAGAAGGTTGCGCTTCCCAACCATCGGGCGTATTGATTTTATCGCCCATATTTTCCAAAGGCGTCCATGAGAAATCGTTGCCGCCTGCTCCACTTCTTTCGTAGGTTGTGATGTATAAATCACAGTTCATGTAAGGTTGCTCGTAAATTTTTTCTTTCTTGCACGCACAAACAATCATTTCTTTGTTATCCACAGAAAGTGTTGCGGCTCCGTAGCTCTGAAAAGTTCCATCATTAAAGGGAGCTTTTAAAGGTTCACCACTATCAAAATTAATCAAAACAGAACTACGTTTAGAAAAGGTGATTTCTTCCACAACATTAGACATCATATCACCCATTCCTTTTCTATCCAGTTTTCTTGTATAGAAAATCAATTCATTATCAGGCGAAAGCATTGGGAAATACTCGTTATTCGCCGTGCTCACATTCCGCACAAGCTTGGGTTTAAAGGGAACGACTTTCTCTTTTACTTTTCTATCTCTCTCCAAATCTGCAAGAACTTCAGTAACATCTGCTAATTTCTTTGTAAAATCATCGGGGTATCGATCTGTGTCAGAATGCTGGTATTTTTTAAACGCTTTGAACCATTTTATTGCTTCAGGCATGTCTTGCTGCGTATAATTAATGACACCCAAATAATAAGAACAATTGGCATGATAATCAGAGCAATTATCCAACGTTATTCTAAACATTTCTTCCGCTTTGATAAAACT
This sequence comes from Fluviicola sp., assembly GCA_002734065.2. Lineage (GTDB taxonomy): Bacteria > Bacteroidota > Bacteroidia > Flavobacteriales_D > Crocinitomicaceae > UBA4466. The sequence continues at coordinate 104,526 of NVXU02000058.1, forward strand.
TCTGTCACCTCTCGCGGGATTTGGATAGGTTTCGTAGTTTTTTAGTCCTTCGTTATAGGCATACATTCCGTATTCGTAATAGACTGTTGCATTTTCATCATCTAACTTAATGGCAGCGTTAAAATTTTCAATGGTAGTGCGAACGTCTTTTGCCTCCAAGGCAGCTTTGATTAATTTCACAACCTTTTTAGAAGGCGGTAAACAGTTTTCTGATTCTTCTTGAGCAAAGGAAAATAACGATGCAAAAGTAATGATGAGAGAGATGTAAATTTTTTCCATTCAAATAGTTTATTCTATTAATGGTTTGAAATCAAATTCCGTACCTAACTATTTATATCGAAAAATAGCGTAAAAAGTTACAAAGTAATCGAGCTTTTTTAAATGTTTTATCCAACATCTATCGAATTCTCCACTTTCTCCTCCATCAACGCAATTTCCAGCACTTCATTCATCTTCTTCACGTAATGAAATTTCAATCCTTTCAAATAAGCGGGTTTAATTTCATCAATGTCCTTCTTATTCTTGTCGCAAAGAATGATTTCTGTGATTTTTGCTCTTTTGGCAGCGAGAATTTTCTCTTTGATGCCACCAACGGGCAAAACGTCTCCTCTCAATGTGATTTCTCCTGTCATGGCGAGGTTTTTCTTTACTTTTCTTTGAGAATAAACAGATGCTAACGAGGTTAACATCGTAATTCCTGCACTTGGTCCATCTTTTGGAGTTGCTCCTTCAGGAACGTGAACGTGAATATTATGCTTGTCAAAAACTTCTTGCTCCAAACCAATTAAATCACTGTGAGATTTCAAGTATTCCAAAGCGATAATTGCCGATTCTTTCATAACGTCTCCGAGGTTCCCCGTCAATGTTAACTTGCCTTTACCTTTTGTGATGGAAGACTCAATAAACAGAATATCTCCACCGACACTTGTCCAAGCAAGTCCCGTAACGACACCTGCAACATCATTATTATCGTATTTCGTTTTTCCTCGTCCTGCGCCAAGAATGGTGAACAAATCATCAGCTGTTACTTTCACCTCAAACGATTCTTCCATGGCAATTTGTCGTGCACGATTACGCACAATTTTCGCAACCATTTTGTCCATTCCACGAACGCCAGACTCACTGGTGTATTCTTCCACCAATTTTTCTAAGACTTTATCAGCAATGCTAATGTCTTTCTTTTTAATGCCGTGCTCTTTTATTTGCTTTGGCATAAGGTGACGCTTTGCAATTTCAACTTTTTCTTCAACAGTATAACCATTGACTTCAATCAGTTCCATTCTATCTCGCAACGGTCCTTGAATAGTTGAAAGATTATTTGCTGTAGCAATAAATAGCACACGAGACAAGTCATAATCAGCCTCAATGTAATTGTCATGAAACTCACTGTTTTGCTCTGGGTCAAGAACCTCAAGTAATGCTGAAGAAGGATCTCCATGATTGCTGCGACCTAGTTTATCCACTTCATCAAGAACAAAAACGGGGTTACTTTTACCTGCTTTTTTAATGTTTTGGATAACACGACCTGGCATTGCTCCAATGTAGGTTTTTCTATGACCTCTAATTTCGGATTCATCGTGCAAACCTCCCAAAGACATGCGAATGTATTTTCTGCCCAAAGCTTCTGCAATGGATTTCCCTAAAGATGTTTTACCAACTCCAGGAGGTCCATAAAAGCAAAGAATGGGAGATTTCATGTTGCCTTTTAGCTTGAGAACAGCCAAATATTCGAGAATTCTCTCTTTTACCTTCTCTAAACCGTAATGGTCTCGTTCCAGTATTTTTTTTGCTCTATTCAAGTCCAAATTATCCTTAGAATACTCGCCCCAAGGTAATTCTAACATCATTTCTAGGTAATTCATTTGAACAGAATATTCAGCACCCTGCGGATTCATTCTTCCTAGTTTATCCAGTTCTTTATTAAACAATTCCTTAACAGTAGCATTCCATTTTTTTTTTGCTCCTCGGCCTTTCATATCAATAACGTCTTGCTCTTGAGGATTTCCACCCAACTCATCCTGAATGGTTCTCATTTGCTGATGCAAGAAATACTCTCTTTGTTGCTGATCGATGTCTTTTCTGACCTTGGATTGAATTTCATTGGTCATTTCTAACATCTGAACCTCTAAATTAAGGTGTTCTAAGGCCAGTATCACTCTTTTTTTGATGTCCAATTCTTCCAGCATTTCTTGCTTCTTAGCAACATCTGCATTCATGTTTGAAGAAATGAAATTGACCAAAAATGTAGGACTGTCAATATTTCCAATGGCAAAAGATGCCTCTGAAGGAATGTTTGGACTTTCTTGAATGATTTGCAAGGCTAAGTCTTTCACAGACTTAAACATTAGCTTTAATTCTTTGTCTTTTTCATCCACTTTGGTCTCTTCCAACATCTTCACCTTCGACTTCATGTAAGGTTCCGTCTGGATTGGTTGTGTAATTTCAAATCTACGTTTCCCTTGAATAATGACTGTTGAACTTCCATCAGGCATTTTTAGCAAACGTATAATTTGTGCAACTGTTCCAATGTTATTCAAATCTGAAAATTCTGGAGCTTCAACCTCTTGATTTTTTTGGGAAACAACTCCAATAATTTTTGCACCTTTGTTCGCGTCTTGAATTAGCTTAATAGACTTGTCACGCCCAACAGTAATAGGAATTACAACCCCTGGAAAGAGAACATTATTTCTCAGCGGCAATATTGCCAATTCATCAGGATACTCAGCCTTGTTCATCTTATCCTCTTCATCGGCCGTAATTAACGGAATAAATTCCGCATCGGCTTCAAGGTTAGAAAAGTCAATAAATTTATTATCTAAAAAATCAGTCATATTTAATATTTAAGTCCGTCAAACTGTCAGCAATTCTTTGTGATTTTTTCATAAAGAGTGCACAATTGCGGTGATATATACAGTTCAAAGGATGTGCCAAGAGTTTGGAACTGCTATATTGGCAGAAAATGTAACCCTGCTATAGATAGATGCATAAATTTTCACAGAGAACCGCAGAGAAGGCGCAGAGGTTCACAGAGTTGAGTAGGTTTTACTCGTAAGTTGTCCAATGCTCGAAAGCTCCAATGCTCCAATGCTCATTTTTCACAGAGATATATGCTTCAAAATAGCTATTTCTTCTTTCGATAATTCCAATCCTCTGCGTACCATCATATTGTTAGAACTGACGACTGCCTTGGAAAAATCATAAGCATCTCCGTGCACTCCCCAAGAGAATGACGGAATGTATTTGCTGGGGAATTCTGCACCAAAAACATTGCTCGACACACCTACAACGGTTGCCGTATTGAACATGGTATTGATGCCACATTTAGAATGATCTCCCATCACAAGTCCCATAAATTGTACGTCTGTTTGCTCGATGTGTTTAGTTCTGAAAGAATAAGTCTTCACAAAGCCGTAGTTGTTTTTCAAGTTGGAAGTATTGGTGTCTGCTCCGATGTTGCACCATTCTCCAATGAGAGAATTCCCGACAAAACCATCGTGACCTTTGTTAGAATAAGCATAGAAAATGACGTTATTCACCTCGCCTCCGACCTTGCAAAAAGGACCGATGGTAGTTGCTCCGTAAACCTTTGCTCCGAGCTTTAAGACACTGCTATCAAGCATTGCGAGACCACCTCTGATTATTGAACCTTCCATTATTTCGGCATTCTTACCGATGTAAATAGGTCCCTCATTGGTGTTTAGAATGGCTGCTTCTACTTTGGCTCCTTCTTCGAGAAAAATTTTGGAAGAATCACCAATAATCGTATTTGTAGGAGACAATTGAACTGACATTCTGCCGTCGGTGATCAAATCGAAATCTTGCGCTAAAACTTCTGCGTTTTTTTGATACAACTCCCAGCGATGATTAATAACAGTAGGTTGCTTTCCAGAATAATCTTTCAAAATTTCTCCCGTGCCAGAACGTGCCAACCAAAGTCCATTGATGATTAATTCTTCGTTGCCTTTTAATTTAACGACCTCTTTTGCCAATTCTTCGTTGGGAATAACGCAGGCATTGACAACAATCGCTTGACTACTTTGCTGGAATTTATCGGACAAATAATCCTCCGTTTCAAAGAAAATTTCTGCATTCGGAACCAACATTTTCCAACGTTCATCATTGGTCAGAATTCCCATTCTTAAGTTACCAACAGGACGTGTTAAAGTCAATGGTGCGAAATCAAGATGCTTTTTGTTATCGTGGAGTTGGATTTTCATGAAGCTAAGTTACTGAAGAATTCTGAATTATGGATTATGAATTATGAATTATTGTGTACCTCCACTAACTCTCTAAAGAACGATAGTCCGTATCTAAAAGCATAGCGTTTCTACCCATCTATTTTTCTCTTAGAAAACATCATCAATCCAAAGAAGGTAATCAATGCATTAACCAGAATTATTTCAAATCCAAATTTGTAAGCGCCTAAAATTCCTAAGGCGATTTCATTTTCTTCGTAACCTCCGGGAGCACCTGCTGAAAAATACCAAAGCAAAACGGTGGTTAGAATAGAAAACAGGCTCACGAAAGGTATCAATTGGTCTTTGATGTATCTTTTCGAGATAATTCCGAAGAAAAACAGACCTATTAATGGTCCGTAAGTGAAGCCAGCAAATTTCATCAACAATCCGATTGCTGATTCGTCTGTGTTTCTGTTCAAAATAATGACCGTTATTATTATCACTGCTGACATGGCAACATGCACTATTTTCCGTGTCGATTCTTTCTTATTCTTATCGAAACCTTCCTCTTCTACGCCTAAAAAATCTACAGAGAAAGAGGTTGTTAAGGAGGTCAACGCAGAATCGGCACTGGAATAAGCCGCTGCAATCAACCCCAAAAGAAAGAGAATGCCAATCACTGGACCTGCAGCATCACTCATCGCCACGGATGAAAATAACAAATCAGATTTCTCATAAGAAATGCCATTCTCCGCCGCATAAATGTACAGAAGAGCGCCCAAACCTAAAAACACCAAATTGACAGCGACCAAAACGAAAGCCATTGAAATCATGTTCTTTTGCGCATCTTTGATATTCTTACAACTTAAATTCTTCTGCATCATGTCCTGATCAAGACCTGTCATACCAATTGTGATGAAAATTCCTCCCAAAAAGTGTTTTAAGAAATGATTGCTACTATTAATGTCATCAAAAAAGAAGATTTTAGAGTAAGAACTGTCTGCAATCGTTGAAACAACTCCAACATTCTCTGATAAATTGAGTGCGTCACTGATAAACCAGACGGTTAGCAAAACGGAGCCGAGCATGAATGCAGTTTGCAAAGTGTCAGTCCAAACGATGGTTTTAATTCCACCACGATTGGTGTATAACCAGATCAGAATCACTGAAATAACGACTGTGAATTCAAAACGAATTCCCCAATCATTGAAAAGAATATCTTGTAAGACATTTGCAACGAGTAATAAGCGCACAGATGCCCCAATAATTCTTGAAAGCAAGAAAAAAGAAGCTCCCGTTTTATAGGACCAAAATCCAAAGCGTTGTTTGAGGTACTCATAAATGGACGTTAAATTTAAACGGTAATAAATGGGTAAAAGCACATACGCAACGATAAAATAACCGACTAAATAACCCAGAACGGCTTGCATGTAGCTGAATTGATTGGATTCGTTGCCAACCCATCCCGGAATAGAAATGAAAGTCACTCCGCTCAAAGACGCGCCAATCATCCCAAAAGATACAATGTACCAAGGAGACTTTCTTTCACCTAAGAAAAAGGAAGAATTGTCTGCTTTTCGAGAGGTAATGAATGAGATTCCGATAAGTACCAAAAAGTAGAGTATCAGTACGGTAACAATTAATTCTTTGCTCATAGGGTGGTAAAGATAGTAATTATATGGTTTGATTTCTAGCCATTGGCTTTTGGCTTGGTCCTGCTTCGAGATACTACTTTCTCTTACAACCAAGTAAAAGACAAAAACACACAATCATCTTTTGTTAAACACTGTCACACTAACATTAATTACCTTATCTTTGCAGAAATGTTTTATTCTAAAAAGAACCGAACATAATAAAACCAGATAATATGAGCGTGCCTTACGTTAAGTTTGACAATAAAAAAGACCCTGAATTCTATAAAGAATTGAGAAAACGTGTAAATAGCTATTTTACAGATAATAACATCTCTAAATATGCTAATTTGAACATGAAATTGAAGTCTGCTTTCATGCTTTCTCTTTATTTTGTGCCTTTTGTATTGATGCTGACGGGAGTCGTTGATTCTAATTGGGGAATCATTGGAATGTGGGCAATAATGGGATTTGGCATTTCTGGAATCGGCTTGTCGATAATGCATGACGCGAATCACGGTTCTTATTCTACCAACCAATTTGTCAATAAGTTAATGGGAGGAACCTTAAATTTCGCAGGAGGATATCCACTCAACTGGATTATTCAGCACAACGTTTTACACCATACGTTTACTAACATTGAGCATTTCGACGAGGATATTGAAAAGAAAGGTGTGATGCGCTTCACGCCAAATCAAGAGCATAAGTCTATTTTCAAGTTTCAAATTTTTTATGCGCCAATTCTTTATGCTGTTTTAACTATTTACTGGGTGCTTTCTAAAGATTTTGAGCAGCTAAACCGTTACGAAAAGCTTGGATTACTGAAAGCCCAAGAGATGAACTACAAAAAGGCCTTATTTCAAATAATAATCATGAAAATAGCTTATTTAGCGCTGTTTTTAGTTCTTCCATTGTTCGTTGTCAATGTTCATTGGGGAATTATTATCGGTGGTTTTCTAGTGATGCATGCAATCGCTGGATTGGTGTTAGCATTGATTTTTCAATCGGCACATGTTATTGAAGAAACAGAATTCTTTGAAGCTGACGAGAACAATTCAGTAGAAGAAAATTGGGCAATTTTACAAATGAGAACGACCGCTAATTTCGCGAATGGAAGCACCCTTTTTTCGTGGTACATCGGAGGATTGAATTACCAAATTGAGCATCACCTCTTCCCTACTGTTTGTCACGTACATTACAGACATATTTCAAAAATTGTGAAAGCAACTGCTGAAGAGTATGGTGTTCCTTACCATCACCACAAGACCTTTTTAGGTGCTTTGAAAAGCCATTTTACTTTGTTGAATGATCTAGGGACGGGGAAGTATGATAAGAGAGTGAGAAGTGTGGAGTGATGAGTGTGGAGTGTACCTCGACAGGCTCGGCAACCAGTGTGGAGTGAAATATAGCACGAATCAGCCTCGTTATACATTATACGCTATCCATTAATCCATTAAAACATTATCCGCTAAACAACCTAGCTTATCAACTTCATCAATCCTTCAAATTCTTCTTTGCTAAACGGGCGCATTTGCCCTTTTCGGAGTCGATTTAACTCAACATTCATTATTCGAACACGTTTTAAGCTTCTTACTTCGTAATTGAGATGCTCACACATCCTTCTAATTTGGCGATTTAAACCTTGCGTGAGAATGATTTTGAAAGAATAATCATCAACTTTTTCAACAACGCACTTTTTCGTTACGGTTTCTAAAATTGGGATCCCATTGCTCATTTTAGTGATGAACCAATCCGTTATTTTCTTATTTACCCCTACGATGTATTCTTTTTCGTGATTATTGCGAGAACGAAGAATTTTGTTGACAATATCACCATCATTGGTCAGAAAAATCAGTCCTTCGCTTGGCTTATCAAGTCGTCCGATTGGGAAAATTCGCTCTGGGTAATTAATAAAACTAATGATATTCCCTTTGATGGATTGATCCGTTGTACAAGTGATTCCGGTAGGTTTATTGAATACGAAATAAAGATTTTCCACCTCTTTGGAAATCACTTTATCGTTGACAGAAATCACATCATTTTCGGTAACTTTAATACCAAGACCTGCTAATTCTCCATTCACTTTTACGCGACCTTCTTCTATTAATTTGTCAGCGCCTCTTCGAGAACAATGACCTGTCTCTGCAATCGCTTTATTCAAGCGTTTTGTCTCTAAAGTCATGCGTCCAACCAATTTAACGAAGGATTATCTTGTAGCAATCGATCTCTTGAAGCCCTTGCTTTATCTATCCTCTGTGAGTTTGCAACAGAATTAGGATGCAAGCTTTTGTGTTGTAAAGTTGCTTTAATTTGCAGAATTCTATTGGTCAATTCTTGCGTATCTGCATCAAAATAGCTCTTTTTAAAAGCCTCCCAGATGTAATTTATCGCCAAAGAATTTGGATGCACCAAGTCTTCGGCATAAAAACGGTAGTCTCTTAGTTCGTCAATCACAATTTCATAGGCTGGAAAATAGTGACAGTGATTATTCTGTTTAACCAAAGAATGCACCAGTTCAATTAAGCGCGCTTTGCTCTGATTGTTCTCAATGAGTCCATCTTTCTTATGTCTGACTGGACTAACCGAAAATAAAACTTGAAGATTCGGAAATTGAATCTTCAAATCTTGCAAAAGAGAAGTCCAAGAATTCTGCATTGATTCGATACTTGCTAATTCTTTCGTGAAGTTGCTTACTTGCTCCTTGTGGCAATTCCCAACCGTTCTATTCAGTTGCTTGTGCGCGTATTTCCATGCCGTTCCGAAGGTTACAATTAGTAATTTTGCATCGGACAATGATTTTTTAGTCTCTTTTCTTCTCTGGAGAATAATTGTTCTCAATTCTTGCTCGGATTTTGCGTAAATTTTACTTGAAGAATCCCAACTGAAGAATAAATCGTCTCTTTGCACACTATCCACATTCTCACTGTCGAAAATAGAGGCTTCTAAAACATTGAGCAAAGCATCTGGATGAAATAAAGTGCCAAAAGGGTTCTCAAAAACACGAAAGCAGACTCCTGCCAACTTGTTCGACATTTCTTCAGAAAAGCAACTACCAATTGAAACAATAGAGTCGCTATGCACTAATTTTAGTGCACTTGGAGCAGGTTCGAAATTTAATTTGAAATCCATTAGTCCATCAAGGCTTTTGCGTTATCCAAGGCGGCTTGATTAATTTGGTCACCACTCATCAAGCGTGCTGTTTCTTCAATTTTCTCTTGAGAATTGAGCTCTATAACTTGCGACATTGCCTTGCCGTTACTAATTTCTTTCACGACTTTTAAATGCTGTCCACCTTTTGCAGCAACTTGCGGAAGATGGGTGATGGCAATAACCTGCATTCCTGCACCCATTTTCTTCAACGTCTGTCCCATTTTTTGAGCAACATCTCCTGAAACGCCTGTATCAATCTCATCGAAGAGCATTGTTCTTAATTTCACTTTAGAAGACATTAGACTTTGCAACGCAAGCATCACTCGAGAAAGCTCTCCACCACTCGCAGCCTTATGAACCGGAACTGGCTCCATACCCATATTTGGACTAAAAAGTATCTCTAAATTGGTATTCCCCGTCGCAGATAATTCATCAGATTGAGAAAGAGAGAAAAGCAAGGTTGTATTCTCTAATTTTAGACCTGCTAACTCTTTCTTTAGGTCAGTTTCAATCTTTGCTACGGCATTCAAACGCTTGCTGTGTATATTGTTCGCAATTCCCAGTGATTTTGCTTCTTGCTCTTTAACGGATGCCTTTAATTCTTCAATTTCTATTTTTAACTCCTCAAAACTCGCTGAAGAATTTTTAAGATTTTCTTGCAATTGAACCAATTCTTGCTGAGAATTAATTCTGTGTTTTTGCAAAATTCTATTGTAAGAATCCATTTGCGCAATCATCTCGTCTAATTTTCTGGGGTCAAATGCTACGGCATTTGCATTTGATTCAGCATCCTCAATGATATCATTAATTTCGATGGAAATTGCATTGATTCTATCGCTTATGGTTTTCAAACCATGGTCAAAAGAAATACTTTTGGAAAGGCTCGTTTTTAGTTCGCCCAAACGGTCAACAACACCATTATCTGTTTTCAAAACAGTAATTATTTTTTGAAAAGCTTGTGCAATTTCATCTGCATTCTCCCCTTTCTTTAATTCTTGCTGAATGCTTTCATAATCGATTCTTTCTAAGTGTAAAGATGTTAATTCTTGCAATTGAAAAGCGTTGTAATCTGCTTGAGAAATCGATTTTCCCAATTCATTCTCTTTCGTTTCTAGGAGTTTAACATTCTCTTTGAATTTTAAAAACTGGATTTTGTATGCTTCTGTTTCTTTCGTTAGTTCTGCAAGAATATCTAGGACTTTCAACTGAAAAGAGGTCTCTTTTAATTCCAATGTATTGTATTGAGAATGAATGTGAATCAATTGGCTCGAAAACTCTTTCAGTACGTGCAATTGTACAGGAGTATCGTTAATAAAAGCCCTTGAACGTCCTTGTTTGTGAATTTCTCTACGAACAATTGCTGTGTCAAAATAATCGAGCTCATTCTCACTAAAAAATGACTCTAAGCCAAAGCCTTTTATTTTTATTTCCGCTTCTACGGTTGATTTTTCGCTCTTATTTCCAATGACAGAAAAGTTGGCTCTTTCTCCAAGAATAAGATTCAATGCGTTGAGAAGAATTGATTTTCCAGAGCCTGTTTCTCCAGTTATCACCGTAAAACCAGCTTTAAATTGAATATTAACAGCATCAATTAAGACAAAATTCTCTATCCTTAAAGAGGCAATCATTGCGTGAGAATCTCTTGATACCTAGAAGAATTTGCAGGGTCTATTCTTTTAAGCAAATTAACAATGTCATTTTTTTCTCTTGCTTCAGAATCTGCAAATAAATTCTTAATTTCATTTGTTTTCGCTTGAACAAAATTTAATAGATTCACAGAACCAGGTCTTGTGGAGGTGATTTTAATCAACTTACTTAAAGCGTTAAAGATTCCAGTTTTTCCAGATTTCTTACTATCATATAACAAGTCAATTCCTTTTCTGTGATAAATGTAGTTGCATTCTCGAAGTGGTGAAAACAACTCGTGCAAGATGTTATCAACCAACCAAAATCTATTTTTACGACCTCTTTCATTCGATTTCCAACCTGGAGCGCCAGAAGCTTGTGCGTCGGAAACCACTTGCTGTGCCATGGAAAAGTATTTTGTCCCTCCTTTATTAGAGAAAGAATCATAATCCATTCCGAGGATAAAATATGCGTAAAACGCAAGCATAGAAGTCAAATTATCCGTGTATTGATTGGGCACATAGATTAAGATTGCGTTTCTAGAATAGGAAAACGCTACATCCTTGTCTTGGAAGTTAAACATCGTTGTATTGTAGCTAGAATTTAACGCTGGGCGCGAAGATTGCACTTGCATTGAGCCACTAAACGACCCAGCAGAAGTAACTTTGTCAATTTGAAATTGGATAGTACAATTGATTCTTTCTTCGACCGTGAACTTATCTTTGGTCCATTGCGTATTGTTCATTAGCTCGTAAATGGTATTCTCCATTTGTTCTAGAACCTCTTTTTCAACGCTTGTCAATTCTAAACGAGCGTCAATAATAACACTCACTTGACAATTTAACTCTTGTGAATTTGACACAAAAACTAAATTGAAAATAAACAATAAACTCACTAAAAATTTCATCCTATATAGGTTTTCAAATAATCTATAATATCTTTCGCAACTGCCTCTTTAGACTTTAACTCAAAAGATTGCAAATTATTGCGATTATCTAAGATAGTAATTTTATTTGTGTCCACACCAAAACCTGCGCCATTATCTTTCAAAGAATTCATAACGATGAAATTTAGGTTCTTTGCTTCTAGTTTTTTGGCTCCATTCTCAAGAAGGTTTTGTGTTTCTAAAGCAAAACCAACAAGGCATTGATTTTCTGTCTTTACACTTCCTGCCCAATTTAGAATATCTGGATTTTTAACCAATTCAATGGTCAATTCATCCGTTTTCTTTTTAATTTTTTCTATGGCTTGATTTTTTGGTCTGTAATCAGCAACAGCTGCCGCAAAAATACCGAAATCACAGTTTTTCCAACAATTTTGCACTTCCGAAAGCATATCCTCGGCTGATTTGATCTTGATAAGTGACAAATTATCATCTTCTAGCGACAAATTAGTTGGGCCAGTTACCAAAATTACCTTCGCACCCCTGTTTAGAAAGTCCTGCGCAATTTTGAATCCCATTTTACCACTAGAATGATTTCCAATAAAACGAACAGGGTCAAGTGCTTCATAAGTTGGACCTGCAGTAATTACCACTTTCTTACCTAAAAAATCGTTATTGGAAGCACCAACGATTGCTTCAATGGCACTAAAAATCGTTTCTGGTTCTGCCATTCTTCCTTCTCCCGTCAACCCGCTTGCTAATTCTCCAATTTCTGCAGGAATAATTTCCACGCCATCTTTTTCGATTTGCGCTAAATTTCTTTTGGTAGAAGGGTGTATATACATGTCCAAATCCATCGCAGGAGCAACAATCGTTTTGGTTTTCATGGAAAGGTAGGTAGCCAATAAGAGGCTATCACAACTTCCCTGCACCATTTTACTCAATGTATTTGCCGTGAGTGGGGCAATGATGAATAAATCTGCCCACAATCCATATTCTACATGGTTATTCCAAGTTCCGTCTTTTTTGTTCCAAAATTCTATTCCAACAGGGTTGTTAGAAAGTGTTGATACAACAAGTGGGCTAATAAATTCTGTAGATGCGGGAGTCATGATGCATTTTACATCAGCTCCATTTTTTTTTAATAAACGAATGAGAAATGCGATTTTGTATGCCGCTATTCCTCCAGTTATTCCAAGAAGAATGCGTTTTCCTCGCATAGTATTATTTTCGTTAAGTTATTTTTAATCCAATTAGGATGACTTATGCTTCAGACGAATCTTCTGGCATTCTTGCATAGATGTTATCGTTCAATAATTCTTGAATAGCAATTGCAACAGGTTTTGGAAGTCTTTCATAGAAACGAGAGATTTCAATTTGCTCTCTATTTTCAAAAATTTCTTCTAAGTTATCCGTTGTAGATGCAAACTCAGCCAATTTAGCAGTCAACTCCTCTTTCAATTCAATACTCAATTGATTTGATCTTTTAGACATCATTACAATAGACTCGTAAATATTCTCTGTCTTCGCTTCCATTTCATCAGTATTGCGAGTTATTGTAGTCTTCTCTGCTGTGCTGTTCTTAAAATCCATATCTATTTTTTTATTTCTTCAATAAAAATTTCCTTATCTTTCTGAGTTTCTTCAAAATATCGCTTTGCTAAATTTTGATACCTAGAATCCGGAAATTCAACAACAAAAGTACGATATCTTTCAATAGTATTGTCCATTCTTTCGATTTTTTTGCTGTTTATACTGTTTTTTGATAAGTAATAAGAATTCTCCACAAGAACAAAGAAAATTTCTTCCCTGTAATTCGTTCTCGGGAAATCATCCATAAATGTTAATGCTGAACTAACCGCTGCTCTATAATTTTCCGTTTTGGCATATAACTTAACAGCATCGTATTGTTTAAGCTCTAATTTAAAACGCAATCGATCTATAATTTGATTACTGGAATCGACCAAAGTAGAATTTGGAAATCGGTCTATGAATTGTTGCAAATCACCAATGGCTAATTCTGTGGCATCTTGATCCAAAGAGGATGCTGGTGATTCTGCCACACCACAAAGAGCACTCAAAAACAATGCTTCTTCCGCTTTTGGACTAGATGGAAAACGTTTTGCAAACATCCCTAAATAATAACCAGCCATGTAGGTATCTTCTCCTATGTAATAACCTTTGCCAATTCTGAAGTAAGAAACTTCACCTTCCGCAGTTTTAGGCATTCTTTGGTAAACTTGCTCGTACAAGGCAACAGATTTAATTTCATCATCGTTGTCATACAGTTCGTTGGCAAGGTCAAATTTTGCTCCATAATCGTCTGATTTCAACACACGGTTATAGCTTGAGCAACTTATCAAAAAGAGTCCAACCAGAAAAATAAAAATTATTGAATATTTTTTCATCCGTGCAAAAATAAGAGAATAAAGTTGATATGAATGTTAACGAACCCTAATATTACGACCAATCTGCAAGACTGTTGTCGCGCGAATACCATTTAACTGACAAAGGCGAGAAACAGAGGTTTTATTTCTGCTAGCAATCCCTCCTAATGTATCTCCAGACCTCACTCGGTGGTATTTCTTGGTGCCAGAATAAGTTACATTTGACGAAGATGAACCAGCACGGAAAGCACCTCGATGCACCAATAAATTTTCATCTTTTACTTTTTTAGTTTTAAAATCAATAATTCTCTCTGGATTCATTGGAATGTCATAAAATCGCACTTCAAAATGCAAGTGCGAACCGCTAGAATGACCTGTATTACCACCTAAACCAATAGGGTCACCTGCTTCTACCGTCTGATTGGGTACAACAAGGTGTTTGTCTAAGTGAGCATAAAAGGTTTCTAGACCATTATGGTGTCGGATAACTACTAAATTTCCAAAACCACTGGTGTTGTATTTTGCATATCGAATTTTCCCTGACCAAGCAGCGCGAACGGTATCTCCCGTCACTAAATCAATGTCTGTACCGTTGTGATTCCGACCTCTTCTCCATCCAAAACGAGAGGTTATTCTGCCATCAAAAGGCATTACAAATTCTGAATTGGCACTGTCCTGAACGCATAACCAAATTGTATCCTTTAACTTATTGACGTCATTTTTTAGTTGAGACGTATAGCATATATCATTGTCCCACGATTGAAAATAGTTCAAAGTACTATCTCCAGAAACTTCATTGTGTAATTCTTGGTTCATTACTCCATCAAAGTTGATGTCCTCTTCAAAAATCCATGTTCTATTAGAATAGATAAGCATTGTTCCTTGCGGAGTGACGAGAGTGTCGATGATTTTTTGCCCAAAAGAATTCATGGCAAAAAGAAGGAAGAAAATAAAGGAGAGTATTCGCATTGTTTTTAATCTAGTTTGTTGAGTTTTCAAAGGTACTAATTTCATTGCTTATATTTTAACGACATCCATCACAAAAATGTTATAAAAAAGGTCTTCATTTGGCTTTACAAGCTTCTGATACCCTCTGTTTCCGTAGCCTTCCGTGGACGGTATGAGAATAAACATTCTATCTGCTTTTTTAGCATTAATTAACGCTTTTTTTAATCCTGGCACTGTTCCGCTATCATTTAGGCGTAATTTAAACGGCGCTCCTCCTCGATACGTATTTACGTACAAAGGGTTACTTGGTGTCGAAACCATGCTGTGAAATTCAATTTCGGTTTTTTCTCCAAACAACAATTTATTGCTTGCATTTTCTTCAAAAACCCAGACTTTGTTGCCATCCACTTCTCTAGTTGGTTTTACTTTTTCAATGATTCTTATTTTGAGAATGTTGTCTGCATTGGGAGGTATCACATCTTTAATCCCTTTCTCTCCTCGTGCCAATTCACTTGGTATAAAAACCTCTGCATAATCGCCCACTTTTAATTTCTGCAAGGCAATGTCCCAACCTTTTGTTTGCATCTGAAAACCAACCATAAACGGGATGCTTTCTTTGCCAATAAGATGGTTACCATCCACAACATCGTTGTCCTCTAAAAAGACTTTATAATCAATTTGTACCATGTCTCCCTTTTTGACAAGCTCTCCTTTCCCATGTTCTATCCATTTGATAATGACACCATTACCGAGCTCTTCTTTGTCGATTACTACCGCTGGTTGGTCTAAAACATTTGCTTTTACTTCTTCTTTTACAAGAGAAGCATCATCCTTTGAGGGATTGTCAGCTGTGTTTTTTTTCACTCCTGTCGTATCGCAGCTTAAAAGAGTGAATATCAATAAAATGGTTGTAATTAATTTCATACTGGTTTATTTAATGCCTATTAATCGAATATCAATAACTAATGTCGTTAAGGGCGGTATTTTTTCACTATTTCCCATCAGACCGTGCCCTAAATGACTCGGTATTATCAATTTTGCTTTGTCGCCAATGGTCAACAATTTAATTGCTTCTTGCACTCCTGATTCGATTTCACTTCTGTCCACACGAAAATCGACATACTCATCGTCTTCTGTCTTGTCGCAAAGCGTGCCGTCGAGCAACTTTATTTCGTATTCTATTTCAGCAATATTCCCTGGTTTTGGAGAATAAGAGGTGTCAATTTCGCCATTCTCATAGATGTAAATTTGCAAACCTGAACCTGTCTCAGTCATTTGCCAATTTTTGTGCATTTCCAAGAATAATTTGATATCAATACCTTCTTGAATGGCTAAATTCTTATTCAAATCGGTAGAATTTTGCTTTGTCCAGTTAACATCTGGTTTCACTTTCTCAACCTCTTCTGTGCAAGAAGAAAAAAAGATCAATAGGGCAATTGCAAACAGTCTCATTAAAAATATTTTGGGGCAACTTCTTTAAAATTCTTTATCGTTTCTTCCAAGCTCACAAAGGATGCTCCGCCCGATGCGTTCTTATGTCCACCGCCCTGGAAGTGGTCTCCAGCGAGTCCATTGACTGCGACATCTCCTTTAGAACGGAAAGAAATTTTAATCATATCTCCACTTTCTCTGAAGAAAACCGCAACATTGACTCCCTCCATAGAAAGTGCAACATTGACCAATCCTTCTGTGTCTCCTTTGATATGATTGAAACGTTCCAACTCCTCTTCGGTTACAGAAATAATGGCAACATGCAAGTCTTCCAACAATTCTAAACGCTCTGCAATGATGTGCGCACGCAACTTCAACTTGTCTATTCTATTGTTGTCAAAAGTGGCTTCGTGAATTTCAGAATGCTTCACTCCATGCTTCAAAAGTGAGGCAAGAATTTCATGCGTACGAGAAGTTAATGAAGAATATCGAAAAGAACCTGTATCTGTCATTATTCCCAAATACAGAGGCGTTCCGATTGCTTGGTTTAAAAGATTCAAATTACCAGAAGCTTCAATCAATTCATAAACCAACTGCGAGGTTGAACAAACATCTGATTGCGAAACGGCAATATCAACAAAATCATCGGGGTCTAAATGGTGGTCTATCATTACTTTCGTTCCCGTAGCACTTTCTAAAAAAGGCGCCATTTCTTTCCCCAAACGATTTGCTCCGTTGTAATCCAAGCAGAAAATTAAGTCTGCATTCTGCAAAGCGTCTTTCACTTCTTGCTCATTGTCTTCAAAAGTGGCAATTCTGACACCTCCTTTTGCCCATTCAATAAAATCGGGACATTTATCTGGGTGACAGATTTTTGCATTCTTGCCCAAAGCTTTGATGAAGTGATACATACCCATAGAACTACCGATGGAATCTCCGTCAGGAGAGCGGTGACTGGTGATTACTATATTTTTTGCCGTTTTAATTGCAGTTATTATTTCTTGGGTGTTTTTCATTCAATTTTTTCTTTAAATATTACTTTCATTTTTTTCTTGAGCACGATAGTAAGGGCAAGATTGGATAGTACGGGCGAGTCGCGACTCGCCCGTACTATCCA
>NVXU02000059.1 GCA_002734065.2 Fluviicola sp.
ACAACTCCTGAAAAGGAATCAACTGTATTGAATAAGGGTATTCAGAATCGTGCGTCGGGTTCATCAATATGCTATCTTCTGTGATGTATGCCAAATGAAACTCCATTTCGAATTCTGCAAACTCAATACTTATCTTGTGCTTTCGAGAGTTCAAAAAGTAATCTGCTTTCTGCGGAGATTTTCGTGTAATGTCTTTCATGGCAATAAAATCGCAACGGCCGCCCTTGTGAAAAATCATCAAGTCCTTATCGTAATTCTTAAAGGGAGAAACAACAGCATTCCCCATCACAACTTTGTTCACGAGCCAAACTTTGCTGTTTCCATCGTTAAAAAGTGTTGAGTAATCAACAGATTTCATGTTCACTCCTGCCGTGCAAGAAGAAAGAATGATGAGCAGGAGTAAAATGGAAACTTTCATTAGAATATCAAGGTGTTTTCCATGAGCAATTGATAAACGTCTTTGGATAATTCTTCTTTCATGCTTGCTTTCACAGCACCCTGTCCCCCATTTCCGTCTATTGCTTCCACAGATTTGAAACGGTATTTAGATCCTTCCCACAAGAAAAGGCAGTTAAAAAAAGCAGCTTCATCGGGAATGTAAAAACGAATGACCAAGTCATCTACGCCGGTCTCACTGATGCGAGTGGCGATTAATTTACCTCGAAATCCGTTTACTTTCACCAATTTTCCTTTCTCTCTTTCAAAAACAATTAAATGACGCATGGGCAATTTTGCATCTTGCCCTTTCATAACGGTTAATGCTCTAATCTGTAAAAGAAACGCGTCTTTGATGTTTTTATCTGTTCTAAACGGTAGAATTTTAAAATAATCAGGCGTGCAAGTAGCACAATTCGTCGTGTCATTGATAATGGTATCACAGACATCTAATTCTTTGAGCAAGTCCAAATGTTCTTCAGAAGGGAAGTCTTTTTCATCGAATAAAATCTCGTAATGGGTCAATTCTCCCACATTATCAATAATCACAGGCAAGTCTGTGTCCTTAGTTACATCTTCTGTACAGGAGTTTGCAAAGATTAGTAAGAGGCTAAATTTTAAAATCGTTTTCATATCAATTATAATTGATTTGTTTAATTAGGTTACGGAAAAATAGTCAATGCGAGGTTCATCGACGCAATAAATTCCGCATCATTGATTCCCGTTGCGATAGAATTCTCACTGAACCAACCCAACATTTTTTCTGTTGGCATATTTCCAGTTAAATCGTCTTTTGCCATCGGACAACCTCCAAATCCTTTGATGGCTCCGTCAAATCTTCGGCAACCAGCATTATAGGCAGAGGCAATCAATTTCGTTGCATCTTCAGGAATCGTGTGCAAGTGTGCGCCAAATTCGACCTTATCAAAAGAGGGGATTAAGGTAGAAAACAGCGAATGCACCATTTCGGGAGTTGCGCAACCTATCGTATCTGACACGGCTTGGATTCGGATGTCTAATTTGTTTAACAATTTCTCTGACCAAGCTGCAACGATATCTGGGTGCCAATTTTCGTTGTACGGATTTCCAAAGCCCATGGATAAATACAAAACAACCTCTTTGTTGTTTTTATCTGCCAAGGTTTTAATTTTTTCAACACGAGAGAATGATTCCTCTATGGTAGAATTGGTGTTCCTCTTTTGGAATTCTTCAGAAACGGAGAATGGATAACCTAAATAATCTATGCGTTCGAATTCACAAGCGTCAATTGCCCCTCTTTCGTTGGCAACAATAGCGAGAAGCTTAGAGTTAGACGAGTCTAATTTTTCCAAAACCTCTGCGGTATCTTTCATTTGTGGAATTGCTTTTGGAGAAACAAAACTGCCAAAATCAATGGTGTCAAAGCCACATTTTAGCAAAGAATTGATGTAATTGATCTTGCTTTCTGTTGGAATGAAGTCGTGCAGGCCTTGCATGGCGTCACGGGGGCATTCTATAAGTTTTAATTTCTTCATCTCTAAAAATACGTTTTATTTTCGTGCAAGAATTGCCTTGTTGATTTTTTTAACCAATCCAGGTCCTTCATAAATGAAACCTGTAAATAGTTGTATCAAGTCTGCTCCTGCGTCCAATTTCTCCAAAGCGTCTTCTGCAGAATGAATCCCTCCTACTCCAATTATAGGAAATGCTTTGTTCGACTTCTCCGACAAATAACGAATAACTTCGGTTGCTCTTTCTCTCACAGGTTTTCCTGATACTCCTCCTGCTCCAATTTCCTCTACGGTTTGTTCAGAAGTTTGCAAACCTTCTCTTGAAATTGTTGTGTTACTTGCAATAATTCCATCGAGTTTTACATCCTTAACAATGGCAATGATATCATCCAATTGGCTATCAGTTAAATCCGGAGCAATTTTTAGAAGAATGGGTTTTCTGTTCTCTTTTTTAGAATTCAATTCTTGCAAAGCCTTCAACAATGCTGTTAATGGTTCTTTTTCTTGCAATTCTCTCAAATTTGGCGTGTTGGGAGAAGAAACATTGACGACAAAGTAATCAACGTAAGGAAATAGCGCTTCAAAAGAAGAAGTGTAATCATTGACGGCTTCGATATTCGGTGTCACTTTATTCTTACCAATGTTACCACCAATTATGATGTCTGTTTTTCTTTTTTTGAGGTTCGCAATGGCATTCTCTACCCCTTCATTGTTGAATCCCATTCTATTAATGATGGCGCCATCCTTTTTTAAACGAAAGAGTCTTGGTTTTTCATTGCCAGGCTGTCCAATGGGAGTGACAGTTCCAATTTCAATGAATCCGAAGCCGCAATAGCTCAAATCGTTGTACATGGAGGCGTTTTTGTCAAAGCCTGCAGCCAAACCTACGGGGTTCGGGAAAGTAATTCCAAATAAAGTTGTTTCTAAGCGAGTGTCTTTTACTTTGTAGAGTCTGTTCCATAGGCATTTCATACCTGGAATTTTCAAGGTGAACTTTAAAAGACTTGCCACGAAGTAGTGAATTTTCTCTGCATCAAAAAGAAAAAGGACTGAGCGTATGACTTTATACATAAATTTCTATTTACACAAAGGTATAAACGACAACGAGGTGACCAAAGCCACCTCGTTTATATCTTTCAAGAATTATTAACAAATTAGAATTTGTAACGTCCTTTCCATTTGTTTTTTCTGATTTGCTTACCTTGATTCTTATAAGTAACATTTCTGTAGAATGTTAAATTAAGATAGAAATAAGCATCATCTTGTTTTTTATCACCTCTTTGTTGACCTGACTCAAACCACGTTGTGTTTTGCACACTTGGATTAGATAAGTAAGCAGATTCTGCACCAACATTTGCTGCTAGAGCATTTCTGTCATAATAGTTCGTGCTAACATCATCAATGTAATCAGAGAATGTCATAACATACGTTGCTTCGATTCCCATTCTCCACATTCTACTGATTCCCCATCTGAAACCAATTCCCATTGGGATAGTTAATGTAATCGGCAAAGCTTCTTTAGCTCCGTCAGGCATTCCTTGACCTTCCGTTTTCAGAGGACGTAAAGCTGTCCATTTTCCGTTTAAATTTCCTTTAGGGTTAAAGTATGAAACACCAATACCACCGAACAAGTACAATTGCTCGTTGTGGTTTTTCATTCTTTTACTGTGTCTAGATAAACTGTAGCGATTTCCTACTTTCTCATTGGCCAAGACAATCACTTCTAATCGCTGATGAATCCCTACAATGATTGATCTAAAATTTAAGTTTCTTGATTGACGAATAACTTCGTTTGTTAAAGCATCATCTCCTCTCAATAAACCTACGTTAATTGAAGTTGTAGTTGCCCAGTATGGGTGAAATCTGTAACGATATCCAATCATTCCTCCAAAACCTGTAGAAGGTAAATCTAAATCGACAAGACTATAATCCGTTCCAATTCTATCTCTACCACCGAGGTCACCCAAAAACTGAGTAGCTCCAAATCCGAACATGATTTCTTTTTTGTTAAGAGACCAATTTCGTTGTGTGTTAAAGTTGGTATGTTGCCCATAGCTGATTGTAGTTAGGGAGAACAGTAGTACGCTTAGTATATATTTCATCATTTTAACGTTATGAATATGTAGTTTTCACTTAGTTAGCATCAAAAGTACGGAATGTTTTCGAATTCTCGCGAAAATAGGACAACATTTTTATCAAGGATTGATTGTTCATTATATATTTACATGCATTTCAAGGACGAAATAGCATTCCCACCGATTAATGAGGGATAAAATTCATTGAGGGTAGAGTGAAAATATCTCCCGCCAAATTGGACCCCATGATTTTGGTAATGAACACCATGCTACCCCAGTTGTGTTCAGCAATTGCCTTGCACGCTTTGTCTGGAACAATGTTTCCAATTACGGACTGAATAACTTCTTTTTTACCGTTGTAATATTGCAAGGTAAATGACTGGATTTTAAGATCTCCACATCGTATTCCTTCTGCAGAACAAAGTGTATTGATAGAAATTTCTCCATTATAGACTCCCCCAATGTTTGGAAAGCTTTTTTTCTTCACTTTGCTTGTTGAACTAATCGAAATATTGGTTGTTTTTTGCTCAATTGACTCGGGCAAAGTACTTTCGATGGTACTAATTTTTGAACCTTCTTCTTTTTCTTGAGGAACAATCTCTTCAGAATTTTTTGGTTCTTGTTTTTTTTTAGGGATAACTTCTTCAAAAGATTGTTTTTCAATGTCTTTTGGAGAAATTAGTGCTAATGTTCGAACCTCTATTTTTCTGTCGTTAATAGGCAATACCTTTTCTAGATTTGCTTGCTCCTCAGTGTGTTCTGTGATGTTGAATTGAACTGCAGATACCGTTATGGCAACGACTGCTAGTCCAACTGGACCGTAGAACCACGGAGTCTTCCAGACAGGAGGTTTTAAGTTTTTTACTTGGCTCAAAACGTGTCCGAAATTTTCTTTCGATTGAATGTAATCTTTGCTCAGTGGTTCTCGATCTACCAGGATCTTTTGATTTTTCATTATAAATTTATTTCACAAATAGTTTTTTCAATTTTTCTAATGCTCTAAAGGACCTTACCTTGGCATTATTTTCTGTTATTTCAAGAATTTCCCCTATCTCTTTAAAGGATCGCTTCTCAAAATAACGTAACTCTAACATTTGCATATCTTTCTCATTCATAGTTGCAAGACATGCTAATAATTTCTTCTTCTTCTCAACTGAGTCATCGTCGTCAAATTCTTCAATCATTTCAAAAATATGCATATTCTCCACGTTGACCGTTTTTCTCGCTTTCCTGTCGCGAAATGCCTGATACAACTCACTTTTAGCGATTCTGTAAAGCCAAGACGAGAATGGGACTCCTCTGTATTCGTATTTATGAAGGTTACTTAAAGCCTTAATAAACACTTGCGAAGTCACATCAAATGCCAATTCTTGATCGTCCATCCGTTGATAGACGTAGCGAAATATCTGCTCGTGATATTTCGTGTACAGTGGTCCGAATCGCTCCGGGTCCTCTTTTGCACGCGTAATCAAAGTCAACTCATCTAAGAGTTTGTCCTTGGTTTGGTGATAAACTGGGTTCACTGCCATTTTTCTGGTTTTATGTTCTAGCTAGTATTCAAAGCTTGCAGACTCTGAACACCAAATATAACTGGTTCTAGTTTGTTTAGTTACACTATAAACGCAAACTTCCTGCCATTTATTATGCATACAGAATAAAATAGTGTTTAAACACAGGCTTTTGTTGGGTAAATTGAGTGATTTTTTTTTGTTTTAGAAAGCAAAAATCGCTACTTTTCTGTTAATCGGTTTATTATTTTTCCATTTTAACAGATGAACAGATAAATGACCAGCCGAGAAATGTAAAAGTAATACCCTCGCTTCGAAAATTCGATTTTCTGAAACGATTATAGACTCGCCGAAGCAAAAATCACCACTTTTTCTGTTAATCGGTTATTCTGTTTATTACTTTTCTGTTTTAAAAGATGAACAGATGAATGACCAACCGAGAAACCTGTCTGCCGACAGGCAGGTGTAAAAGTTCCATTCGCTTATCGATTTAAAACAAGACTTTTTACTTCGAAACGATATACAAAACTTCTTTCGGGTCCAATCGGAATCGCTTTCTATCTTCTTCCGAATAGTTGGCTTCTTTGTCAAATTCTGTCACAGTGAACCCTGCTTTTCTTAACCAATCTGGATAATCTAGACCAAACAA
>NVXU02000060.1 GCA_002734065.2 Fluviicola sp.
AACACTCTTTTCAAGGCCATCTTTCGCAAAATTCAATTGAATTTTGCGAAAAAGAGGCGTTTTTGACTAAAAAAAATAAAAGTGAACGGTCCTTTCTTACATAGAAAATCGTGGAATTCTTGCATCAGAATTCTAAAAGTTTAGGCAAAAAAAAACATGCCTTTTCAGCATGTTTTCTCTTAAAATTTATTTCTATTTCTTATCTCTAACCAGATGCAAGAAACCGTGTCCTCCAACTTCGTCTCCGTTGATTCCTGTGGCAATGTACTTATAAAAATAGGTTCCTTCCTCCGCTTCTTTTCCCGAAGGAGCTAAACCATTCCAACCGTATTCTGGTCCTGGAGAAAGTAAGTCGTATTCTTTCTCATACATTAAATTACCCCAGCGATTAATAATCGTCAGTTGCAACTTAACGGCAAGCTCTGTTTTAATAAAAAAGATATCATTGTCAGTATCCCCATTAGGAGTAAAAACATTCGGAGCTACGGCTATTGGGATAGGAAAAACACAACTTCCGTCATCTTGAACAGCTGCGGGGTTATAGTTTGTTGCATCAGAATTCATGCACCCGCATTCTATGATATCTATATTCAAATAAGTGGTGTCTGAACAGTTATTTGAATCAAAAGCGATCAACATTACTTGCGTTGAATTCGAATAAGTTGCAGATTGAGAATTCTCGTTTGGAATATTCAATGTGTTAGAATTTCCAAAATCCCAAAAATAAGAATCCGTATTTTGACTAGAATTAGAGAATGTTACACTTAAAGGGCTACATCCTATTACTGTGTTAGCAGAAAGAACAGCAACTGGAGGTTGCAATGAGGTCACCTCAACACTATCTGACAGTGTACAAACGTCATCGGTCACGGTGAAATAATACCATCCTGGAGGCAAATCACCAGCAGATGTTCCATTCACAGTAATTCCGCCTGGGTTCGTGTTAGGTCCTGTAATACTGTATTGAGCCAAACCTAGAACCTCGGTTAAGCCAGAAACGTAAGCTTGCACAACACCAGAGGGTAAGCAATTCGGTGGTTGCACAAAACTCGAAGGAATAGACGTTAGACTGTCCAACGTTAAAGTTTGATCAACGATAAACAGAACAGAGTCCAGAAAGCTAAAACCACAACCATCCGTCACTGTAACGTAATTTAAACTTGTATCTTGATAAATTCCTGTTCCGTTAAAATAAGTTAGGCTTGTCGTATCTCCATTCGACCAGCTATAACTAAAAGGAGCCAATGCATTCGCAATATTGGTAACCTCCGCCGAAACAGAATCGTAAGCGCAATAAATATAAACGGTATCTTCTAAATCGAACGTGAGACTTGCTCCACTAATATTGATAAAAATAGAATCTGAAACACATTGTAAAACACCTAAAGTGTCATATACATAGGCAATAAAGACGGAATCTGAAACGGGAGAAACATAAAACTGGTTAGTATCCATGTAGCCATTGCTCCAATTAACAACCGCACTCGCGCAAGGCCCTGCTTGAATGGAAATGTCTTCTAACCCCCAGTTATCACAGCATGTTCCAGAAGAATTAAATTGTATCCATCGAAACATGGTGTTTGCTGTCATTGCTGCAGGAGGGATGGGCACAGAAAAGCTATTCCATGTTGTATATGGTGTAACTCCCGAAGCGACAGATGCTGACGATGCAGGTGTCGCTGGTAAGGTGAACCCCCCTGGGCTATAATAAATAATGCTGACCCAAGTTAGCCCACCATCAATACTGTATTGTAGCTCTACTCCTTCATTCGCTAAATCTGGCCCCTCGCATGGCGAGCCCCCACTTTGCACAGAATAAAGCATCTCAAACACTACGTTTCCACCACAACCAACGTCAAAACCTGCTGTTGTCACTGTTGGGGTTCCTGAACCTGCTGTTGCCGCCCAAAAATAAGAAGATCCATTTGGTCCTGCTCCACAAGGTGTGCTATAAGTTGCCGATCCAGTTGTTGACCAACCTGGAGGCAAAGAACCACCATCAAAATTAAATGATTGTCCACCACTTGCTATACCAGCAACGGCTGTCAGCTGAACAGAATCTCCAGGGCAAATTAGTGTGTCAAGAGGTGTAACCGTCACAAAACAGTTTTGAGAAAATGCTGGAAAAACGAGCATCGAAATGACTATAAATAATAGATTTTTCATGAAATAGTGATTATTGGTGAATAAGTATAAGGTCAACCAGTTCTTTATGATCTAATTGAAAAGGATTGTTGATTAAAAAAGTAAGTTGTGAATTTTCAGAGCCGCACACTGCTGAAATTGTCGAGTTTGCAGGGATGTTTACAGTTTTAGTGTATTCATCCTTGTGCTCACAACCAACACAACCGTCTGTATAATTTCGCTGTACAATGAATTGAAGATTTTGCGCTTCGTTCGTTGTATTTTCTATTTTGATAAAACCATAAGTGAACAGTTTATCAACGCCTATAATTTTACAATCTTCTTTCTTTAAAGAAATGATCACGCCATCCTTTTGGGATATTTGCGACCAATCGATTGTGAGTGTTTCGGATGATATTTTCTCTTGCGCGTGGACCTGTGCTCCAAAAGTTAAGAGAGATATCAAAATAAGTGTCTTTTTAAAATTCATCATAAGTAGTTAAGTAATTTTTATTTAAGACTCAAATAGTTTACAATAAGTTGCTTCCGTAAAAATTATTCTTTGCTTTTCAAGTCCGCTCAAAGATAGAAATTATATTTCATTACCTTTATCACCCAAAAACAAATTTATGCTACAATTTATCAATCAACTTCCAAAAGCGGAGTTACACCTACATATAGAAGGTTCTTTTGAGCCAGAATTAATGTTCGAAATTGCCAAAAGAAACAACATCGAAATCAAGTACAATTCTGTTGAAGAAGTGAAAGAAGCTTACAAATTCGACTGTTTGCAAGATTTCTTGGACATCTATTACGCTGGTGCGGGAGTACTCACTTATGAAAGAGATTTCTACGACTTAACCTATAGTTATTTGGAGAAATGTGCCGAGCAAAACGTTCGACATACCGAGATTATGTTTGACCCCCAAACGCACACCCACAGAGGCATCAGTTTTGAAACAGTAATCAATGGAATTTCAAAGGCATGCGAGGAGGCAAAGAAAAAACTAGGCGTCACTTCCCTGTTGATAATGAGCTACTTACGACACCTCTCTGAGAAGGATGCATTTAAAACACTCGAACAATCACTGCCTTACAAACACTTGATAAAAGCCGTTGGTTTGGACTCTTCAGAAATGGGAAATCCACCTTCAAAATTTGAAAAAGTTTTTGCTGCCTCTGTAAAAGAAGGATACATTCCTGTGGCGCATGCTGGAGAAGAAGGTCCGGCAGAATACATTTGGGAAGCGCTGAATTTATTAGACATCAAACGCATCGATCATGGAAACAATTGCTTTGAAGATGATCTCATTGAAGAAATTGTAAAACGCGACATTGCATTGACGGTTTGTCCGCTTTCAAATACGGCTTTGCAAGTCGTTGACGATTTAAAAAACCATCCCATCAAAAAAATGATGGCAAAGGGTCTGAAAGTGACGGTTAATTCTGACGATCCGGCTTATTTCGGTGGACAGGTCAACCAAAACTTCATCGAAATTCAAGAAGCACTGGACCTTAGCAAAGCAGATTTGTATGAATTTGCAAAGAATTCTTTTCAGTATTCTTTGTTGGATGAGGATGTAAAAAGAGAATATATTGAAGAGTTGGATGCTTTTTATTTGGAAAACAGATAGCCTTTACTTTAACCCTTCAACCTCATCTGTTAACTCTTTAATAACTTTTATCAAAGAATCTTGTTTTTTCATAGGGGCTGAATTCTCAATTGCATCATTCAAAATTATTAGCATCGTATCAATACTTATTGACTTAGCCGTTTCTCCAAAAAGAGTATCACCATTTTGGATTGAAGTTTTTGAAATTCCCGGCAAAACAACAATAGCATCCGTGAATAAATCAACTGATTGAGAAGTGAATCGACTGTCCTCAGGTAAATTAAGCTTTTTATCAATGCTGATGGTTGCAACAATTTCATACGAAGAGTTGAAATCCAAATCTATTATTTCTCCAATTTTCTGCTCGTTTAAAATAACGTCCATTTCTTTTTCAAGCCCTTCACCTGAATTAAAAATGACGTGAACTTCTGTTTTATTTTCTGTACAAGAATAAAAAAAGAGGGCAACAAATAAAAGCAATGTTAATCTCATATCAAACGCAAGATAAAAAAAACTAAATAGAACCCTCGAAAAAAATAGCTATATTTTGTGTTCCCCATACAGTACAATTATCAAACATTATGGGCAACATAATCCATAATTCTAACAGCCATCAACTTCACAATTCATAATTCTAACAACAGCCATCATCATTTTTTCTTATATTGTTCCTGTTAAAACGAAGAACTACGTCTTTTATGGCAACAAGAAACTATCAAGGTAAGAAATTTACCTCTACTTCGGTGGAGCAAACTCTTGATTCTTTAACCATAGAAGAAGCTCTGCAAATCAACATTAACGGCACTCCTTTTACAGTCACAATGAGGACTCCTGGAGATGATGCTTTCCTTGTTCGAGGCCTGCTACATACCGAAGGAATTCTCAAAAACGCCAACTATCAGCCCGAAATTGTTTTGAAGAAAGAAAACCGAGAAGGAATTGTAACGGTGGTTAATTTGACTATTCCCGAAGAAGAATTGGGAGAAGGTTACTCCAATAGTAGAAGCTTATTGTCTGTTTCTTCCTGTGGAATTTGCGGCAGAACGGAGCTCGAAGACGTAAAAACAGACGAAGAATTCATTCAAAGCGCAAAGTCGCCCAACACGATTAATGCAAAAACAATCAGCGGATTGTTCGCAAAAATGAATGAATACCAAAAAGCATTTCATCAATCTGGAGGAACACACGCAGCTGCTGCTTTTGATTCCAAAGGCACCATTTTATGCTCTTTGGAAGATATTGGTCGCCATAACGCGGTGGATAAAGTCGTCGGAAAGTTAATTGCAGAAAACAAACTAAAAAAAGCAAGTTGCATGACGGTTAGCGGACGTATTTCGTATGAAATAATCATTAAAAGCTTCAAGGCAAGAATTCCTGTACTTGCAGCTGTTTCTGCACCATCTTCATTGTCGGTTGATTACGCAAAAGAATTGGGAATAACGCTGTTTGCCTTCTGCAGAGAGGGTCGAGCAACCTGCTATTCTCACCCACAAAGAGTTAAATACACAACATTGATGTCCCAACAAAAGACATCCTAGATAGAATAAAATTATGTCAAAGAATTTAAGTGAATTATCAGGAAGAAAAGGATTAAAAGACAACCTTTTTGATCGTATGGGGCAACTTTCCCAAGATAATGGCGCACCAACAATTGAGGCCTTGGACCAACTCGCCGATGAGTTTCTAGTGGGTAAGGCAAACACCTACGGAACAACGACTTTCTACGATTTTCTGAAGCCTGAAAACAAAGGAAAAAAAGCCTACGTTTGCAACGGAACAGCTTGCGTTTGCGCAGGTACTCAAGAAAACATCCTCGAAAAACTGAGGTCGCAATACGCTGATAATGAGATTGGTCACATGACTTGTCTCGGGCGTTGCCATGAGAATTCTGCCTTTCATATTGCGGGAGAAAACTACTCTGGAGAGGCAATCAATGACCTAAAAAATATCGTTGACACAAAGAAAGTCCTAACTGACAATTACACCGTAAAAGCGCATGGAAAAGCCATTCTAACAACGTCTTTTTCTTCAGTAGAAGAATATTACGCACCCTTCAAACAGGCATTGAAGAAAGATCAAGTAGAAGTTTTGGAGGAAATCAAAACGGCCAACATTAGAGGTCGTGGTGGTGCAGGTTTTCCAATGGGGTTGAAGTTAGAATTCTGCAGAAATGTGGAAAGCGACACCAAATTTATCATTTGCAACGCTGATGAAGGTGATCCTGGGGCTTATTCTGACAGGTATTTGCTCGAAAAACAACCTCATTCTGTTCTTTTTGGAATGCTCATCGCTGGTTATGTGACCAAGGCGAGTCACGGAGTTTTATACATTCGTGCAGAATATCCAGACTCCGCAACGATTATTCAAGACGCAATTGACGAACTCAAAAATGCAGGTTTAATCGGAGAAAATATAGACGGTTCTGGCTTCAATTTCGACTTTAAAATCATTCGCGCACAAGGCTCTTATATCTGTGGAGAAGAAACAGCATTGATTAATTCCATCGAGGGGCAACGGCCAGAAGTGAGAGTTAGACCACCTTATCCAGCAGAACAGGGACTTTTTAACAAGCCAACGGTTGTCAATAATGTGGAAACATTAGCTGGATTGCATTTCATCATTGAAAATGGAGGTCAAGCTTGGAAAGAATTAGGAACGGAGCGTTCTTCGGGAACAAAACTCGTTTGTTTGGATAGTTTCTTTAAAAATCCCGGAATTTACGAAGTAGAAATGGGGACCTCTCTTGATGCAGTCATCAATGAGTTGGGCGGAGGATTTAAAACCTCGGTAAAAGCGATGCAAATCGGAGGTCCTTTGGGCGGAGTTGTTCCAATTAGTAAAATCAATGACTTATCAATCGATTTTGAGTCCTTCGCAAACGGCGGATTCTTGCTTGGTCACGCATCCATCATTTGCATTCCTGAAAATTTTCCAATGATTAATTTCATTGAGCATCTTTTTGATTTTGCCTCCTATGAAAGCTGTGGAAAGTGCTTCCCGTGCCGTTTAGGAACCAAAAGAGGGCATGAATTGGCATTCAAAGCCATCAATTCTGACTATAAAATTGACAAAGAGCTTTTTTATGATTTACTCACCACTTTAGAACAAGGTTCGCTGTGCGCACACGGTGGCGGAATACCTTTGCCGGTGAAAAATGCCCTGCAGTATTTTGAAGAAGAATTAAACCCGTTTTTTGCATAGATGAGCTTTTGGACACCACATATTGATAGTAGTGATTTTCGAGAACAAGGTCGATTCCTTCTTGCGTGGAGACTTTCTCTCATCACAAGCCTTATTGTCGCGCTTCTAACAATCAACTTTCGTTTTTCTTCCTTGCATTTGATGACTTATTTCATCTCTTTTCTTTTGACAGTACTTTGTGTTGCTGCTCTTCACTACACCAAAAAAAGTAAGTTCATATTCATTTTTTCTTCCATTACTGGGACAATTATCGTTAGTTTCAACTTAATTACGTTGAATGAACTTTATCAAGTAGGAAATATTCTTTGGAAAGTGTACATCATTACTTTTACTTTCTTCGGGCTGGGACAAAAATGGGGCATTAGCATTTTACTTTTAAATCTTGCTAGTCTAATTTATTACGCTTTGTTTCAAGTAAATACAAATTTAGACAGTATTATCCCCTTGGATGAGTTCGGCAGAATATCGCTATCCGTAGAATTAACAGTCGTTACATTACTGATAGCTTATGTTATTTATCAATTCTCCATTATCAATAACCTATCGTATAACAAGCTTCTATCAGCAAATGACGAACTTCTTAAACAAAACCAAACGATAGAATCTCAAAACGAAGAAAAGACAACGCTAGTAAAAGAAATTCATCACCGAGTGAAGAACAATTTGCAAATAATTATCAGTTTGTTGCGCTTGCAGAAAAGTGAGATAAAATCGAAAGAAGCAGAAAATCACCTCTCTCAAGCGATTAATAGAATAATGGCAATGTCGTTAATTCATACAAAGCTATATCAAGAGGATGAATTGGCAAAAGTGAACCTTGAATCTTATTTGCAAGAGCTTTCTGACGATATCAAGTCATTGACAGAAACAGGATTTAAAACAACTATTTCGGTTTCTTCCGACATTGACCAGGTTGGACTAAAAACAATTGTACCACTCGGTTTATTAATCAATGAGCTGGTTTCAAATTCCATTCAGCATGCGTTTAAAAATAATAGCGTGAACCGCATCAACACAACCATTACCCATCTACAAAACAACTTCTTTAAGCTAAAATATTCTGACAATGGACGTTGGAAAGAGCCAACAGAGGGTGGTTCAACATTTGGATTGGAGTTAATTGAGATTTTGACAGAACAGCTAGATGGAAAAATTGAGCAAAAACCATCCAGTGAAAATACAACTTATGAGTTTACCCTCAAAAACATTGAAATGACTTAGATGAGCTTTTGGTCACCACATATCAAAACTGATGATTTCCTCGAAAGAGGGAAGTTCATTCTTGCGTGGAGGTTGACCATTCTCTTCTTGTTTGCATTTTTAGTGCTAGTAGTTGTATTCTTTAATGGCAGCGCTGAAGAATTTTATACCTACTCGATTTGCGTACTTTTAGCTGTCGTTTCTCTTATTTATCTTAAGAAAACTCATAAGTCTCATCCTATCTATTGGTTTTTGGCAGTTTCAGGTACAATCATAGCTGCTTATACCGTCAATAACTTTACAGAATTGATTCACTATGGCGATTTTTTCTGGATGGTTTTAATTATTGCTTTTGCCTTCTTTGGACTTGGTGTCAAAGAAGGGGTTCTTTTTCTCGTTTTAAATATTGCTACGATTATTTACTATGTTTTTAGCACCGTAAACATAAATATAGAGAGCACTATACCACTTAATGCTCAAGGAAAAATTGCGCTCGTTGTCGAATTGGTCGTTGCAATAATTTGTATTTCTTATGTTATTTATCAGTTCGTTTCGATGCATAAACAAGCTTATTCAAAATTGTTGCAAGCCAATGAGGAATTAATTGTAAGAAATGAAACAATAGAGCACCAAAACGAAGAGAAAACAACCTTGGTGAAAGAAATTCATCATCGAGTAAAGAATAATTTGCAAATAATTATTAGCCTTCTGAGACTTCAAAAAAGTGAGCTGAAATCGGAAGAAGCAAAGAGGCAATTTTCACAAGCCATCAACAGAATATTAGTTATGTCTTTGATTCACAGAAAGTTGTATCAAGGCGATGCACTGTCGAAAGTGAGGATACAGTCTTATTTACAAGAACTTTCTGACGATATTAAGTCCCTGTCTGATACTGGTTTTAGAACCAAAATAAGCGTGAGTTCAGAAATTGAACGCGTTGGCTTAAAAACGATTGTTCCTCTTGGTTTATTGATTAACGAACTGGTTTCTAACTCTATAAAACATGCTTTCCCAGAAAAGAAAAGCGGAGAAATCAATATTCAAATTACGTGTAAAAATGATTTAGACTTTACGCTTAAATACGCGGACAATGGAACGTGGAGGGAAGAAAGCTCAAGCAATTCAAGCTTTGGTGTAGAATTGATTAAAATTCTTGCAGAACAAATGGATGGTGATTTCAAAAGAACATCCGACGAAAGTGGTACAACGTACCTTTTCTCATTAAAAAATATTGACATAGAAAATTCGAATTATGAGTAAAATAGCCTACATAAATAATAAGCCTTACGAGATAAAAGACGGCGAAACAATGCTTTCTTTTATTAAGCGATACAAAGGTGAACAATACGTGCCTACCCTATGCGATGCTCCAAATCTTGACCCTTTTGGTTCTTGCCGAGTATGTAGCGTAGATGTAGCTTTGGAAGAAGATGGCAACGCAAAAACGATGGCTTCTTGTCATTCCCCTGTTGCAGAAGGGCAGTATATTTATCCTGATTCTGATTCTATTAAATCACTGAGAAAAAACATCATAGAATTGGTACTTACCGACCATCCTTTGGACTGTTTGACCTGCGAAGTCAATGGGAATTGCGAATTGCAAACCGTTGCTGCGCAAGTTGGAATTAGAGAGGTTCGTTATCCTGACGGGGATAATCATTTGGACAGAGCCAAAGATTTAAGTCATCCTTACATGACTTCTGACTTGTCAAAATGTATCAATTGTTACCGTTGCGTTCGGGCTTGCGATGAGGTGCAAGGACAACTTGTTTTGAGCATGTCTGGTCGTGGTTTTGATTCTAAAATCATCAAAGGAGGCGACCTTTCTTTTATGGATTCTGACTGTGTAAGTTGTGGTGCTTGTTCTCAAGCTTGTCCAACCTCTGCAATTTCGGATGTTTTTCAATCAAAAGCATTAAAAACAACAGATACTACGCGAACTATTTGCACTTATTGCGGTGTTGGTTGCAATTTGGAAGTTTCGACGAGCAATGGTGAAATTTTGAGTATTCAAGCACCTTATGATGCAGAAGTGAATCAAGGTCACACCTGTTTGAAAGGTCGATATGCCTTCAAATTCTACAATCATCCGGAGCGATTAAATTCTCCAATGATTAAACGCAACGGAGAATTCGAAAAGGTAAGTTGGGAAGAAGTTTACGATCACATTGCGAATAAAATTAACGAAGTTAAAGCCACAGACGGCCCAGATTTCATTGCTGGAATCTCGTCCTCTCGTTGTACAAACGAAGAAAATTACTTGATGCAGAAATTGTTGCGTGTCGCTGTAGGTACTAATAACATTGACGGCTGTGCAAGGGTGTGTCATTCTCCAACAGCCTTGGGAATGCAACGAACTTTTGGAACAGGAGCTGCAACCAACTCCATTGATGATTTAAAAGACACGAATTGCATCATGATAATTGGAGCCAATCCAACGGATGCACATCCTGTGACTGGAGCAAAATTGAAGCAATTCGCAATGGGTGGTGGAACAACCATCGTCATTGACCCTCGAAAAACGGAAATGGCGAGATATGCTACGCATCATTTGGCTTTACGACCAGGAACCAACGTTGCTGTTCTCAACATGATGATGTACTATATCATTTCTGAGAATTTAGTGGATACCTCTTTTGTCGAAAAAAGAACGGAAGGTTTTGATGCCTTTAAGAAAGAAATTTTGGCCATTGATTTAACAAAATTAGAAGGTGTTTCTGGACTGAAAAGAGAAGATGTTCGAGCGGCGGCAATGGCTTATGCTACTGCGCCCAACGCCATGTCTTTTCACGGATTAGGAGTGACAGAACATTCTCAAGGAACCTTTACAGTGATGCAAATTGCTGATTTGGCCTTGTTAACGGGTAATATTGGTCGACGTGGTGTTGGAGTGAATCCTCTCCGTGGACAGAATAATGTGCAAGGTTCTGCCGACATGGGAGTTCAACCACATCAAGGAGCAGGATATTTAGACATTACTAAGCCAGAAGTCATCAAAAAATACAACGAATTTTATGGCGTCACGGTGCCAAGCAACATCGGTTATAAAATTCCTGAAATGTTCGATGCGGCAATCGCTGGCAAGTTAAAAGTAGTGTGGATTATTGGTGAAGATGTCGTTCAGACGGACCCAAACACACAAAAAGTCATCAAAGCGATGGAAGCAACTGACATGGTCATTGTACAAGAGTTATTTATGACTGAAACGGCAAAATACGCCGATGTTATTCTCCCTGGAGCATCCTTTTTAGAGAAAGAAGGAACGTTTACCAATGGAGAACGACGAGTTCAGCGAGTAAATAAAGTGGTAGAACCTATTGAAGGAGCAAAAGTAGATGGGCAAATTTTGGTGGATATGCTCAACA
The DNA here is from genome assembly GCA_002734065.2 of Fluviicola sp. GTDB lineage: Bacteria > Bacteroidota > Bacteroidia > Flavobacteriales_D > Crocinitomicaceae > UBA4466. The sequence continues at coordinate 11,504 of NVXU02000060.1, forward strand.
AATTGGGTTACCAACAAGACGATTACACCGCCAAAGGAATGCTCGAAGAAATTTCGCAAATCGTACCTTTCTTCGCAGGAATAAAGTGGGATGAACTCGGGATCAACGGGAAACAATGGCCGGTTGCACTCGACGGAACGGACACGCAAATTCTGCATTTAGAAGAATTTAAACGAGGAAAAGGCGCATTTGAATTCAATGCTTGGAGAGAAACCGAAGAGTTGGTTGCCCATGCCGACGAATACCCAATAATTCTCACAACCAATCGAGAATTGGAACATTACAACTGTGGTGCAATGACTCGAAGAACAGGCAACGTCGAGATTTTGAAAGACGATTACTTGATGATTAACCCCAAAGATGCTTCAGAAAACGGCATCAACGAAGGCGACTTTGTGTGCATTGAATCGCCCCGAGGAAAAGTAGATGTGAAGGCAAAAATCACAACTGATGTGAACCCGGGAGTTGTGAGTACTACCTTCCATTTCCCAGAAATTATGATCAATAATATCACCGGAGACGTGCATGATTCAGAAGCAATGTGCCCAGAATATAAGGTCGTTGCCGTGAAAATTAGAAAGAGCAAAGGAAAATTTAAGCAGCTGGCAGAAATTGAATAATGGGTGTTTTTGGTCGATTTTTCGCAAAATTCAATTGAATTTTGCGAAAATGGCTTGTTTTGGGTGGGAAAAGCGTTTTCTAGGGAAGCGAGAGGATTTCGAAAACCTGAGTAGATTTTGCTATATTTACATGTTGGATCTGTGTACTGGTACACATATCTGATTGTTATGCTCAATAAATGAAAAAGGTTCACATTATATTATCAAGCAGAGGAATAAGTCCTAATATCTTGACTGAAATGCTATCGGATAAGTTGAATCTAACGTCTATCTCAATCAATGATTTATTTCGAGAGGTAATAAAATCAAAAACTAAATTCACCAATGAAGTAAAACTATATTTAGACAAAGGAGAATTAATCCCCAATGAATTAACAAACAAAATTATTAAAAACAGAATTTCAACTATAAAGTCAGACATTCAAATCATTAGATACCCAAGAACGAAAGAACAATACTTATCCCTTAAGGAATCTCTGAATTCCAATAAATTTTTAATTGAGCAAATATGGTTTTTGAAACTAAATGATATCCAACAGTTGATTAACTACAAATTGGAAAATGAGAGCGACAACCCATACACCATAAAATTCGGATTAAATAAAGATGTTTTTCTAAAGAATTACAAGGACAGTATAAATGAATTTGAAGAACTAAAGAAAGTAATTAATGACGAAAGCCTTATTTCTGTGATTGATTTTGATTATCCAATTGAAAAACATAAAAGTGAAATAGAAAAGAGCATAATACGGTATATAGCAAATAGGGCATTCAGTGATAAACTGAAAGTTTAGAGCCATTAACAAAGTCCGCCAAATATAAAATTTGGCTTTTAATATGAAAAAAATATTTATATTTGGCTAAGTGCAAGATTGAAAGTTTAGTGCTTTCTACTGCCCTAGTTGCCATATACTAACCGTCAGGCTGCGCAAAAACTAACATTCATTTTTTGATAACTATCTTTTAGTTTCCCTTTTATTTTTCGTATCTTGAAGGAATAAATTCAAACTAAA
>NVXU02000061.1 GCA_002734065.2 Fluviicola sp.
AGCCGTACAGTTATCTGCCTCATCAGTCACAACATTGATATCCGTTACAGGAACATCGAAAATACATTCAACATTCACAGCCAATGGATTAGATGCCGTTGGGTTGGTCACATCGTTAACAATAATTGTCTGGAAAACATCTGTGAAGTTTCCACAGTCGTCTGTAATTCTATAAGTTCGTGTAATTGTTTCTGGACACGTTTGATTGTCAGAAGCAGCACCTATAAAGGTAACAACTGGAACCGGCGTGCAGTTGTCTGCCTCGTCAGTAACAACTGTAATGTCATTTAATGGAACATCAAAAATACATTCTACATTTACAACAACTGGATTTGAAGCCGTTGGAGCTGTAACATCGTTGACTGTGATTGTTTGAGTTACCAAAATCTGGTTCAAACAGATATCCGTGATAGAATAGGTTCTAATAATGGTCTCTGGACAGCTTTGATTATCTGATACATCATCCACCCATAAAACATTTAAAACAGCTTGATTATCTGCCTCATCAGTAATTAACAATGGATCTGGCGCAGGAACATCAAAAATACATTCTACAACAACATCTGCTGGTGCAGTACCTGTTGGATCAATAGGGTCTGTAATTGTAATTGTTTGAGTAACCAAAATTTGATTGTTACAATCATCCGTTATAGAATAAGTTCTAATGATCGTCTCTGGACATGGCTGATTATCCGAAACATCACTTACCCATGCAACAACAGGATTTGCTGTACAGTTGTCTGCCTCATCAGTAACTACTGTGATATCAACTACTGGAGCTGGACCGCCAGGAACTGTAACTGGTAATGGATTACTTCCCGTTGGGTTAGTAATATCATTGACCGTAATTGTTTGAGTCACTAGAATTTGATTGTTACAGTCATCTGTAATACTATATGTTCTTGTAATAATCTCTGGACATGTTTGACCATTGGACGCATCACTTACCCATAAAACAACTGGTACTGCCGTACAGTTATCTGCCTCATCGGTTACAACTGTAATATCCGTTACTGGAACATCAAAAATACATTCTACATTCACAGCAATTGGATTACTTGCCGTTGGATTAGTTACATCATTGACAATAATTGTTTGGAAAACATCCGAGAAGTTTCCACAGTCGTCTGTGATTCTATAAGTTCTTGTTATTGTTTCTGGACACGTTTGATTGTCAGAAGCATCACCTATAAAAGTAACAACAGGAACCGGCGTGCAATTGTCTGCCTCATCTGTAACAACAGTGATGTCATTTGCAGGAACGTCAAAAATACATTCTACATTCACAGTTGTTGGATTACTCGCCGTTGGAGCGGTCACATCGTTAACCGTAATTGTTTGAGTAACCAAAATCTGGTTCAAACAGATGTCAGTAATAGAATAGGTTCTAATAATAGTCTCTGGACAGCTTTGATTATCTGATACATCATCCACCCATAAAACAGTTGGAACACCTTGATTATCTGCCTCATCTGTAATCAACAATGGGTCAGGCGCTGGAACATCAAAAATACATTCTACATTGATAGGTCCTGGTGCAGTACCTGTTGGTGAAATAGGATCTGTAATCGTAATTGTTTGAGTCACTAGAATTTGATTGTTACAATCATCCGTTATAGAATAAGTTCTAATAATAGTCTCAGGACATGGGTTCAAATCTGAGACATCACTTACCCATGCAACTACAGGATTTGCTGTACAGTTATCTGCCTCATCAGTAACGACTGTGATATCAACTACAGGAGATGGACCGCCAGGAACAGTAACTGGTAATGGGTTACTTGCCGTTGGGTTAGTTATATCATTTACAGTAATTGTTTGGGTAACTAGAATTTGATTGTTACAATCATCTGTAATACTATATGTTCTTGTAATAACCTCAGGACACGTTTGACCATTTGACACATCACTTACCCATAAAACAACAGGCACTGCTGTACAGTTATCCGCCTCATCTGTTACTACTGTAATATCTGTTGGTGGAAGATCGAAAATACATTCTATATTCACAGCAATTGGATTTGAAGCCGTTGGGTTAGTAACATCATTGACAATAATTGTTTGGAAAACATCCGTAAAATTGCCACAGTCATCCGTTATTCTATACGTTCGCGTAATTGTTTCTGGACACGCTTGGTTGTCAGAAGCATCACCGATGAAAGTAACAACTGGAACTGCCGTGCAGTTATCTGCCTCATCAGTTACAACAGTGATGTCATTTAATGGAACGTCAAAAATACATTCTACATTCACTATCACAGGATTACTCGCCGTTGGATTCGTAATATCATTGACTGTAATTGTTTGAGTAACCAAAATCTGGTTCAAACAGATATCTGTAATAGAATAGGTTCTAATAATGATCTCTGGACAAGTTTGATTATCTGATACATCATCCACCCATAAAACAGTTGGAACAGCTTGGTTATCTGCCTCATCTGTAATCAACAATGGGTCTGGCGCTGGAACATCAAAAATACATTCAACATTGATGGGACCTGGTGCTGTACCTGTTGGTAAAATAGGATCGGTAATCATGATGGTATGGGTAACCAAAATTTGATTTCCGCAATCATCCGTTACTGAATAAGTTCTTATGATGGTCTCGGGACATGGGTTCAAATCAGAGACATCACTTACCCATGCAACTACAGGATTTACTGTGCAATTATCTGCCTCATCAATCACAGCAGTGATATCAATAGCTGGAATTGGACCTCCTGGAACAGTTGTTGTTGCAGGATTACTTGCCGTTGGATTGGTTACATCATTGACCGTAATTGTTTGAGTCACTAGAATTTGATTGTTACAATCATCAGTTACGGAATAAGTTCTTGTAATAACCTCTGGACAAGTTTGACCATTGGATGCATCACTTACCCATAAAACAACTGGAACTGCCGTGCAGTTATCTGCCTCGTCTGTTACAACCGTAATATCCGTTGCAGGAACATCGAAAATACATTCAACATTCACAGCAATTGGATTACTTGCCGTTGGGTTAGTCACATCATTGACAATAATTGTTTGGAAAACATCCGAGAAGTTTCCACAGTCGTCCGTGATTCTATACGTTCGTGTGATTGTTTCTGGACAAGTTTGATTGTCAGAAGCATCACCTATAAAAGTAACAACAGGAATCGGCGTACAATTATCTACCTCATCTGTAACAACAGTGATGTCATTCAACGGAACGTCGAAAATACATTCTACATTCACAGTTGTTGGGTTACTCGCCGTTGGAGCGGTAACATCATTGACTGTGATTGTTTGAGTAACATAAATAACAGCTAAACAAGCATCTGTTACCGAATAAGTTCTTGTAATAATTTCTGGACAAGTTTGACCATTTGATGCATCATTGTCCCAAGCAACAGTCGGTACCCCTTGGTTATCCGCCTCATCAGTCACAACTAAAGGATCAGGTAAAGGAACATCGCCGATACATTCTACATTGACTGGTAAAGGGTTACTTGCCGTAGGTGGGAATGGGTCAGTAATTAAAATAATATGTATCACATTAATTGTGTTACCACAAGCATCCGTTACTGAATAAATTCGTGTAATCGTTTCTGGACACAATGCACCATCCGTAGATTCACTTACAAAAGCAACCGCTGGTACTCCACAGTTATCTGCCTCATCAATTACAACCAATGGGTCAACCCCTGGAGCTGGTCCGCCTGGAACAATTGTAGTTGCAGGATCTGTTGCTGTTGGGTTTTGCGTGTCATCAACAGTGATTGTTTGAGTTAAAGTGATTTGATTTCCACAATCATCGGTTACTGTGTATTGTCTTGTGATAACAATCGGACAAGTACCTACTTGTGTTTCTGCAAGCATAGCAACAACTGGTG
>NVXU02000001.1 GCA_002734065.2 Fluviicola sp.
GTAAATAATGTTCGGCATGATAGAAGTACCATTGTTGTATTGAGATTTTTGTCCTAATTTAATTTCAGAACCCATGTGGGCAGTAAAACGCATTGGCAATTTAGATTCTCCAACAATCATTGACTCATTGGGTCTATTCAAATGATGAACTGCTCCTCCAAAGAAAAAACTCTTAGTATATCCCACAAAACCTGCAGAAGCATCGAAGAAATAACGACTTCCACCTCGCGGTACATCTCCTGTTTGGTAGATAAAACCTTTTCGTGGGTCTATCATGTCTCCAAAAGTTAACTTATCCCAATCCAGAAACTTGTTAAACATGGATGCTCTTGCTCCAAAATTCATAGTAAATTTCCTATTTACTTTCAAATGATAAGCATAAACAAGACCAATCATTGTTGTTGCAATGGTTCCTTGACCTTGTCTGTCGTGCATTCCGATAACGGCGATTCCTCCATTGATGTTCTTGAAGTATTGATCATAAGATGCAGAGTAGGTTACATAATTACCAGACAAACTTGGCCATTGATTTCTGTAGTTGAGCGAAAATCGAGGACAACCGTCAGAACCTGCGAAGGCAGGGTTGAGGTATATTGGGTTCGCATAGAACTGTGTGAACTGAGGATCTTGAGCATTTGCTTCATTTGGAAGCAAGGCTAAAAAACTTATCACTATCAGTATGCGCTTAAATTCTTTCATTCAACAAGGGTTAAATTCATTCTTTTCAAGTAATCATTAACGAGATTCTTGTAAGAAGGTTACAAATATTGCAATTTGTGTATAATAATCAAAGATTTGTTACGTTTTTTATTTGTATTAATTTACTTTTATTTTTTAAATTGCCTTATGAAAAAGCATCCTGTTCTGAATAAATCACTTGTAAAAGTATTCTCTCTGCTCATTATTTTTAGTTCGAATATTGTTCTATCTCAATCAGAGCATGTGATTAACTTAAAGTGGGGGAAAGAAAAAACCTTAACTCAAGGCGACAACTCAATCGTTGTACCAAACCTGCTAGGACAACACATGGACGGAAATATTCCAAACTACTTTTGGAGGAAAAGATTGGCTGACAACACAAATTACAGCATTAATTTAGAATTAACGTCAACTTCTCCAGCAACTTCAAAAGAAATTAATTATTTAAAATCCCAATTTATTGAAGTAAATCAGTTGAAATATGACTTAAAAGTTGCAAAATCTAATACGGAAAGAAACGCATCACTTAATTTGTTTCCTTTCATTAAAGAAAATGGTCAAATAAAACGAATCAATTCCGTAAAAATAAGTATTGGACAGGGGGTTGCAGAACAAGTCATTATACAAAAGGATTTTGTGACCAATTCTGTTTTACAAGCAGGTTCTGGGACATGGTATAAAATATCAGTAAAAGAAGATGGAGTGCATAAAATTGACAAAGCCTTTTTAGAAGCTTGCGGTATTGACTTATCAGTTGTCAGTCCTCAAGATATTCATATTTTCGGCAACGGAGACGGCCGATTGCCAGAATTGAATTCTGTACCCAGAACAGATGACTTGGCTGAGAATGCTATCCAAATTATCGGAGAATCTGATGGCTCTTTTGATGATGGAGACTACATTCTATTTTACGGCTGGGGACCACATCGATGGTACACAACAATTTCTTCACGGTTTAATCAAGATAGGAACCCATATTCTGATGTGTCTGTTTATTTTATCAATGTAAATTCTGCATTACCACCAAAAAGAATACAAACAATGGCGAATTCTCCATCGGTAGTTACAAATTCTGTGAATACTTACTCTTATTATGATGTGCATGAACTTGACGCGAAATCATTGGTGAAAGGTGGACAAAGATGGTATGGGGAGATATTTGACACTCAATTGCAACGTTCTTTCGCCTTTAATGTTCCCGATATAGATAATTCTGCCCCGGCAAACTTTGAGGTTTCCATCGCAAGTAATCCTGCTTTTACATCTGGAACAGCTTTGAATTATTCAGTGAATACTGTGAATTACGTATCAGATTTACTTCCCGCAGCTGGACTAGGAGACTTTGGAAGAAGAGTTACTTTTTTCGATGTAAATATTCCTTCTGCTTCAATGTCTTTACTTATTTCAATAACGCGAAATTCTCCGGATGTTTTAACTTATTTGGATAGAATTCAATTGAATGCTAGACGAAACCTTAACATGTTAGGTGCGCAGTTTTTATTTTCAGACCTTAATTCAGTTTCTGTTGGGAATGTTTCTCAGTTTTCTATTTCTAACTTTCCTACAGGAGGGTTTGTTTGGGATGTGACAGATAGACAAAATCCATTTCAATTATTAGGTTCAATCGTTGGTTCTAATTATGATTTCATTCAAGAAACAGATACTTTGAGGGCGTTTGCCGTATCTGATGCCAACACTTTTCTAGAGCCAGTTAGAATAGGTTCTGTTGCCAATCAAAATTTACACGGTTTATCACAAGTAGATTTTCTAATTGTTACCAATAAGGCATTTATTGCGCAAGCCGAACGTTTAGCGAATCTGCATAGATCAGAAGGTCAGACCGGACATGTTGTGACACAAGAACAGGTTTTCAATGAATTTAGCTCTGGCGCGAAAGATGCCACAGCAATAAGAATGTTTGCGAAAATGTTTTACGACAGAGGAGTACTGGTTCCTTCGTCACGACCAAAAAGCATTTTATTGTTTGGAGATGGTACTTATGACCCGAAAAACAGAGTGGCAAACAATAATAATTTTATAATGACCTATCAAGTATTGAATTCTGAGAACAAGATAGCTGCTTTGGTGACGGATGATTACTATGGTCTTTTGGATGATTCTGAGTCTATATCTTCTACCGATGATTTAGACATTAATGTTGGAAGAATGCTGGTTTCGGACAACGAAATGGCCGTACAGCAGGTAAATAAAATAGAACATTACATGAAAAATGGCTCGAGTCTGTATAATTCTGCTGGTGCAGCAAATTGTAATTCTGGTCAATCGTCCACTTCTACTTTTGGTGACTGGAGAACGAAATATGTTCAAATTGCTGATGATGAAGAAGGAGGATACTTTATCATTCAGGACGTTGAACCTCAATTTGACACTGTTCAATTAAATCATCCTTCAATGAATGTTGAGAAATTGTATTTAGATGCTTACCCTCAGATAACGACTGCTGGTGGAGAGAGATACCCTGATGTTAATGCAGCCATTGATAAGAACATATCAGAAGGTTGCTTGGTGATTAATTACGTTGGGCATGGTGGTGAAGTGGGAGTTGCAGAAGAAAGAGTAATTACGGTTCCAATGATTCAAGCTTGGGACAATATCAATAGATTAGCATTAATCGTAACGGCAACTTGCGAGTTTACGAAATATGATGATACAGAGAGGGTCTCAGCAGGAGAATGGGCAGCAATAAATCCCAACGGAGCAGCGATTGCCTTGATGACTACAACTCGTTCTGTATTCTTTGGGGTGAATACAAATACTGGACGAGCGTTTTATTCCAACGTTTTTAAAAGAGAAGCAAATGGCGAACCAAGAACTTTTGGAGAGATTATTCGTCAAACGAAGAACGCAACAGGAGGTAGTAATAACAAGCGAAGTTTCACATTAATTGGTGATCCAGCATTAAAAATTGCTTTGCCGAGAATGAATGTTATTACCGATAGCATTAACGGGTTAGCTCCTTCTATACAGATAGATACGCTCAAAGCGTTAAGCAAAGTAACCATAAAAGGGCATATTGAAGATTTTAGTGCGAATGTTCTATCAGGATTCAATGGTTTTGTTTATCCTACCATTTATGATAAGCTAAAAGAACAAAAAACCTTGGGAAATAATGCAGCAGCTTCTCCAATTCGCTCTTTTTATACGCAAACAAATAAACTTTACCGAGGGAAAGCTACAGTGACGAATGGTTATTTTGAGTTTACTTTCGTTGTGCCGAAAGACATAAACTATTCTATTGGTTTTGGTAAATTGAGCTACTACGCAGAGAATGGCGTAACTGATGCGTTGGGAAATGACAAGAGAGTCTACATTGGAGGAATTGACCCAAACGGAATCAACGACACGCAAGGTCCTGACATCGAAATGACATTGAACGATGATAATTTTGTGAATGGTGGAATAACTGACCAAAATCCACTATTGATCGCTAAATTATTTGATGAGAATGGTATTAATACTGTTGGAAACGGGGTGGGACATGATTTAATTGCTGTTTTAGATGGAGAAACGGGTAACCCTTTCGTTTTGAACGATTATTACATCGCAAATACAGATTCTTACCAATCTGGAGAAGTAAGATTTGATTTTTCTGATTTAGAGCCAGGAACTCATACACTTTCTTTGAAAGTTTGGGATGTCAACAACAATTCTTCAGAAAGAGCCATTGACTTTGTAGTGACGGAGAATGAAGAAATGAAATTGGCTCACGTGTTGAATTACCCAAACCCTTTTACAACATCGACGGACTTTTATTTTGAACACAATCAAGTTTGCACGCAACTTGAAGCGCAAGTTCAAATAATGACTGTTTCTGGAAGGTTAGTCAAAACGATTAATCAATACGTTAATTCTGAAGGATTTCGTTCTGCAGCAATTAATTGGAATGGATTGGACGATTTTGGAGACCAATTGGCAAAAGGGGTCTATGTTTACCGCTTAAAAGTAACTTCTCCGGAAGGGAAAACAGCAGAAAAATTAGAAAAATTAGTGATTTTAAAATAACAATACAATAAAAGGACTTCTATTGCGTATATTTGCAAGTCTTAATTTAAGAAAAGAAAAAATGAATAAATTATTTTTGAGTGTTTCACTATTATTCTCATCAGCTGTTGCATTAGCGCAGCCAACTGGTGGCGGAAGTGGTGTGACACAGGAGGATCTTCAATTGAATACAATAACAACTGCCCTGCCTTTCATGTCTATCACACCTGATTCACGAGCAGGAGGGATGGGAGATGCAGGAACAGCATTGAGTCCCAATTCAACTTCAATTTATTGGAATACGGCAGTTTTAAATTTCTCAGAAGAGAGGTCAGAAGTAAGTGTTTCATACACGCCATGGCTAAGACAATTAACAAATGATATTCATTTATCGTATGTTTCGGCGTATGGTAGAATTGGTGACAGGCATTCTGTAGCCGGGGCCTTACGCTATTTTAGTTTAGGTAGTATTACTTTTACAGACATCAATGGAGATGTTTTAAGAGAAGATAAACCAAGTGAGTTTGAACTTACAGGAGGTTATGCATTTAAGACCTCTGACAGAACTAGTGTTGGGATCAATGGTAAGTTTGCTTATTCTAACTTAACCGGTGGTCTTATCGTAGGTGGAATTCAAACAGAACCAGGAATTGCAGGTGCAGCAGACATTTCTTTTGCCTTTTTTAACGATGAAGCAAAAATTGGAGGCATCAGAGGGACTTATATCTTTGGAGCAACAATTAACAACATTGGAAATAAAGTAAAATACAACACGGTTGGCGCAAATGCTCCTGGTGATTTTCTGCCAATGAATTTAAAAATTGGAAACTCATTCAATGCGAAATTGGATAAATTCAATAGCTTGACACTTTCTATAGACTTGCAAAAATTATTAGTTCCTACTCCTCCTGTTTATGATGGGCTTACGGGTGAACTTGCTTCTGGGATGAATAACAACATCGGTGTTATCTCAGGAATGCTTCAGTCTTTTTATGATGCGCCAGGTCGTGTTGTTGAAGATGCAAACGGCGACTTTGTGAAGAATTCGGATGGTTCTTACCAAGTAGTAAAAGGTTCGAAATTCAAGGAAGAAATGTCTGAAATTAACATTGCTACAGGTCTTGAATATTGGTACAACAATATTCTCGCTGTAAGAGCTGGGTTCTTTTACGAGAGTAAAAACAAAGGCGCGAGACAGTATTTTAATGCAGGTGTAGGTTTCAAATACAATAAATTTGGAATTGATATTTCTTACCTAATTGCATTGCAAAGAACAAATCCTTTGGCGAATACATTGAGATTCTCATTGCGTTACTCTTTTGGAGGTGATAGTGCAACTTCAACGAGTAGTACGCCACAATAAATGAAACTCCGAATAGGATACGGAATTGATTTGCATCGCTTAGAAAAGGGACTTCCTTTATTTATTGGTGGCATTCAAATCGAATCTGAAATTGGTGCTGTTGGCCACTCTGATGCAGACGTCTTGTTACACGCAATTTGTGATGCACTTTTGGGAGCAGCAAACCTTCGCGACATTGGTTATCATTTTTCAGACACAGATCCTAAATTTAAAGGGATAGACAGTAAAATTCTATTGACAGAGGTTGTTAAACTCATTCAAGAAAAAGGATATTCAGTCAATAACATTGATTCTACCGTTATTTTGGAATATCCTAAGTTAAATCCTCACATTCTGAAAATGCAAAAAGAAATCGCAACGATTCTGCAAGTGGAAGAAGACGCCGTTTCTATCAAAGCAACAACACACGAGAAAGTAGATTCTTTCGGTCGGTCAGAAGCGATAAAAGCTTACGCGACGTGTTTGTTAATTAACAAATAGTAATTATCAATGTGCAATTAGTAGTTGTTTAAGTTTATCTGAGCAAAATCCTCATTTCTTCATTTTTAATTCTTCATTTTTAATTTGATTCGTATCTTTACCACTGATTTAAAAAGCGAATTAAAATGCAAAAATTCACACAGCAAGAATTATTAGACATCTACAATCAACCTCTTTTAGAATTGGTTTTTCAGGCGGCGACTGTTCACAGAGAACATCACAACCCTAGAGAAGTTCAAATGTCTTCTTTATTGAGCATTAAAACAGGAGGTTGTTCTGAAGATTGCGGATATTGTCCTCAAGCCGCAAGATATCACACAGATGTTGAAGCACATAAATTAATGTCTGTAGAATCTGTTTTAGAACAAGCAAAGAATGCGAAAGCAAACGGATCTTCGAGGTTATGTATGGGAGCTGCTTGGCGAGAGGTAAGAGACAACAAAGATTTTGACAACGTAATCGAAATGGTGCAAGGAGTCAATGATTTAGACATGGAAGTGTGTTGCACGTTGGGAATGATGAACGAAGATCAAGCAAAACGCTTGAAAAATGCAGGACTTTTTGCCTACAATCACAACTTGGATACATCTGCTGATTATTACGACGATGTTATTTCAACAAGAGAATACGAAGACAGATTAGACACTATTGAGAATGCAAGAAAAGCAGGAATTTCTGTTTGTTCTGGAGGAATTATTGGAATGGGAGAAGCTATTGAAGACAGAATTGGTTTATTAATGAGCTACATGAAAATGGATGTTCCACCAGAATCTATTCCGATCAATGCACTGGTTGCGGTAGAAGGAACACCAATGGAAGACCAAAAACCAATCGAGCAATGGGAAATGATTCGCATGGTCGCAACAACCAGAATTGCTTTTCCAAAATCAGTGGTTCGCCTTTCTGCAGGAAGAACGAAAATGAACTTGGAAGGTCAAGCATTGTGCTTTATGGCGGGTGCAAGTTCAATTTTTGCGGGAGATAAGTTATTAACGACTCCAAATCCTGAATTCAATGAAGACAAAGAAATGTTTGAAATTTTAGGACTTATTCCTAAGGCGCCGTTCGCAGAAGGAGAGCAACCAGAGACAAAACCGGATGCAATTAACGAAGAGAAAAAACGAAAAGAAGCAATTAGAGAGGCTGAATTAGCGGAAGCTAAAAAGAATATTCCAGTAGATTTTCAACCAAGAAAAGTAACGAGCGTTGACTAAATGGACCAACGATTATTAGATAAAATAGTACAACGAGAAAAAGAGGGAACATTGCGTTCCCTTTCTCATTTTGAAGGATTCACGGATTTTTTTTCTAATGATTATTTAGGCTTGGGTAAAGTTGAATTTAAGAATAATTTATCGCACGCTTCCACAGGTTCTCGACTAATTTCTGGAACTTCTAAAATAGCATTGGAAGCAGAAAAAGAGTTAGCAGAATTCTTCAAATCTGAATCGGCATTGCTCTTTAATTCTGGCTACGATGCCAATCTCGGTTTTTTTAGCGCTGTTCCACAACGTGGCGATACAATCATTTATGACGAGTTAATTCACGCGAGCGTTCGTGATGGAATCCGTTTGAGTTTTGCCAATCATTTTTCCTTTTTGCACAACGATATTGAAGATCTAGCGAAGAAAATTTCTTCTGCCAAAGGAACGATTTACGTTGCCATTGAAGCATTGTATTCAATGGATGGTGATTTGGCACCGTTGAGAGCAATTCAGCAAATTTGCGAAGAGAATAATGCTTATTTAATAGTCGATGAGGCACATTCTGTAGGCATTTTTGGAGAAGATGGGAGAGGTTTCGTTTCAGCGTTGAATCTAGAGAATAAAACCTTTGCTCGCCTCGCAACCCTAGGTAAGGCATACGGTTCCCACGGTGCTGTGATTCTTGGTCCTGAGCAATTAACGCAGTTTTTGAGCAACTTTTCTCGTTCTTTTATTTACACAACTGCATTGCCAGATGCCACTGTTGCAAGAAATGTTGCCATGGTAAAAAAAGAGGATATCAATGCTCGAAGAAAGCAATTGCAAGAGAATTTAGCTTATTTCAGAGAGAATTTCAAGCATACTGGACTCATTTCAGAAGTCAATTCTCCCATTCAAATTCTACAAATTGGAAGCATCACGGAAACGAACCGAATTGCACAGCTTTTACTAGAAAAAAGGATTGCCGTGAAGCCAATATTCTCTCCAACAGTTGCAAAAGGTAAAGAACGCCTGAGAATTTGCATCCATTCTTTTAATTCTAAGGGCGAGATTAAGGAGTTGGTTAGATTGTTAGAGGGTAGATAATTAGAAACGCTTTGCTTTTAGAAACGGTCGTTCATCTCGACTACCGCTCGATGACCACCTCCCTTTTAGATTGTTAGAAACGTTTCGCTGCGCTACACTTTTAGAAAATTAGACTCGCTCTACATTTTTACACTGAGCCTGACGAAGTGCTAACCATTATTTACGTATAAACACTCCTCACTCCACACTCCTCACTCCACACTCTAACAAGAACCTACTTCCCCTTCGTATCCACTTCAACCGTTGCCATTTCTTCTGACTTATAATCGCCAGCGTCTAACTTGTCTTTCACAGTAATGAAAGTATCAATCGTGTATTGAACATCTTCTAATGTATGTATCGCTGTTGGAATTAAACGCAACATGATTACGTCTTTAGGCACAACTGGATAAATGACTATTGAACAGAAAATGTTGTAATTCTCACGCATATCGAAGGTTAAATTCGTTGCCTCGGCAAGATTTCCTTTTAAGAATACAGGAGTTACGGCAGAATTAGTAACACCTAAGTCAAAACCAGCTTTCTTTAATCCGTTTTGCAACGCAGAAGCTACTTTCCATAAATTTTCTTTATGCTCAGGTTGATCTCTCAATAATTCCAAGCGTTTTCTTGCTCCAACTACTAAAGGCATAGGCAAAGATTTTGCAAACACTTGAGAACGCATGTTGTAACGTAAAAATTCTACAATGTGTTCTTTTGCGCAAATAAAAGCACCGATAGACGCCATTGCTTTTGCAAAAGTTCCAAATAAGATGTCTATTTCGTCATGAACTCCTTGCTCTTCTCCAGCACCTTGACCTCTTTCACCAACAGTTCCAAAACCGTGAGCATCATCAACGAATAAACGGAAATCATATTTCCCAGACTTTCTAAATTCGATTAAATCAGCCAATCGACCTTGATCACCAGCCATTCCAAAAACGCCTTCTGTGATAACCAAAATACCGCCGTTTGTTTTGTCTACAATTTTAGTTGCTCTCGACATTTGCTTATCGAAGCTTTCCATGTCATTGTGCTTAAAAACAAAGCGTTTTCCAGCATGCAATCGCATTCCGTCAAGAATACAAGCGTGAGATTCACTGTCGTAAACAATAACATCGTTTCTGTCTACAATTGAGTCAATGGCAGAAACCATTCCTTGATAACCGAAGTTTAAAAGAATCGTGTCTTCCATTTCCATGAAGTCAGAAATTTCAGCTTCTAATTTTTCGTGTTCACTTGTTTGACCAGTCATCATACGAGAACCCATCGGGTAAGCAAGTCCCCATTTCACGGCAGCATCACCATCTGCCTTACGAACTTCTGGATGATTTGCTAAACCCAGGTAATTGTTCACCGACCATACAAGGCATTCTTTTCCACGAAAAATCATTTTATTATTGATTTCTCCTTCTAGTTTTGGAAAAGTAAAATAACCATGTACTCCTTTAGAATATTGACCTAAAGGACCTCTGTTCTTTTTGATTTTATCAAATATATCTTCTGCCATGTGAGTGTTTTTTTTAATTGACTATTCAATGTAAGAAAAGCCAATTAGCTTCATTTATGCGACAAAAGTAGTCGATTTTTAGCAATTGTCATGCCTTTAAAGGTATTTTTATCAACAAATAAGAGGTTGATAATGAACCTAAAGAAAGTAAAGCGTAATTTTGGCATCAAAAAGTGAACATTCGTCCGATTCAAAAACCTGATAATCTCCCTCTCGCAAAAGTAATTCGAGAAGTCCTAACGGAACATGGTGTCAACAAACCTGGAACGGTATTCACTGACCCAACAACCGATGCTTTGTACGAATTGTTTCAGAAAAAAAACGCTTGTTATTTTGTCGCTATTGAGAACGAAATAATTCTTGGAGGAGCCGGAATTTACCCAACAAAAGGACTTCCAGAAGGTTGTGTGGAATTAGTGAAAATTTACTTGCAAAGCGCTGCAAGGCACAGAGGTATTGGCAAGCAGCTGATGCTGTTATCCATAAACAAGGCGAAAGAGCTCGGTTTTTCTTCTATTTACTTGGAGACAATGCCTGAGTTAAGCAGTGCGATTGGTCTGTACGAATCGTTAGGTTTTAAACGGTTAGAAAACGCACTCGGTGACTCCGGACATTTCGCCTGTGATTTATGGATGCTGAAGGAAATATAAGGATGAAAGTCATAGCGATTTTCTGAACTGATTTAAATTGCTTTTCACTTTATTCTTTGACATGATTAATGAAGAGTGATACTAAGATAAGACCGTTGCAAGTCGTAATTAACAAAATTTAGTCAATAATTTAGTTGTAAACATTTGATTACCAATGCTTAAATGATTATTTTACTGTATGATTAAACACGTTGACTCAACATTTGCTGACAGTATTTGCGATTTACGAACAAGAAAGATAAAACAGACTTTTTTTGAACAAATAAACCGACTTCTTGATTGGGATTCAATTACGAAATTAATTGAAGTTGAATACCGAGTGAATGATAGTATTTCTTTTAGTTATTTTTGTGGAATGTCAATAGAAGAAATAGCACCCGACCACAATACGATTAGTAGGTTTAGAACTGCTTTGACTAAAACAAAGACGTATGATAAACTTTTTAAATTAATCAATTCCCAATTAGAAGCACATCAAATTATAGTAAAAACTGAAGCAATTGTAGATGCCAGTGTGATAGATACACCGCTACGCCCAAAGGGAAAAACTAATCATAAAGTCACATAAGATAGACAAGAGCAAAAAGTTGATGCTAAAAAAAATTTGCCGATAATGTGGATAAAGATGGAACTTGGCTAAAAAAAAGAGGTAAGTTTCTTTTGGTTATAAAAAACATCATGTTACAGATGATGAAGGTCTGGTTTTAGGTGTTTTGACTACAACTGCAAGTGTTAATGAAATAGCTAATTTAGAAGATGTTTTAGATACAGCAGATCTACCAGAAGGCATTCCTTTGAAAGCTGATAAAGGCTATCAATCAAAGAAAAATAATGATCTTTTAAAGAAGAAAAAACTTAAGAATCATATTTTAAAAAAAAAGCAAAAAAGAATAAACCTTTAACAAGGTGGGAAAATAAATTTAACAAATTAGTTGGTAAAACACGATACAAAGTTGAACGAACTTTTGGAGGCATCCACCTTTGGTTCAAAGGTGGGATAACAAGATATAGAGGTGTTGAAAAAATGCATACACAAAATTTAATGGAGGCTATGTGTTATAATCTTTACAGGAGCCCTAGGAAAATTGCGTTTAATTTTAAAAAAAAAAAGGGAAAAACAGTAGAAATAGTTCTGTTTTGTATCTAAATCAGTAAAAATTAGCTTAAAAAAGTAAAAAACAACAATTTTTATAGATATCAAAATGAAATTAAGTGGAACTTATTACTTTTGCAATGGTCTTTAATAGTACATTTACTATGATCTTAAAACCAAAACGAATAAACCTATTTATCATGAAAAAAGTAATTATCAATAGCCTAATCTTAATTTTTTCATCCACGTTATTGCTTGCTTGTGGTGAAAAAGACACGAATGATTCTAATGTTGAAGTAACTGATAGCACTACCAATGTTGTTGGTGGTAATAACTGTTTTGAAGATTTCGTTGGTCAACCAGAGAAACTTTTAACTGCAGAATTAGTTGGAGAATTTGTAGATTTTGAAGGTCAGACACCTTCTGTAGAAAAAGTTGAAATGCCATTTAAAACGGTTGCTGATGAAAATGCAACGGTAAATTGCAAATGGAAAGTGGATAGAAAAAGACGTATTGTTCGATTACAACAGATTAAAAAAATTAAATTGTACAAAAGCAAGACCGCTGTTGAACGTTTTTACGATAAATATCACACGAGTTCTTCTACTGAGAGTGCTGAGAAAAAAGAACTTTATGATAATGAGGTAATTGATAAAGCAGAAGATGAGAATGCAAAAGAGATTGGAACTAAAATTGTTGATTTAGATTTTGAGTATTTAA
This sequence comes from Fluviicola sp., assembly GCA_002734065.2. Taxonomy (GTDB): domain Bacteria; phylum Bacteroidota; class Bacteroidia; order Flavobacteriales_D; family Crocinitomicaceae; genus UBA4466. Next base: position 12,788 of record NVXU02000001.1, read on the forward strand.
AAGTCGACAATGTTGGTGACGCTGCTGTTTGGGAACATAAAGTGAATAATCTATTGGTTTTAGTAGGTGATTACCAATTTACGGTTAATGTACAATTGACGAAAGGCAACGATTTTGATCTTGAAAAAGCAATATTAATTGCTAAGGCTATTATTGTGAAGGCTTGTAATTAGTTTACTTTTCAAATACTGGTGGCGGAGGTGGTTCAGGATATCCAACTATGTTGCTATATACATACTTTAACCCTCTTTTTTTAAGACCTTCTTTATCTAAAATTGTAAGAGGATACAAAATTGATAAAGCTTTTAACCTTTCTGTATCTAGAAGAGTTTCATTCTTTCGGTTTCTTTGAAAAATGGTCAGGTAAGACTCATTAAAGTATTTTTTAGAAGCATAATCTCTTAATAAAAAGAATCCAACAAGAACACTGTCTATCAGATGCTCTCCTTTTAAGGTATCTTGATATTCTATGGTAATGTGTGCTTGTACACTCGGCTCAGGTAATTTATCAATTTGTAGAACTTTAATTGCTCTCAATTTCTTCATCCATTCTTCTACTTGCCTTTCTTTGAAGTCAATAATATCTTCAAGTGCACCGGGTGTATTTTTAACCTTTTTAGCTTCTTCAATGGCTTCTTTAGTAAGGTGAATGATTTCTTTTCTTGAAATTCGAGAATACATTGGGTAATTATTAGCGACATCATTTTTTTCTCTATTGGCAGAAAAATAAGTAACAATCTCATTTGTAATACTTTTTGAGTCAAGTAAACCATTGATTATTATTTCCCCTTTTAGATCTTGTTGAATACTGAATATATCCCTTTTTTCAATAAGCATTGGCATGCATCCGTAATTAGGGAAATTAAATGAAGTTAAATTAGTGTAATTCTCCTCCTTCATTTCTTCAATCAAGTCATTCAACACAGCAATCGAGTCTGCTTCAGATAAAAAAGCACTTTCATCGTTCAAGTTATTGCTAGATTCTTTCGAATTACATCCAATTAGTAATAACCCAAGAAACAGTACTGTTAACTTCAAATAATCCATAATCCATATTTCGACAAGCTCAATACAAGTAATTCTAACAAGAATAAGCTTCCCTCTCATCACTCATCACTCCTCGTTCATCACTCTAACAAGAGTCTACTTCAACGTTTCCTCCAACCACTTCCTAAATTCCTCATGCCAAATTAAGCTATTCTGATTCCCCAAGACCCAATGATTCTCTTCTGGAAAATACAGCAACTTGCTTTTAATTCCTTGCAACTGCGCCGCTTGAAAAGCCTCTAAACCTTGTCCAATCGGAACGCGGTAATCTTTGCCTCCTTGGATGATTAATATCGGTGTGTTCCAATTCTCAACGTGTTCCGCAGGGTTGAAATCATTATGACTTCTTTGCGCAACCTCGTTTGCTTTCTCCCAAGGAGCACCACCCAAATCCCAATTTACGAAGAATAACTCTTCCGTAGTTCCGTACATGCTCTTCCAATTGAAGATGCCATCGTGCGCAATAAACGTTTTGAAACGGTTCTCATGAATACCTGCTAAATAGAAGGCAGAATAACCTCCGTAACTTGCTCCAATGCAACCTAAACGTTCTTTATCTACATACGATTCTTTGGAAATATCATCAATTGCAGAAAGGTAATCTTGCATGTTCTGTCCGCCGTAGTCTTTTGAGATTTGTTCGTTCCATTCAACTCCCCAACCCGGCATTCCTCGTCGGTTGGGTGCAATCACAATGTAGCCATTGGCTGCCATTAGTTGAAAATTCCACCGGTAAGAATAGAATTGACTCAACGCTCCTTGCGGCCCTCCTTGGCAATAAAGTAAGGTCGGATATTTCTTATTTGGGTCAAAATTCGGTGGGTAAATCACCCAAGAAAGCATTTCTTTACCGTCCGTTGTTGGAATCATTCTACTTTCGACCTTGCTTAGTAAAAGAGAATTGTAAATCCCATCATTTACGTGAGAAAGTTGAGACATTGAACCTGATTTTAGGTCAACGATGTATAATTCCGTAGCGTGATTCATGTCTCGGAGTTTTACAACCATTTTTCCTTTGCTTTGTCCAATAATTCCGTGCACATCAAATTGTCCTTTTGTGATTTGCCTGACTTTTGTTTTTCCATTTGCCTTTTTCGGAACATTGACAGAGAATAACTGAACGGTTCCATCAACGGGTGCAATGAAATAGATGAGGTTTTCGGGAGAATACCATGTAAACTCGTTGACTGTTCCGTCCCAAAATTTGGTGAGGTTCACTTTTTGTCCATCAATAAGAATGCAAATATCATTTTTGTCAGATTCATAACCATCACGATTCATTTGCAACCAAGCCAATTGTCCATCTTTAGAAAATGCAGGATGCGTATCGTAACCTTTGTTCTCTTCGGTTAAGTTTTTCGTTGTTGCAGTCGCAATGTCGTATTCATAAATGTCCGTATTGGTGCTGATTGCATATTCTGTTCCTTCTTTTTTCTTTGAGACATACAAAACTTTGCTACCATCAGAATTCCAGATGTAATCTTCCGAACCTCCAAATGGTTTTTGTGGACAGTGATACTTCTCGTTTTGCATAATGTCCGTTTGCTCTGAAGTTGCCAGATTCTCAATGAAAACGTGGTTGTAATTACCATTTTCCCACTTGTCCCAATGACGGTAGTTGAGTTCATCGTAAATCATCACGTTTGACTCTGTTAATTCTGGATAAAAATCACTACCAGATACTTTTTTTAACTTCACTTCTTTAGAAAGTAGTTTGTATTTTCCATTTTTAGAGAATTCAGGACGATTGGTGATGAAATCGGTGTAATCTTTAATTTCTTTAGGCGTTCCGTTTTCTAATGGGAGAATGTACAGTTTTGTGCTTTTACTATTGGTTGGGATATCTACTTTTGAAACACGATAAATGACGCTTGCTCCGTCTGATGTGAGTCCAATTGGAGAAATTCTATTGAGTTGTATCAAGGTTTCTGCTGTCATTACATTTTGAGAGAGTGCAATAAACTGAGTGCCAAGCAATAAAATAAGTGAGATGATTTTTACAGTCATAATTTCGTTTAGTTTGAAAGACGAAAGTTAGTAAATGTTTTGGAATGGGGGGTAGAACGCAGATTTTGCGAGTACACGCAGAGGGAAGAGTAGTTATTTTTTAGAAACACTCGGGTTACGCATATAGGATTCTAAAAATAAAGCAATAGAGCTTATCAACAAGTGTAGAATTGCCAAAGTGAACAAAAGTAAAAAACCGACTCCTGTATTACTGTCGTAGTCATGGTCAATAAGATGAAAATGTATTGAGTATCGTATTAAAAAAGTCAACATTAACACTATAAGACTCATTATCAATGTTACAATTTGTTTCTTTTTTAAAGCCAAAGAAAGCACAGAGCAAATCATCACAAAAATTAAAAGTTTGGATAAACCATATTCAGTGCCATCGTAAAACTCGGGTAGCGATAAGTCACCAGCAACAATATTGGTTTTAAACATATAGGGTAGGGACATACTGTACATACTTCCAATAACAATCAGACTAAGTAAAATGGTCAATATGATTCGATTTTTTTTACTGATAGGTGGTGTCTTACGTTATTAAAATATGCTTTTATTCCTTCTTTAGTTCTTCAATCACTCATCACTGGTTGCCGAGCCTGTCGAGGTACACTCCTCATTCCTCACTTTTACACTGAGCCAGTCGAAGTGCTAACAAGCATCTACTTCACCCTCACTGAACAATCGGTCCGTCATTAAACTGAACGCCTTTGTTTTTGATAATTGGAAAGAAATACTTGAGTTCTATGGCTAAATAAGAACCGTCAACTTCTCCTTTTAAAACCTTGTTAACAGTACTTCCGGTGTAGTTATATTCTAAATACATGTTAAAAAGGGGCTTAAATGGCACTCTTGCGCTTCCTCCGAGGTAGAAAAAACCCTTTTTCTCTGTTCTGAATTCAAAACCTAAGTTGGCATTGAGGTCGAGTCCAAATTTGCTTTGAACGATGCCCGTATGACGAAATTCTTGTTTCTTTTGCGGAACAGTAACGACTCCGACGTGAGTTGGTGAGAATGTCCCAGCTAATCCTAGAGAAGCATCCATGTACCATTTTTTACTTAGTTGGATGTAAAAAAGGGCATTAACGGGCAAGTCGTATTGAATAAATTCCAGAGTGTTGCTTGCTCTTATCGAAGAATCTGGAAGTTCCATGGTGAGGTCAAAGTTTCGCTTAGTGAAATTTAAACCAGTTTCAATAGCAAGTAATTTCGTTAGTCCTGCCCTTACTGTTCCTCCAAACGAATAGCCCATTGTTTGCGTAATGGTCGTTGAAATTTTGAAAGGGTCATTAGCAGGTTGCTGCATAGACAGCGTCTTTTCTCCAATGAATTGTGTTGGAAAAATAGGACTAATTCTAATTCCAAAATAAGAGGGGAGTTTAGCCTTGTGCTTGATCTGTGAAGAAGCAGAAAGTGTGACTAACGCAAATAAGAAAATTAAAACTATTTTCATCGTACTCTAAAACGCTAAGAAACGGATTTTATTCCGATAATTTTTCATTATTGATTAATTGACCTGTTTCATTGATTCTGCTGAGCTTGTTTTGTTGTTTGCAGTAACCAATAATAGCCAGTAACATTACAGTTGCTGAGAATAGCATGAGTCCATATCTTAAGAATTTCGTAGGAATAAACGGTTTTTTGTGCTTTGCCTCAACAGAATAGTTGATTTTCTCCGTTTTTTTGTAATCTCTCTTGTGAATTCCAAAGAGAAAATATTCTTTGCTTCGTTTCTGCTCGGAATCTTTTTCAAACCAAATTGATTGTTCTTTGAGGGCTTCCTCGAAAGAATTTGCACGATTGATATCTGCAAAACGATACACAATGTAATTCGGATTGGTTGGGTGTTGCACATAATTGACAAATCCCAAATCAATGATAGTATGATCTACTGGGTTATCCATTCTGTTGTGTATTCAATTGGTTTTCGATGCGATTTTGGCCATTCTATTGCCGGATATCCGATGTATAACAAACCAAGGCATTTATCTTTCCCTTTTAGGCCTAAAAATTGGTTCATTTCGTTAGAATAAATAAGCTTTGGCGTTGACCAAAAACTTCCCAATCCATAAGCTGTGCATGTCAAACTCATGTTCTGAATGGCGCAAGCAACCGCTTCAATTTCTTCAATTTCTAATATTTTCTCGGATTCTTGTCGTTCCATGGAAACGGCAATAACTACCGATGATTTCAGTGGTCGAGTGAGTAATTTTGCCAATTTCGCATCATTTTGTTGTTCTTTTGGCGTTAATTTGAGGTAAGTCTCACTTAAAAAATCACTCAACTTGTTTCTGCCTTCTTCTACGAACACTTTAAACCGCCAAGGTTGTGTGTTCCCATGAGTCGGAGCCCATTGCGCATTGTTTATGATTAATTCAATTTGCTCTTGATGCACTTTTCGTTCACTGAATTGCTCCGGATAGATAGTTCTCCTTTCTCGAATGAGTTCTGTTATTTCAGAAAGATTAAATCGCATTGACAATAATTTTAGAGTACGAATTTACGGAATTTGTTGTTAGTAGAGAAGGGGATTAGAGTTTTAGAGAGTTAGAGCATTGGAGCGTTAGAGCTTTCGATTGTTAGAAGAACTTATTTTTCGTACACTCATCACTCATCACTCATCACTCATCACTCTAACAGGAGCCAACTTCACTCTTTCTCCAGACTCTTCTTCAAGTAAAAAAACGTCTTATCTATCGTTTCGTACTGCCCGTTTGGTGTTGGACCTAATGCTGGACTTGCAACAATATATCCTGCGGCATCAATCAAAGTGTATTGCGGGAAGGTTTCGATGCTGTAATTTTTCCAAATTGAGTTAGATGAAGGCAATGTATAAACTTCCCAAGGAATTGAGTTTATGAACGATTGCTCCTTGTCAGAAAAGTTTTTCCGCTCCTTTGTGACAGTTATAAATTGTACATAATTGCCGTACTTTATTTGCAAATCGACTAATAAAGGCAACTCTTTTACTCCATCTTCTCTCGCAGGATCAAAGAAATGGATGTATAAATGCTTTTTCTGAAAATTATACAAAGTTTTGATTTCTAATTCTGGTGCAGTCAGAACGAAATCTGGCGCTTTGCTACCTGGAACAAGTGCAGTGATTCTATCAAGGAGGTTGATGGCAACGATTCTGTTCGCTTTGAACATTGTTCTCGTCGATAGACTGTCCAAAATAGTTGCGAGGTTCGTTTTTGGATATTCTCCAGAATTATAGACCTCTGCCAATGTGTTAATCATTATCAATTCTCGAATTCGTAAGTTTTTAAGCGTGTATTCTGTCCCCAACGCTTTCATAATTATTGTTGGACTGCTTTTTATAATTCCTTCGTAAACGGCTTCATTGGTTTTATTGGGCAAGCGAGGCATTAATTTCTGATAAAATTCTTTGATGTAAAGTATATAGGTCTCGTTATTGTAACTTACAGGAGAATTTTTAATGTAAAAGTCATGTTTTTCATAACGATTTCTCTCTGCCGCATTCGGAATATTGTCCAAACCAGCCATTGTAAAACGAACATGCGTCTTAAAATACGAGCTAGTGTCGTTTTTGTATGCCTTTTCCACGCGTGTTTTAAAAGCATCTAAACTTTCGGAGAATTCATTGTTATTTAGGCTTTTCTTGTGATAATTGTTCCCTAAAAAGTGATCGGCCCAGCGCTGAAATCCTAAGACTTTGTAGTTAATGTCGGTAGAGTCAAGATTGTAAAACGCAACCTCCACTTGATTTCCATTCGGTCTGTTTGGGGAGAATTTATCCTTCTCCGGAAAGAAAATAGAATACTTGCCCTTAGGCTGAACCAATAAAAACCCTCTGTTATTCTTCGATTTTAAGATGATTTTCTGCGTAATGTCAGAGGCTAAGTAAAGAGTAAACGAAGAATCAGATTCTACCGTTGCTGAAGTGATTTTTTCTTTTTTATTACTGAAATAATCGAGTATTCTGTAGGCTTCAATCGTTTCTCCGACATAACTCGGAGCAAATCCTTTGATGGTTACTTGCGAAAACAGCAAAGAGAATGGTGCGAATGCAAAAACGAGAAATAAAAGGAGAGAATGCCGCATTTGTTAAAGTTTAATTGATTCTATTGATAAGTACAGTACATTAATTATACCAACCTTTTAAACGAGCAATTCCGACTTGGTTACAAAACTGTCAATGGGGCCGTCATTTTTGTAGATTTCTCGAATAATCGTTGAACTAATGGCAGAATATTGCTGTTCTGTGAGAAAAAATACTGTTTCTATGCCCGAAATGTCTAAATTCATGTGTGCAATGGACTTTTCGTATTGAAAATCTTTAGAATTTCTCAAGCCTCGAATAATATGACTAGCGTTGATTTCCTTACAAAAATTAACGGTCAACATCTGAAATGATTGAACAGTGATTTTGTCAGAATCGCTAAATAACGCATTGATGTGCGCAATCCTTTTCTCCAGCGAGAATAGATACTTTTTAGAACTGTTGACACCAACGCCAATAATTACCTTGTCGAATAAATCTAAACTTTTACGCACTACTGCCTCGTGACCTTTCGTAAAAGGGTCAAACGATCCGGGAAATAAACCTATTTTTTCGTTCATGATTCTTCTATTTCAAAAAAACTAAAATGCACGTTACCATATATACGCATAAATTGGAAATGGGTTATGTTTTCAAGTGAAGTATCTCTACCGTGTTCTATAATTAGAAGGCCGTCTTTTTTTAACTTGTTCTTTGCAAAAACCATTTCTGCTATTTCAGAATGACGCTCGTACGCATAAGGAGGGTCAGCAAAAATCAAATCAAATTGCTTATCGGATTTATCTAAAAATTTGAGAACGTCTGATTTTATAGCGTGTAATTTATCTTCACAACCAAACTTCGCTGCCATTGATTTAATGTAGCGAATGCAGTTGTAATTGTTGTCAACCGCGACTACAGAGTTACATTCTCTTGATAGAAATTCGATAGAAATGTTACCAGTTCCGGCGCATAAGTCCAAAATATCCATTTCATCGTCTAGATATTGATGTTCAAGGATGTTAAAGAGTCCTTCTTTGGCAAAATCAGTCGTTGGTCGAGATGGAAAGCTCTTAGGGACTTTGTAATAGCGAGTTTTGTATTTACCGCGAATTATACGCATAACAATTGGGCTTTTGCAATAAAATGTTCGGGTTTACTCAACTTCAACTGCTTTAAATCTTTAATTTTTACAAAATCCTTTTCAATGGAGGCGATAATTTCACTTTTGCAACCCAACGCTTGACTAAATTCGATGCTTCCTTCTTCGTCTGTCATTTCTTTCTGTTGCAAAGCAAAAAGCAAGTGATAAAGAACATCTTCATGATTTTGATAATCGAAAAAGGAGTAAAATTCTAACTGATTGTGCTTTACAATCGTCATTTGGAAGAAATCTGCATGCAAAATCACAGTTGCTTTGAGATAGAATGCATTGCTTCCCAAAATTGCTCGGAGTGAATGAGAACCTTCATGTTGAATCAAGATTGTGGGGAATTTCATTACAAAATAACGTTTCACCCAATCTTGGATACTAAAAACGTTGACGATGCTTAGTTCTGAAATTCTATTATAATCAATGCTATTGTCATTTTCGCATTCTCCGAAACACAACTTATAAATATCGTTAGCTGAAGATTCTGCAAAAACATTATTTGGGACCAGAGATGACTGTTTTGTGGCAACAGAAAGGCTTATTTCATCAAAATTTTCAGAAATGAATGAATTCTGTGCTATAAATGAGTCCAATTCTTCTTTGACAACAGAAAAATCAGCAGACGTTAATGCAACATCTTTGTGATATAGAATAGAGTCGTTTCTAAAAGACGTAAACTGAACTTGAAATCCAGCGATTGAGATGGCTAAATGAGTACGGCTCATTTATTATTCCTCCCAAGAACCTCCAAGTTCATCTAGTGAAATAGAACCAAAATACATAAATCCTTCTTTCTTTGTTCCGTAAGGAATTCTTCCTTCAACACGAATTGTCGGAAATGATTCATCACCAATTTTCACAGAATCTTTCGTTTCTATGCTCCATTTTTGGTTCGTGTGAGGAATAATAGGCAGTGAATCTGGCGTAAATTTGTAAAATCCTAGTTTTTCTCTGTTGGCGATGTAAGATTTTGTTCCAAACTTAACATCTTTCAAACTTTTTTGAATGGTATCTCTTTTGAAATTTTTGAAGAGCTCCTCATACCTAGGTCCTTCTGTCCATAATGAAAGAAGATAGGCTTCTTCTTCAGTCATATCATTGTCAATTGGAGGATTACCAGTGTATAAATATCTATTTTCTTCATCAGTAAGTTTTTCTGAAGGAACTGACCCAATAGACTCCAAAAATGGAACAGTACCATTCTTTGTAAACTCTACAAATTCGTTCCAATCACCGATATATTTTCCTGTTTTCTCTTTGTAAGATTTCTGTATATACCGAATGTCTTGTAAATTTTGCGTTGCCAATGCCGCACACTCTCTGGCGTTGTTCTGATAAGTCAAAGTTGTTTTAACACTTGAATAAGACATTGCTACGGCAACCAAACCGCCAATTCCGGCAATGATTCCGAGAACGTAAACCAATCCTGATTTAATGTTACCAGTACTAAAACCGATACTCAAAATTCCGGCAATTAACATCATGAAAGCGGCGATAGTGAACACTAAACCTTGTTCTTGAGAAATTGCAATATACAACATGACACATCCGATAACAAAAAACAATGTTGGAACCGTGTACTTTTTTAAAATAAGCGAAAGATTACTGGTCATAATTTATCTTTTAAATTTGAGTTTCAACAAAACTACAATTTTTTAGATTTTATTCGCCTTCATACGATAGTTTTTTTGAACCTTTTACTCAATGGTTAACTATTTTTAGACTTTTTCCGTGAAAAAAACAGAAAATTAGCGAAAAGAAAGTAGATTTATAGCAATGTCAGAGCCATCATTTTATACGACTGTTATTACTGAATTCGGTATGCAACCAACCGAAAGTCAGCAGTTGTTATTCAATAAACTCGAAGCTTTTGCTCGAAAAAGAGAGAATCAACAACTTTTTGTGATCAGTGGTTATGCAGGAACGGGAAAAACGTCGGTTTTGGGAGCTTATGTTAAAGCGCTCAACTTTTACAAGGTTAAAACCAAATTATTAGCTCCAACTGGACGAGCAGCAAAAGTATTCTCGCACAAAGCAAAACAAGAGGCAAGTACCATTCACAAACATATTTACCGTAGAAAATCGAAGGTTGAAATCACTGCTGGCTTAAGTTTACAGCAAAATTTGTATAAAAACACCATCTTTTTTGTGGACGAAGCATCGATGATTGGAGATTATTCCCTGACCAAAGATGGCGGTGTAAACGCAAGAAATTTACTCGAAGATTTATTTGAATACGTTTATTCTGGCGAGAATTGCAAATTGATATTAATTGGTGATGCAGGTCAACTTCCACCCGTTGGGAGCGATTTTTCTCCTGCTTTGAGCACAGAATACCTCCAAAATCACTTTTCTTCATTGAATATCGACTCTTTTGAGTTGATTGAGGTGTTGCGACAAGCCATCGATTCTGAAATATTGAGAAATGCAACTTTGCTCCGGAACACCGATTGGGTTGATTATCCAAAATTTCAACTAAAACCTAATACCGACTTGGTGAGAATCATAGGTCTAGAATTACAAGACGAATTGGAAAGCAGTTTTGGAAATTTCGGGCAAGAAGAAACGATTTTGATTACCCGTTCGAATAAAAATGCCAATCAATACAACCAGCACATTCGAGCAAGAATTTTATGGTACGAAGAATTGCTTTGCTCGGGCGATTGCCTAATGGTCGTGAAAAACAACTATTTCTGGCTGGGAGACGACACCAAAATCGGTTTTATTGCTAACGGAGAATTGATTAAAATTGTGCGTGTGCAGAAAGTGGAGGAGATGCACGGCTTTGAGTTTGCTCACGTTATTATTCGCTTTGTCGATTATGAAGACTTGGGAGAAATAGAATTGCTTATTCACACAGAATCCTTGACCGTAGAAGGTCCTTCTTTGTCCCGCGAAAGAATGAAAGATCTGTTTTATTCTGTAGAAAGAGACTACGCGCACCTTCGCAATAAGAAAGAACGCTACGATGCAATTCTCGCCGATAAATATTTCAATGCTTTGCAAGTAAAGTATGCGTATGCGGTAACTTGTCACAAATCACAAGGCGGACAGTGGAGCGACGTTTATATTGACCAAGGATTTATCAATGAAGATATTTTAGGGCAAGATTACTACCGATGGCTGTACACAGCACTCACCAGAGCAACGAATAAGGTATATTTGGTGAATTTCGCAGATGAATTTTTTGAGTAGTGATAGTTCTATAGTTGGTCTATAATCGAAAATTATTATGTTTTTCAGTGATTACAATCTCTAATTATTATGTTTTTTAGTGATTGTAATCGAAAATTATTATGTTTTTTGGTGATTTGAATCGAAAATTGTTATATATTTGTTTATATGATATCAAGAATCACGATAGAAAATGTTGTCAAAAGACTCTTTAAAGGGAAGGCCATATTGCTTTTTGGAGCGAGACAAGTTGGAAAAACAACCTTGTTAGAATACCTAATAAACGAGAGGGCAGAATTGGTGATGCATCTAAATGGTGACGAGCCAGATGTTCGACAGACGTTTACGGAGATTACTTCTACGCAAATAAGGAATTATATCGGCGATTGTAAAATATTATTTATTGATGAAGCTCAACGAATACCAAACATTGGTTTGACCTTGAAATTAATCACGGATCAATTAAAAGACGTGCAAGTAATAGCAACGGGTTCTTCTTCTTTTGAAATGGCGAATAAGATGAACGAGCCACTGACAGGACGAAAATTTTTATTCAATCTGTTTCCACTTTCTTTCCAAGAAATGGTTAAACATCATGGACTCGTAGAAGAAAAAAGAATGCTTGAACAACGCTTAATTTATGGCGCATATCCTGAAATTGTAACAAATCCAAGTGATAGTATAGAATTACTTAACCTTATTGCAGACAGTTATTTGTACAAAGATTTATTGATGTTGGACAATATCAAGCGACCTAAATTGTTAGAGAAAATATTGAAAGCATTGGCCTTGCAAATAGGCAGTGAAGTTTCTTTCAATGAAATAGCGCAATTAGTTGGTGCAGATAAGGGAACGGTTGAGAAATACATTCAATTATTTGAACAAACTTTTGTGATATTCACACTGTCATCTTTCAATAGAAACGTGCGAAATGAATTAAAGAAGAGTAAGAAAATTTATTTCTACGATTGTGGAATTAGAAATGCCGTTATTGGGAATTACAATCAATTGCACAAGAGGTCTGATGTAGGTGCATTGTGGGAAAATTACCTTATTTCTGAGCGAATGAAAAAAATGCACTACGAAAGAAAGCGCGTAGATTCTTTTTTCTGGAGAACAACTCAGCAACAAGAAATTGATTTCATTGAGGTTGAAAATGAAGAAATAAGAGCCTTTGAATTCAAATGGAACAAGGTTGCGAAAGCCAGATTTCCAAAAACATTCACGAAAGCGTATTCTACAACTGAAACCTCTGTTATTACACCAGCTAATTACGAAGAATTCTTACTTCAAGACTGACAATTTAAATGACGTTGCCCCAACACTTACTTTCACTTTTGCAACTTCTTTATTGAAACGGTCTATCACAATGGATGCTTCTTCTCTGTTGAGATATTTTCCTGCGAGAACACTGATTTCGGCTTTTAAAGCCTTGAGAATGGAGGCAGTTCGATAGGCACTTAAAATATCATTCTTCGATAAGTGGTACTTCTGCATTGTTGATGAAATAGACGATTCAGAGCTTTGCAAGTTTGACTTAACAGGGTCGGTGTAAGAATTAACCTCCAATTCAATGGCTCTACCCATGCGAATAAAGATTTCGGATTTTCTTAAACGAACAAAGGAAGAATCGCTTTTTGGAGTAGAATTGGGGTAACTATTCAATTCTTGTGGCTTTGCATTCTTAACAGTCTGCGTTCCGTTCCATTTTCCAATTCCTTGACCTCTTGCGATGACAGAAAACGAGACTTTTTTGTCTAACATTCCTTCAAAAAAGACTCGAATGGCAACGCTGTCCTCATCGGTGAATAATTCCCGCGGTAAATCCCATTTATCGGATGCAAAAACATCTTCCAAGGCTAAATTAATTCTTGCGTTGTAATTTGGCTCAGCATCCATCACGTTGATGTGTAACATCACTTCATCGGCAGATTTTGACAGCGATGATTCTGGAATTGCAATCAATCGAACCTCAAAATCTTCTACCTTTTCACTTGCAGGGAACTTAAATTCTTGTGTCAGAATATCAAAAGTTGTCGAATCTTCAAAAACAAAAAGTCCGTCTTCTTCCTCGAAAGTTGCCCAACGATAGCCCATTAATTGCTTATAAATGTCCAGTTTCCGTTGATAAACTGCCATTAAGTCAATGGCCTGTGCTTTTTGCGTTTCCAATTCTTTGATTTTGCGTTTGTACCTGTCAAACAGGTTGTACAAACCAACGATAGTGTTTTGTAATTTCTTTCTCTCCGATCTACTTGAGTTTGTTGTTGGCGTTCCGTCAAAAGAACCTGCACCGGCTTTAATTGCTTTTCTTTTTGACTTTTTGACCTTTCTTGACGGCTTTTTAGAGGTTGTAATTGGAGAATAACCGAGGTCAGAATATTCTTTCTCGCGTTTTTCAATTTTTAATTCTGTCGCATCTTTTTTCTTATCGTTGTAATCAATCCAATGGTCAAATCCCTTTTTGCCGTAAACCATTTCGTTCAATTTGGCAATTTTATTGTGCTCCAAGTCATTGATAATAGACTGAAAAGTGGTTCCTTCAGAAAAGGTTGAGTCTGGAGAAAGAAAACGTGTGTCTTTTGCTCCAAAAAGATGATAACTCAGTCCATTTTTTTCAATTACGACCGTTGTTTGCTTCTCTGAGTTATATCCCCAGACATCAAAGTGGAGGTTGGTCATTCTGTTGTTGCCAACTGTTTTAAAATCATTGATAGAGTAGCGCATTGGCTCCAATTCTTTCTTGATTTTTCTCTTGACCTCGGTTTTTTCAATGACCAATTGGTAAGGAAACAAGCCAACTGCTTTTGGCAAACCTTTGTTCCATCTTCCTCGCTCGTCCTTTTCACGTTCTTCTAGAAGACCCGTTGTAGAACTTCCGTCACCAGCAGCAACAAGAACATTTTCAAAAGAATCTGCTTTTCCGCCCAGTGCTCTGAAAATTTCGTAGGCACGTGTTTTTACGTACTCATTTACGGCAAAATTGATGGCGTTTAGTGTTTTTAGCTCATCTTCAATGCTCGGTAAACGCAAAGATTCGATCAACATTTTTTTATCATCAAATGTCAAACTTGGGTTCATGAGGTTTTGCATCTTTGCAATAGCTTGCGTTTTGCCATCTACCTTTTTCAGAACAGAAAAGGGCAACTTCTTCACCAATAATTGCTGATAAACCTCATATTCATTCTTGTACTGTTGTAAGTCATCAGATCTCTTGGCAAGAAGCACTTGATTCAATTCCCAAATAGCCATTTTGTTGGCAGCTTCGGCAATTAGACCTTTGGATGATTTTGCAATTTCCCCTTTTCTAATGACCAATAATTCTGGATTGTTGATGATGAGTATTTCAACTGAATCAAAGTTCACTTTCTGATTGGGAAATCTAATATCCGGTCCTTGATAGTCAAAATATCGTCCAAAATTGTTGTTTAAAATAGGACTCTTTTTTACAATGTGATACAAGTAGGCTCTTTCTTCGGGGTTCAATCCTTCGTTGATTTGCGCATTGTAACAAAATGGAATCAGTAATAATAAGAGAAAGTAAATTGTCTTCATAAAATCAACGTTGCTTTAGATATAACAAGAATTCTTACGAATGTAACACCAAAAACCTATCCAAATGAAAGATTTGCTAATAATTAATTAACAATGCCTTTTTAGTAGAGTAAACGTGTTAAGATAATAGTACTGATTATTGTCTTTAGCCTTTAGCCTTTAGCAATTGGCTTTTAGCTTGGTTTAGCTTCGGAATCATGCTGTCTTCTTTATGAAATTGTCAGTAAAATTTCGTTTTTCAGAGAATAAAGTAAAGCGGCTCTTTTTTCTATCAAGCCAAGCTAAAAGCTAAAAGCCAATTGCTAAAGGCTATAAATAGGAAGTAGATTTAATAATTTGAATACTCTATTTTTGCTCTTCTGCAACAAAAAAAGCCTTTCGAAACGAATCCGAAAGGCTTTAAGTTTAAGTGTTAGATTTTATCTCTTCACGATGTTTTTAGAGGTCGCTCTATTATCATCAGTGATTCTTAAAATATACATTCCATTCTCTAAAGATGAAATATCAATAGGAGCGTTATTTATAACTTTAAAGTTAGAAACTTCTCGTCCGCTTTGATCAATAATTTGTCCAACTGCATTCGGTGAGAATTCTCCATTTATTTTTATTTCATTTTCTGCTGGGTTAGGATAAACTGTGAATTTCACTTCTTCCTTTTCAGCAATTGACAGAAAGTTAGTTGTTACGTAAGCAGAAAGAACCAATGAGAATTCGTTGATTACTGTCCCACCACCAACAGTTTGAATTGTGAGTTTGGTAATTGTAAAAATGGGAAGGTTAGTTGTATTTGAGTAATACTCGTATTGATTTCGAATAATCTCAAGGTCACCCAATGCTGTACCCGTAGCTACTGAAGTGTCAATGATGTTGTATCGGATTACATTGGGTACAGTTACCGCACTGGGGAATAACATCGTTCCTTGACCGTCAATTGTTGAATAAACATTTCCAGTCATTGGAGAAGTTGTTGGGACTCCCAAAACATAACTCACTGTCCCCGCAAACAAATCAGTTGACGTTGATCCTAATGCAAATGGATAAGTCACTACAACCTCGTTATCAGTTGAAAAGCTAGCAACGATATCACCCAAAGTTGCTTCGTTAAAAACAAAACCTTGTGAAGTTCTATCAGCAGCTGTAGATGTAAAATAAGAAGTCATAGAACTTTCTACACTAATCGCTTTCACAGAGGTAGGAAAGTCTGCAGCATTTGGAGCAGTTGTTGCATCTAGGACAGATACCAACCTTGTTTGTCCTGTAATTCCAACTAAATTAGAGTAATCCCATGTTACGCCTGAACCAGTAATTCCCGCATAATTTACGGTGAATGAGTCACAGAGGTACATGTTGGATGTTTCTCCGATAGTTGGCTCGTTTGCAGAGGTTAAACTTTGTGCGTTTCCTAGAAAGGAAAATGCCAATGTGGCTAAAAGTAATGTTCTTTTCATTTTTTTTGTTTTGTCAAACTTACTCATTTCAACTGATTTAGTCAAAATTTTAAGTTTTTGCGTTAGTTTACGTCAAACAACTATATTTGACAATTATCTAACGAAAGAAGTCAACAAATGGTTGGAGAAATACGGTTTAAAAAAAGTATTTGGATTGTTTTAACAGTTTTAATAGGGTTTACAGCCTTTTTAGGCTACGAAATAACAACGTTAAAGTTCGATTATGATTTCGAGAAATTTTTCCCTGTCAATGACGAAGAAACAGATTTTTTCTTTGCTCACAGAGAAATGTTTACGTCAGATAATGACTTTTTACTGATCGCTGTAGAGAATAATTCAGGAGTATTTGAAGTTCCTTTTCTGAAAAAAGTTGAAAAATTCACAGAAAAATTAGAGAAAGTAGAAGACGTTAAGTACGTCACTTCTATTTCCAATTTAGATGAGCATTTTGTCTATCAGAATGGAACATCAAGTTCAAAACCTTACTTCGATTTCAATGATTTTGATGCAAAACGTGATTCTGCAAGAGTTTTTAAGAATGAAGAACTAATAAACACCTTGGTCGCAGAGGATGGTAAGTCCATCTGTATCTTTATCCGACACACTGATTACATTTCAAAAAAGAGGAGCGATGCATTGATTAATAATGTCAATGACGTGATTAGCAACTTTGATTTTGAGATTACGAGAGTTGCAGGTAGAACGGTTGGACAACAGTATTATATTGAAAAAATGACCTTCGAAATGGCTTTATTCGTTGGGTTGAGCGCGTTTTTGATTGTTTTCTTCCTTTTTGTGGCATTTCGCTCTGTTTGGGGAGTCTTAATTCCACAAATTATCATTTTTTCATCCATGATTTGGGTTGTTGGGGGAATGGGGCTTTTTAATGAACCCATGAACATCGTTTTGTCCACCTTGCCCTCCATTATGTTTGTTGTTGCGATGTCAGATGTCATTCATTTGGTGTCTCGTTACTTGGACGCTTTGCGGGTAGAAGAAAAAGTCTATGATGCAATAATGGTTGCTGTTCGGGAAGTTGGTTTGGCAACATTTCTGACTTCCATAACTACTGCCATTGGTTTTTTCTCTCTTTCTTTTGTCAACGTGCAGCCCATTCAGGCATTTGGCGTTGTGATGGGATTTGGCGTTTTAATCGCTTTTGTGCTCACATTTGTGACGTTACCAGTGCTTTTCTACCTTTTCCCAGGTCCAAAATATGTCAGAAAGTCGAAAAAAGAGCATTTTTGGATGAAATACCTTGTCCGTGGATTTTCTGCGGTTATTAGAAGGAGAAAACGCATTATTTACGTGACCATCGGAGTTGTAATTATCAGTATAATAGGAATGTCGCAACTTAAAAGCAATAATTTCTTAATGGACGACCTTCGAGAAACGGAACCTTTAAAGGTTGATTTCAACTTCTTAGACGATCATTACGGAGGAATTAGACCTTTCGAATTGGCGGTGATTATTCAAGATTCTTCGCTGAATGTTTGGGACAAAGATGTTTTAAAAACGATTGATTCTGTCGAGAATTATTTGGAGAATGACTACGGAGTGAATATCAAAAATTCCTTGGTGAAAATGCTCAAGGTGATGAACCGTTCTTCGCATTCTGGCTTAAAAGAGTACTACAAACTGCCCAAAAAGAGCAGAAAAATTAGAGGTCACAGAAAAGCATTGCGATTGATACAAAAAGGAGCATTTATCAAAACTTTTGTTGATTCTAACGAAATGCGCACACGAATAAACGGAACTATTCCCGATTTAGGAAACTCTGTGGTGTTTGAGAAGAATGAGAAATTGCAAGAATATTTGAATTCGATACATTTAAAGGATAAAATTAAGTTTCAGGTCACAGGAACGGCTCATTTAATCGACAAAAACCTTAAATACATGTCAACCAGTTTGATTAAAGGCTTGGCGGTTTCTATTTTGATTGTTGCATTGATTATTGGCTTCATTTACCGTTCTGCGACTATTCTAGTGATTAGCATTGTCACGAATTTAATTCCATTGCTCTTTATCGCAGGAGTAATGGGCTATTTGGGCATCGATTTAAAAACAAGCACCTCTATTGTTTTTACCATTGCTTTTGGAATTGCCGTTGATGATACCATTCACTTTCTGGGGAAATTCAAGTACGAATTAATGAAAGGGAAAAGTAAAGTTTACGCTTTAAAGCGGACTTATTTAACCACCGGAAAAGCAATGATTCTCACTACCTTGATTCTTTGCGCAGGATTCTTACTGCTTGTTTTCTCAAGCTTTTTAGGAACGTTTAACATGGGCTTATTACTTTGTATCACTCTGTTTGTAGCGTTAATCGCAGACATTACGATTTTACCTGTGTTGTTACTGTTTTTGTATAAACCGAAGAAGAAGAAATAGGAGCATTTGAGTTTTAGAGCATTCGAGTTTTAGACATACCTCCTTCTATAACCAATAATCCATATCTCGACAAGCTCGATAACCGCAATTCTAACAAGAATTGGTTACTGAGCTTGTCGAGGTACTACTTCCACTCATCGCTGGTTGCCGAGCGCCAGCCGAGGTACACTCATAACTCATCACTTAACAACAGCCTACTTCTAACAAATTATACCTATTTTTAGCCACTTAATTACTGAAAATGACTTCAAAACAAAAATCTCCTTCTTTTTTGTTGGCTTTTGTGCCAATTTTAGTGCTGATTGTGTTGCTTATTCTCAATTTTCTAATTTTCGAAGACGCAACAGGCGGACCCAATCAAATCGCGTTAATTCTTGCAGCAATGACAGCTGTGATAGTTGCTATACCATTGGGTTACAAGTGGGAGCAACTGCAAAAAGGAATCGTCGATAGCATAACTTCAGCCTTACCAGCCATCTTAATTTTACTACTCATTGGCGCTCTTGCAGGAACATGGATGATGTCCGGTATTGTTCCAACGATGATTTATTACGGCTTAGAGATTCTCAATCCAACCATCTTTTTAGTTGCGGCTTGTATAGTGAGTGCAATTGTTGCATTGGCAACAGGTTCTTCGTGGACAACCGTTGCAACCGTCGGCGTTGCACTAATCGGAATTGGAACAGCCTTAGGCATTGGACAAGGCATGGTAGCAGGGGCTATTATTTCAGGCGCTTATTTTGGAGACAAAATGTCACCGCTTTCTGATACAACCAATCTTGCTCCAGCAATGGCAGGGACAGATTTAGTCACGCATATTCGATACATGGCTTTAACAACAGTTCCTTCTATATTAATCACCTTGGCCATCTTTTTAATTCTTGGTTTCACGATTGACACGAAAGAATCGAGCGAAGGAGTAGGGGCAATGATGGAAGCTATCAGTTCAAAATATTATGTTTCGCCAGTTTTGTTTATCGTTCCTGCGATTGTGGTTTTTTTAATCATAAAGAAGGTAAGTGCTCTCCCTGCATTGTTTATTGGGACAATTCTCGGAGCAGTTGCAGCCATTATTTTTCAACCTGATGTAGTGAAGGAAATTGCTGGAGAAAGTTCCAATTACTTTATTTCTTCGTACAAAGCTTCTATGAAATCAATGTCAATGAGTACTTCCGTTGACGCAGGAATGAATGAGGTCAACAAACTTTTAGGAACGAAAGGAATGGCAGGAATGTTGAATACTATTTGGCTCATCGTTTGTGCCATGTGTTTTGGAGGAGTGATGGAAGCAGCAGGACTTTTGAGTAAAATAACCCACACCATTGTAAAGTTTGCAAAGTCCACAGGGTCATTGATAGCAACGACTGCAGGAACATGTGTGTTTTTCAATGCAACAGCTTCTGACCAATACTTAGCAATCGTTGTTCCTGGAAAAATGTTCGAAGATATCTACCCAGAACGAGGTTTAGCACCGGAGAATTTAAGTAGAACTTTAGAAGATGCAGGTACGGTAACTTCAGTCCTTTTCCCATGGAATACGTGCGGTGCAACACAATCTTCAGTTCTTTCTGTCGCAGTCGGTGATTTTTGGATGTATTGCTTTTTTAATTTGATAAGCCCTATAATGACTATAGTTTATGGTTACGCAGGGATTAAGATTAAGAAGATAGAGGTTAAAAATGACTCAACGCAAGAAATTAAAAATTAAAATATGAAATCAAAAATCATTTTATTAATTAGTGTATTTGGACTAATTTCAGCGTCCTTTATTTCAAAAACTCAAGATATGAAAGAACCTATAGAATCAATTTACGACCTAAGCATTAATTCTCTAGATGGCACAGCAATAGACCTAAAAACATTAAAGGGAAAGAAAATCCTTTTTGTCAATGTAGCATCTAAATGTGGTTTTACTCCTCAATATGAAGGTCTCCAAAGCTTGCACGATCAATATGGCGATAAATTGAGCATTATTGGTGTTCCATGCAATCAATTTGGTGCTCAAGAACCTGGTTCAAGCACTGAAATCGCATCCTTTTGTCAGAAAAATTACGGAGTTTCTTTTCAGATGACCGAGAAGATTGACGTAAAAGGCGACGACCAACATCCGCTTTATAGCTGGTTAACTAAAAAATCGTTGAACGGAAATCAAGACTCAGAAGTAAAATGGAATTTCCAAAAATACCTGCTAGACGAAGAAGGGAGATTAATTGATGTGTTTTCTTCAGATGTTAAGCCTTTGGATGAGAAAATAGTTTCTAAACTGTAGATAGAACTAATGAAAGGATAATTTCGATGCAAAAGCTAAATTTGTTGAGAGATTTTGAATCGGTAAAGAGTTTGATTATATTTGGTGAGCTAGTTTACTTTTGAGATTAGTTAAAGTGAAACAATCGAAGTAAACGTAAGGCGAATAAAGTGCATTGGTGCACTATATTGAATTGTTATCTATAACCTAACCCAGAATTCAAATTATGACAGTAGAACAAATTTTAGCAGCACTTGGACTAATTGGAATTGGAGGAATTCTCCAAGCCGTTGTTACATATATTATTGGTTCTAGAAAAAAGAAATCTGACGCGAAGCAAGAATTAAAAGAAAAACGATATAAAGCAATTTTACTATTATGCTACGCATTTGTCAATTATGCACGAGAACATACTAAACTTGTGATAAACAGGCCAAATATTACTTCCAAAGAAGAACTCCTGAACGAATTGAATGCTGAATGGGTAAATATGTCTCTATATGCATCAGATAATGTAATATCCAAAATGAAAAATTTGCTCGAAACACAAAATGCGAACTCATACAATTCTCTAATAATAGAAATGAGGAAAGATTTGTACAGTGTTAAGACAAAACTGACTCCTGAAACTTTTAATCTTGAAAACACCGAAGTTATAAATAAAGATTAAAAAGGATATAGATAATAATGTATATAGCAAATAGGGCGTTTAGTGGTTTAAGAAAATTCAGTGCTATTTACAAACACCGCCAAATCGTTGATTTGGCTTTTAAGAATGAATAAATTAAAAACAAAATACAACGTTTTGGCTAGGTGCAAGATTGAAAGTTCAGAGCTTTCTTCTGCCCTACTTGTCATATACTAAACGTTAACTGTTATTAGAAAACCACTATGGAAATAATTCATAAAGTCTGGAACTGGATTTGGGATGACACTTTTTTATACGTCAAACTCCCAATAATTTTAGCAGCTGGTTTTAAACTTGTAGTTTTCTTTGTTGGTGTAATTCGTAACTATCGTGATAACAAATCTTTGTTTCCATACTATAACCATGGAGCAACAAAAAAGGCACGAAAATTTTTTATTAGAACCAAGTGTCAAAATGTTGATCCATCGGATGAGATTAACCTAAAAAGTTCCTTTGATTTTGCTGCAAAAGAAGACTTACTTAAGTTCTTTTTAAATAAAGTATTTAAAGGAAAAAGATCCAGTAATCAATTCTATTTGATTCTAGGAGATTCTGGAATGGGGAAAACGACTTTCATGTTGAATCTTTTTTCAAGATACAACACAATAATCAGGTCACTTTTTAGCCGAGAGAAAATTAACCTACTCCCTTTAGGTCTAGATAAGGAATCCTTAAAATCAGAAATTCAAAAAATTAAGGACCCCAACAACACTATAATTCTACTTGATGGTTTCGATGAGGCACCCTACATACTTCATGAAGATATAGTATCTGAATTTGATAGCCTTATTGAAATGGTTAAAAATTTCCGAACAGTCCTTATCACTTGCAGAACCCATTATTTTTCATCTGAAAAAGAAGAGCCTAACGAACTAAAAGTTAAGAAGTTCAATACTGAAGGTAATGGCTATCATTCAGTAAAGAAAATGTACGTTTCTCCATTCGAAGACAAAGACGTTACAAAATACATCAATAAAAGCTTTGGGGTATTTCGATTTAAACAAAAGAAAATTGCACGGAAGATTATTAAAAAGACAGACGACCTGTTGTTTAGACCAATGCTACTCTCATACATTCATGAATTAGTTAGAGAAAAGAAACAAGAATATAAGAACCGAATTGATATTTATGAGGTTTTAGTCGTGGCATGGATTAATCGTGAGGCAAACAAATACCCAGAAGATGAAAAACACATTTTTGAATCTCACCTAGCATTTTTCACATATGAAATTTGTAAATATATCTATAATAACTATTCTGTGAATGGTCTTTATGTTCCTCTTGAGGAAATTGATAGATTGTCCAAAGAGTTTCAAATTGACTTGAATAAGATTGAGTTGAAAAGTCGCTCCCTCCTTAACCGAAACTCAAAAGGATCTTACAAATTTTCTCATAAATCTATTTTTGAATTCATTCTAGCGTATTTAGCTTATGAAAATAGATCTCAAAACGATGAACATTGTAGAATTCATTATAAATTGAAGGAATTCGACCAAGCTATTGTCTACTTTGAGGAAATGGTCTATTCTAGTCGTTTAGATTTCAAACTACCTGAGGTTTATGGAAGATATGATGGTGCCAATAAAGAGCTTTTAAAAAAAGTGCTTAAGGAGAAAGGTAAGTCTGGTAAAAAATCCAAAAAGAAAATAAAGTGGATAGATGACATGATTTATAAACTAGAATAAACCTAAACTACATTAAAACTCAGTTTAGCCAAAACGTTAGCTCCTACAAAAAAAAATCACCACATCAACAAATACTAAAACTCTTTGCACTGTTTCAATTTTAAAAGAGAAAAAGCAGATTAAAACCTAAACTCTTTATTTATCATCTCAATTGAGAGCTTGAGCGTCAAACTTAATAGCAAATTCACCAAATCTTTCCGTTT
Source organism: Fluviicola sp. (assembly GCA_002734065.2). Taxonomy (GTDB): domain Bacteria; phylum Bacteroidota; class Bacteroidia; order Flavobacteriales_D; family Crocinitomicaceae; genus UBA4466. The sequence goes on from NVXU02000001.1 coordinate 36,393, forward strand.
AAAATTCTTAATTTTACAACCCATAAAACACAATACCTATGTTTGAAAATTTAACGGACAAATTTGAAAGAGCGTTTAAAGTCTTAAAAGGGCAAGGACAAATCTCTCTGCTAGTCCGCGAATAACCTCCCAAGCCGCTGGTTCGAGATTTCGTCTCGGACCGTATTGTTTTTATCAATAATGTCCTTTCAATGAATAGACACTATGTTTTTTAAAACTCTTTTACCTTTTTATTAGCGCATCAAAAAACGCAACAAACAATGTGTAAATGTGTGGAGTTGATATTTTTTGAGTCTTAAATAGGGGGTGTTAATAAATAAAACCACTTTCTCACCCAACTACCCCTTAAAAAAACATACATTTGTCAAAATTATTTGTAAAAAAACAAGAAAATGGCACAATTAAGACTAAATGCACTAGACGACGTTCTTCACAGAAAACCAAAACACATGAAAGATTCAGGAGAACGAGTTTCTGAATACTTTGGTAGAAACACTTTTCACATTAGAATAATGAGAGAGTATCTTTCTGAAAAAGCGTACAAAAGTGTAAAGTCTGCCATTGAGAATGGTACACAAGTAA
>NVXU02000062.1 GCA_002734065.2 Fluviicola sp.
AACAAGTGGATATATTCCATTAAACGATTTAATCTCCTCCAAAAATACCAATTCTCCCTCATCCATCCAAAAAAAGTGCACAAAAAATAGGCAAGAATGAACTTGCCTATTCTCTGTTCTTCTCTTGTCTAAATCACTGCACTTCCAACAACTCCACGTCAAAAATCAACATAGAAAAGGGTTGAATTGGACCTCCAGGTTGAGGATAGGCACCGTACGCTAAATCTTGTGGTATATAAAGTCTATATTTAGAACCTTGTGGCATTAATTGCAATGCTTCTGTCCATCCTCGGATAACTCCTGTCACTTGAAACGAAATTGGTTCACCTCTTTCTACAGAACTATCAAAGACAGTACCATCGATTGTTGTGCCATGGTAATGCACCTTCACACTGTTCATTGTTGTTGGCATAGGTCCTGAACCTTTTTTCAAAACTTCATATTGTAAACCAGAAGCAGTGGTTATGACACCATCTTTCAACTTGTTTTCTGCTAAGAATGTTTCTCCTGCAATTCTGTTGCCACTCCATTCCGCTTCCATTTTTTGGTCAATCAACACTTTGATTCCTTCAGAAAACTCTTTATTGACCAATTCTTGGTCCTTCATCGCCAAACAAGCTGTATCCGTACCCATCATTGCGTCGTAAAATCCTTGAAACAGAATAGTCGTATCTACCGAATTTGCTTTTTCAAATCCATCTAATCTTGAGAATAAAGAAAAGCTGATAAAACGTCCTATGCATTCAGAACCATCGTTTAAAAAAGTGGTATTGAAATCTGTACCCGCTGGTCCTAGTAATCCTTCAATAGCAGGTCCACAAGTTGGTTCCAAGTTTTCAAAATTGCTTTTGAATCCACTAAAAACCAATTCTTTCTCCAATCGTGAAGCATCAAAACTTTGACTTCCAAAAAGATCTCTTGCACTGGTTGTTCCCAATGTGTAAGCCAATTTGTCTTCAAAAGATTCTAAAACCAAGCCTTTTTCTTCCTCATTGCTTTCTCCACAAGATGCAAGAAATGCAAGTGTTGCGATAAATAATATTCTTTTCATTATGCTATTTCTAAAAGTTCAACATCAAAAATCAATGCCATGTAAGGCTGAATTGGTCCTCCTGGTTGAGGAGTTGCCCCGTAAGCCAAATTTTCTGGTATGTATAACCTATATTTAGAACCTTTAGGCATTAACTGCAATGCTTCCACCCATCCTGGAATAACTTGATTCACACCAAAACTTGCTGGGTCACCTCTTTCTACAGAACTATCAAAAACAGTTCCGTCGATCAATGTTCCGTGATAATGAACAGTTACTTGTGCTGTTGGAGATGGTTTTTCACCTGTCCCTTCTGTAATTACTTCGTATTGCAAGCCAGAATCTGTTGTTTTGATTCCTTCTTTCTTTGCGTTTTCAGCTAAGAATGTTGAACCTAATTCTTTGTTTGCTCCAAATTGCTTTTCGCTTTCTTTTGCTAAAAAATTTTGAATAATTTCGTTTGCTTGATCCGGAGAATACTTTAGTTGCTTCCCTTCAAATGTATCTTTAATTGCTTCTGCAAGAACTTCTGGAGAGATTCCTTGCAAATTTTGTTGCAATAAACTTCCACCTAAACTCATCCCTACGCAATAACTTACTTCTTTTAATTCTTCTGACATTTTTAAATAATTTTGAGCAAAGATAAGGATTCTATTAAGAAAAAATCAGGGTAAACATGCTTAAAGTTGTTAATGCACCTTTAGCTGATAACTATTGGCTTATTTTATCTTCATAAAAATAGAAATTGTTTCAGAAAAACGATTTTCCGAAGCGCGAGTTCACTTTTACATTTAATATTGAGTGTTTAGTATTTTTCATTCTTTTTAATATCCAACATTAAACACCCAACCGAGAAATAATGAAGTATTGCAAACTCTCTTAGCCGCTTGTAACAACCTACCGCACAACCACTTTCTCTGTCAGAACACCTTTGTCCGTAGTGATTTTTACCAAATAAAAGCCTCTTTCGAGTTCTCCGATTGTGTATTGATTCTTCTCAAGAGCAGAAGATGTATAAACCAAAGTTCCTGTCATTGAATAAACATCTACGCTTTCTAATTGCAAATTTTCGTTGACTGCAATCGTCATTTCTTCGATTACAGGATTAGGAAAAACGGTAATCATCTCTTGCAGGTTGATTTCTTCGACAGAAACCGAAGTTCCCCAAATATCTTCTGCTGGAACTCCTCCCCAAATTCTCGTTGCCAAATAAGGATTGTCAATGAAAGGGTTTCTATTGCCCTGTCCATAAGTGTTTGAAGTTGAACCTAAGTAATCATTTCGAGTGACTTCGTAGGTTGAAACAGGATCATCGACGTTCCATTGCAAGAATAAATCAATCATATCGGGATCAATTGCCACGGAAGTTCCCACGCCAGTATTTATTGGTAAGCATTGATTTCCATAACGCAAATACATGTACATTATTATTCTTGCCATGTCTCCTTTCCATTGATCACCAGGATACCAACCTCCAGAAATTGCTTGAGAAGTTCCAGTTGCATCGACAAATTTTAGACTTCCACGAGAACCATTTCTCTGCACATCGCAAGAACGCAACATGTGGGCATCAGCTCCAGGTCCTGAAGTTCCAAGGTTGGGAGTTGCTAAAGATTTTGGATAGGTATGCTCACGATTCCAATCACCTACTCCGCCGCCGTTACTGTTTTTATTTCGGGTAAGATCAGTTGTTACATTTCCGTCTGTGTCATCGTAGCCGTAAACCAAATAAACGTTGGTAGAACTACCGGGAACTAAGTCTGTGATTTTCAATGCACTCCAAACTTGACTGTAAGACAGATTATTGGTGTGCGTTACTGTAATTTTGGTTGATAATTCTGCCTTCAAAGCCATTCCTGAAAGCGATAAGTCAACATTGCTGTAATAAGGTTGTTGAGCAAATAATGCGGCGATTCCTATAACGAAGGAGAAAATAAGTAGGATTAATTTCATGATTTTAGTTTAATATCAATTAGTTTCGTAAAATTAAGCTAAATTCTTTAAAATAGTCCTGTTTTTAGACTTTGAATTATGAAAAAAAGACTTCCAATTACAACATTCATTATCAGCATTCTCATTGTTGTGCTAAGTTATTTTATGTACCAAAATTACATCGCACCGATTTATTTAAATAACAAGGCACAAGAAGAAAGTATAGATTTATCTCAAAATCAAATAGTTACACTCTCAAAATCATCGGAGCAAAAACGAGTTTATTCCATTGAGCTTGAATTCTCAGGAAATTCGGCATCTAATTTATCAATTGTTCTCACAGATTCTATTGGAATACCAATGAAAGAAATCAAATTAAAGAAAGGGGAAATAGATTATATGTTTCAAGATGAATGGTATTCTTCGGAATGCACTTTAACGTTCTCTAGTAAGGAGAAAATGAAAGGTGAGTTGGAGGTGGAATATCGGTTTTTAGGGTTAAAGTAAGGTTCCTAAGAATTAGTCTTCAACTAAATTCACTTTTCAATCTTTTCCACTTTTTTTTGCCTTAGCATACCTCGACAAGCTCGGCACGGCGTAAAAAAAAGTTCGCAAAAAAACTGCATTTCGCTGAGATTTTTCCATTCACTCAATCTTCATCAATATTAAGTTAATGCGTCTGAGCTCCTGCGTCGCTAGCCTTTTAACTAAAACATTGACTTTGATTTCACTCTTTTCTAAATCAAGGCGCGGACCCCGCTTCGAAATAATAGATTGTCTTCAAAGAAAAAAGCAGTAAAAAATTCTTATTTTTACTCACATGAAAATACAAAACATTGCTTATTCGATGATTGTGATTGCGTTGGTCATTGCCGTGCTTGTGATTGGTCAATCTATCATTTTGCCATTCATTATTTCTGTCCTTGTCTGGTTTATCGTGAAGAAAATGCGAAATCTTTTGGATAAAAATGTTTTTATCAGAAAGTACATTCCAAGTTGGATTAAAACGGGATTGGCTGCGGCTGTTATCTTTATCGGAATTGTGTTTGTCGGGAGAATTTTAACGTCAAATATCGAAAGTTTGGCGGCTTCTTACCCTGATTATTCTTCTAACATAGAGTCTATTTCTCAGAGAATCAATGAGTTTTTTAAAAATAATTTAAACGAACAATTAAGTGAATTCATAAGAACAATTGATTTCTCTTCGCACTCTAAAACTCTATTCAATTCTTTATTTAATTCCCTTTTTAATTCCATTTCAGAATTACTTGGGAGCACGGTAATGATTCTTTTTTACGTTACTTTTTTGTTTGTAGAAGAGTCTCTTTTTCAGAATAAAATCAAGCTAATATTCACAGAAAACGAAAAATACGACAACGTAAGTTCTATTTTAAAAAAGGTAGATAAATCGATGTCGAGTTATATTAGTTTAAAATCTTTGGTGAATTTACTCTCCGCATCGCTCAGTTATTTTATCATGCTCGCCGTTGGAATTGACTCTCCACTTTTTTGGGCATTCTTGATTTTCGTCTTCAATTTTATTCCTGCTATTGGTCCAATAATCGGCACTATTTTCCCAGCATTATTTGCCTTGATTCAGTTCGGAGAATTTGCCCCCTTTGCTATAATTCTCTTCGGTGTAGGAATCACTGTGGTTACAGTTGGCAGTTTGGTTGAACCAAAACTAATGGGTAATACACTAAATATCAGTCCGCTAGTCGCCATACTATCTTTGGCAGTTTGGGGTAGCATCTGGGGAATTATCGGAATGTTGCTCAGTGTACCCATTACAGTTGCAATGATTATTGTGTTCTCGCAGTTTCCAAAAACAAGGACGATTGCGATATTGTTGTCGGAGAAAGGGAGGGTGTAATTTAATTAAGAATTAAGAATTAAGAATGAAGAGTGCAGAATTATTAGGATTAGCGTTGTTGGTATTGGTTTCTGCTTGTGGTAATCTAAAAGAGAACAGTAAAGCAAGGAAATACCCAAGTTCAAAAATCATCCAGTCGCTTGACAGTTTGGGTTATTTTAATCTTACACCTAATGAAGAACTTGATAGTTTAAAATCTGATATAATAAAAACTTATGAAAGTTCAGGTCTGTTTGAAGGGAAGCGATTCTATGACTCAATTAGATACGTTGATTTTAGATTTTATTGGCTTGATAGCGAAAAGCTTTTTGAAGGAGGAGGTTTAATCAGTTATCTCCATGAAATAAAACCAACTTTTGATAAGCTTAACTTAAACTTGGATTTTAAAAGTGATAGTACGCAAATGAATAAATCAAAGTTTGTACATACAATCGTCATTAACGAATGTACTTATTATGCTTTCAATGAGGAGATAAATTATTCATCTTGGGGAATTGCAACTTATAACTTTGCAAAAATAATCAATGACGTTTTTGAAAAACAAAACTCGAATGAAAGAGTTTACTTAATTTCTGGAGGAAACGATGGAAGGATGGTCATCTTAACTGACGAGATATACTCATATTTAAAATCTGTCTATCAAATCGATGACGAATTCCCTTTGAAAATAGACGAATGGGCAGATAAAAATCAAGTTCCTATTTAAGAATTAAAAAGGAAGATTATCAAACTCACGAATTACCCAATTCTTCATTCTTCATTTTTAATTCTTAATTTTTAACCCAAACTTCTCCTCCGCTTTTTCCACAATATACCCTCCAATCGCCAACGATGCAGTTGCTGCTGGTGACGGTGCGTTCAAAACGTGAATTGCATTTTCGTGGTATTCGATTCTGAAATCATCTCTGGTGTCACCGTCTTGGCGAAGTAACAATGCTCTTACTCCTGCTCTACCTGGCTCGATGTCGTCCATTGTTAATGACGGAATTAAGCGTTGCAAAGTTTTTAAGAACAACTTTTTGGAGAATGCTCGACGGTATTCATTGATGCCGAATTTCATGTTTTTGAAGAATAATTTCCACGTTCCTCTATAGGTTAGCGCATCCCAAGTATCTCTAAAAGAGAAGTCTGTTTTGCCATAACCTTCTCTTTTGAAAGTGAAAACGGCATTGGGTCCGCATTCGATATCGCCGTTCGTCATTCTGGTGAAATGAACACCTAAAAATGGAAAATCAGGGTTCGGAACAGGATAAATTAAGTGCTTTACTTTATGTTTTCCTTGTTCTGTCAATTCGTAGTAATCGCCTCTAAAACCAACGACTTTTTCTTTCAACTTTACACCGTCTTTCTTTGCCAATCTATCTGCCTGCAAGCCTGCACAAAAGACAAGGTGTTTTGCCTCCAGTGATTCTTTGTTGGTGATGATTTTAGAAGTTGCCTCTTCATCAGTGCTTTTGCTATCTTTCTGAATATCAACCACTTCACACGACAAAAACAGCTTACTTTCTGCCTGCATTGATAATGCCAACTCGACCATTTTTTTCGTTGCTCCGACAAAATCAATGATTCCTGTGCACGGAACAAGCAAGCCTGCAATGCCCTCAACGTGAGGTTCGTGTTCCTTGATTTCTTCTGCCGTTAATTTCTTTAAACCCTCAATTTTATTCTCCAAACCGATGTTGTAAATTCGTTCCATGTTCTCCAGTTCACTTTCATCAACTGCAACGACCACTTTTCCGCAAACATCGTGTTCAATTCCGTGTTCTTTTGCAAATGCAACCAATTCGTGACGACCTTCGATGCAATTCTTCGCTTTCAACGAACCTGGCTTGTAATAAAGACCCGAGTGAATTACTCCAGAATTATGACCTGTCTGATGATCTGCCAATTGGTCTTCTTTCTCAATCAAGGCGATTTTTAAATGAGGGTATTTCTTCTGCATCTTATAAAAAGTTGCCGCTCCGACAATTCCTCCACCAATGATTGCAATATCAAATGTCATAATTTCTGTTTGAACAAATTCGTTGCAAAATTAATGAAAGGTTTGGGATTTGGAAGAGGATGCGTGTTAGAATTATGGATTGTTGAAGTGGGCTGTTCTTAGGATTATGAATTATGACGTTGTACCTCGACTGACGCTCCAATGCTCGAATGCTCGAAAACTCCAATGCTCCTTACTCTTCCATCCCAGAATAAACAGGTAAGTAATTATGCGAAGGTTCATAAAATTCGCTTCTTTCGTAGATAAAAGTCAGTTGTGCTCTTGCAGAATTTGCAAACTCGGTATCATTAGCTTTCTTTTTTTCAAATTCTAAGCGTAAATTCTCATTTTTTTCTAAAATTTCTAAGGCTTTGTCTTCAAAAACGTAGGAAGAAAAATATTCTTTTTGCTGCACGTAAGAATCGAAGGAATTCCACGCAAAATAACTGTCGGGGGTATCTGGTTCTAGCACAGAAATGATGAATCGCTTGTTCTTTTGATGCGTTGAAATGATCACATCACCCGGTTTAAATTCTTTGTAAATCAATGAGATTTCTTTTTCTATTTTAGAATGAAGAAAATGCCCTTCGTAAGGCTTTTTTGGGCTTTCAAAACGGAGAATTTTATACCGTCCAAGCAAAATCGTTCCTTTCTCCTCAATTCTGCGCATGGAAATATTATTTGCATCTAATTTTTCAATCACATCCTCGCATTGAGACTGAACGATGTAATAGTCGGGAATGAAAGTCGAATCTTGCGCTAAATATTCATTGTAATAAGGAATGTATTTTTCGTAAGGTTGATCTCGGTGATATTTTAGTCGTTTTAATCCCGTAAGCCCGCTAATTGGATGCGAAAATGCATAACCTTTGAATAAAATCGAGTCTTTTTTCTCACTTGCTTTAAAATTGAAGGGGTAATATTCCATGTTTTCTTCCCAGTGCAAAGCCTCCTTTCTTGCCAATTCAATTTCTGGCTGGTGCAAGGACATCCAAGAAATAGCACCTTCTAAAAAATGTAAAGTTGCCTGAACTCGTTGCGGAAAAGGTTTCAACATGTGCGTTTCTATGGTGAAACTCATCGCATTCATCAAAGAAGCATAGCCCATCGCGTAACGGGGTAAATCATTAAAAACGACAATGCCTTCTTCGGGAGTCTCGCCTTTTTGGTTCACGTAAGGAATCAAATCGAAGTCATTTTTCGCCATACAATTCTCCAAATGTGGAATCAATTCTTCGTGCATTAATTGGCCCAAATCAGGAGCCATTCTTTCTCTCACAGAAGCAATGTGAGAAATGGTGTATTGATAATCGGCACCGTTAGAAACGTGCGTATCAATGAACACATCGGGATCTAAAGCGTGATAAATTTTTGCGAAGGCAAACATGTTCTTCGAGTCCATTTTTATGAAGTCACGGTTCAAGTCCAAATTCTTTGCGTTGCCACGGAAACCATACTGCTCGGGGCCTTCCTGATTCGCTCTGCTTGAAGAACCTCGCGTCATCATGCCTCCAACATTGTACGCAGGAATAATCGCAATGACGGGTAATTTTTCTGTTTTCTTGCCTTTTTTTATCCAATTATTTATCCAAATCAAACTTGCGTTGACTCCGTCAGGTTCTCCCGGATGAATGGCATTATTGATGAGCAAAGTCGTTGAATTTCTTGCCTTTTCAAAACTCGCAATTGAATCTTGTGCACCATTGATTATGCAAACATAAATCGGAAGTCCGTAGTCAGCTTGCCCCATTTGATAGAGTTCAATTTCATCGTTTTCTGCGTCTAATTTTTCATAAATTTCAATCAATTCTTCGTAAGTTGGCGTTGTATTGCCATCGAATTGTGCTTTGACATTCTGCAATGAGAAAATGAGAAGAAGAACGAAAAAAATTAGCTTCATGGATATTTTTTAGTTTGCACGACTAAATTAGTTATTTTTGTGTCATGCGAATAGACATTCTTACGATTTTGCCCGATTTATTGCAAGGACCTTTTTCAGAGTCCATCATGAAACGTGCCCAAGAACGAGAATTGTTGACTTTGGAAATCCACAACATTCGTGATTATTCTCAGAATAAGCATAAAAAAGTGGATGATACACAATACGGCGGTGGTGCAGGAATGGTGATGACGGTACAGCCTATTGTTGATTTGATTGAGAAATTGCAATCTGAAAGAAGCTACGACGAAATCATTTTTATGACACCTGACGGTGAGGTTTTAGAGCAAGAATTGAGCAACGATTTGAGTTTAAAAGAGAACCTTATCATTCTTTGCGGACATTACAAAGGAATTGACGAAAGAATTAGAGAGCATTTTATCACCAAAGAAATTTCGATTGGGTCTTACGTTTTAACCGGCGGAGAATTAGCGGCTTGCGTTTTAGTTGACAGCATTGTGCGACTAATTCCAGGTGTGATAAACGATGAAACTTCTGCATTAACGGACAGTTTTCAAGACAATTTATTGTCGCCCCCCGTTTACACAAAACCTGCGGATTATAAGGGAATGAAAGTGCCAGATGTTTTATTGTCAGGCAATTTTGCAAAGATTGATAAATGGAGAGAGGAGAAAGCGATGGAGAGGACGAGGGAGAGGAGACCGGATCTTTTAGAGTGAGGAGTGTGGAGTGATGAGTGATGAGTGATGAGTTTTTACGTAGATAGTTGTTAGAATGGATAGTGTATAGCGGATAATGTATAATGAAGTAGACTCTTGTTAGAGAGGAGTGTTCCTCGACAAACTCGGCAACCAGTTATGAATGATGAGTTTTTAAGTAGATGTTTGTTATAATGGATAGCGTATAATGTATAACTGAAGCTAAGAACGGCAGGCGTTTCTAACAATCGAACGCTCTAATGCTCTAATGCTCTAACAATCTAAAAAAAATGAATAAACCAATACAAGCCTTAAAAAACGGAGGAACCATCCTCTATCCTACTGATACGATTTGGGGGATTGGATGCGATGCAACGGATGAAAAAGCCTGTCAAAAAATTCTTGAAATTAAGCAACGTCCTGAGAATAAAAGTTTTATCATCTTGGTGGACAACTTCGCAATGCTAGAGCGATATATTCCTGAATTTCAAGAAGTTTGCTACGACCTTGCAGATTTTGCCTCGAAACCATTGACGATAATTTACCCAAAAGCAAAGGGCTTGGCTCCGTCAATTTTGGCAAAAGATGGCTCGGTGGGAATTAGAGTAACGAATGATCCTATTTGTCAGAAATTGATTCGCTCTATTCGTAAGCCAATTGTGAGTACTTCGGCAAATTTATCTGGAGAAAAGAATCCTACTTGTTTTGATGAAATCAATGAAGCAATAAAATCGGGAGTTGATGCTATCGTGGAAGAACGCTTATTTGATAAGATGGAGAAGGCTTCGCAAATTGTGAAAGTTGGAATTGATGGGAAAGTTGAGGTTTTACGTAGATAGGTAAAAGTGATGAGTTAGGAGTGTGGAGTGATGAGTTTTACGAAGATGCGTGTTAAATGCATAATTTATAGCGTACAAAAAAGTTGTACCTGGGCAATCAACTGTTTTTTTTTGTATATTTATAGCATGAAGATATTATTTACAGTTTTAATGTTGTGCGTTGGAGGGCAATATATTTATGGGCAAAATTATCAAGCGGCGGTAGAAATACCGGAATACAATTTTATGTATCGTTTTTATGACAATAAAGTAGAGGTTGCTGTTAACGATGTTAGTAGTTCGGACATAGAAGTAGAATGTTCTGCTTGCAAAATAGAAAAAGTTGGAGAAGGTTATATTGTGAAACCTACTGGAAGCAGCAGAGAATTATATCTTTCTGTTTTTGTGAAAGGAAAGGACAGTTCTACCCTCGTAAAAAGAATAAAATACCGCGTTACTAATCTTCCAGACCCTGAGTTATACTGGGGGAAAGCTAAAAATAACACAAAAGCAAACAGTAGAGATTATGAACTATTTGCCAAATATCCACCTGGAATTCCGTTGCATTCAAATTTTAAAATTCTTGACTGGACTCTAGAAACACCGAACGATACGATTTCTGGAAGTGGTTCTAATATTACTTCTGCTCAAGGAATACTCAAGAAAATTACTGAACCAACAACAATCACGTTTAAAATAACGGTAGTAGGACCCGACGGGATTCGTAGAAAAAAAACTGGCACATGGAACGTTGACCCATGGGATAAGTAAGAATATATTTAAGTCGAACCTTGCGCTGGTTAAAACTGACTTCTCTCCCGAAAAGGCGGGACAAATTCTGGTTCTTTGTGCAGAAAATAACAGGAGTCAACTTCATTTTTCACTATCCGCTATGCATTATCAATTCTACATTAAATTTAACGCGTCTGCGTAAAAACTCATAACTCCACACTCATAACTCCTCACTAAAACAACCACCCTCCCAAAATCTCATTAAACTCCTTCGTCTTATTCAAATTAACCATGTGTCCACCTTTAAAAATGACATGAAATTCTGCATTCTCACCGAGGTAATCGTACAACATTTTTCCTCGTTCTGCTGGAATCACCATATCGTTGCTACCCCAAATTAGGAGCATAGGCATCTTTAAATTGTACTCATGCTTTGCGTATTTATCAATTTCAGAGAGCAAAGTCTTCATCAGCTTTCGTTTATCTGACTTATTGCCAATATACATTCTCTTATAGAACTCTTTAAAAAGAAAAGGAGGGGCAAAACTACGCTTGCTCGAAGATAAATACCACAATCTTTTCAAACCTTTCGCGTTCTCTGGAACAAATAAGTCCTCAACAGATGCAACCTTGAAATTTTTGCAAACGTCCTCAATATCAGAAGCAAACATAAATTTTATTGGTGCATCGAAAATCATTAATTTCTCTACTTTTTCAGGATAGTTTTTGGCAAATTCAATACTCACTAATCCTCCATAAGAAATACCACCAAGAATAAAAGTGTCTAACTTCAATTCATCGACTAAATTCTTCACCAAATTAACCTGATCCGCCACTTTGTATTTCTCTTTAGAAGGAAAAGAATTGCCAAAATGCAGTAAATTAGGAAGAATTACGCGGTACTTTTCGCTCAACATTTCTACTTGCTTGAACCATTGAAATCGAGTCGTTGCACCAAAACCATGAATCAGAACCAATGCTGGCTTGTCCAATTCATTGTCCCAAAATTCAACAGTATCTCCATGAATTAACTTAGTACACAGTTGCATAGATGCATTACTCATCTTCTTATTGATGTGTTTGTCAACAGCGCGGTAAGAATTACGAGAAATAAGGCCAAAACACATAAACGGAGATAAATATTGGGTATAAGTTAAGAAACTTCAGCATAAAATTACATTTATTCTCACAATGGTTTAACTTTGCACCCGAAATGTCACAAAATTTTAGTCAATATCTTAAACACCCCGTTTTTAAGGTTGCCTCAGAAATAATCACTGAACGCAATTTAGAAGCTTATGTTATTGGTGGTTACGTTCGTGACCTTATCTTGGAACGTCCTTCAAAGGATATTGACATTGTCGTCATTGGCAACGGTTTAGACCTCGCAAAGGCGATTGCAGAAAAGTTGCGCGTAAAAAAGGTTTCTACTTTTGAGAACTTCGGAACGGCGCAATTCGTTTACAAAGATTTAGACGTAGAATTTGTTGGTGCCAGAAAAGAGTCCTATCGACAAGATTCCAGAAAACCAATTGTGGAAGACGGAACATTGAGCGATGACCAAAAAAGACGAGATTTCACTATCAATGCCCTTGCTTTAAGCCTGCACAAAGATAATTTTGGAGAATTAATCGACCCTTTTGACGGCGTAGCAGATTTAGAGAAGCAAATCATTCGAACTCCGTTAGAACCTGCAAAAACTTATTCTGATGATCCATTAAGAATGATGCGAGCGATTCGTTTTGCCACGCAATTGGATTTTAAAATTGAGAAAAAAAGTTTGGATGCTATTCGAGCGAATGCTGGACGTTTAGAGATTATTTCTCAAGAAAGAATAATGGATGAGCTCAATAAAATCATTCTAAGTGAGAAACCTTCACGAGGATTCAACCTCTTATTCTCCACGAAGTTATTGCATCAGTTTTTTCCAGAAATGGTGGCACTTTATGGTGTTGAAACCAGAGACGGGAAGTCGCACAAAGACAATTTCTTTCATACTTTAGAAGTCCTTGATAACATTTGCGAAGCTACGGATGACTTGTGGCTACGGTGGTCTGCGATTATGCATGACATTGCGAAACCTCCGACCAAACGTTTCAACAAAAAGGTAGGATGGACTTTTCATGGACACGAAGATTTAGGTGCTCGGTGGGTTCCAAAGATTTTCAAACGCATGAAATTACCGATGGATGCGAAAATGAAGTACGTTCAAAAATTGGTTCGCTTGCATCTTCGACCGATTGCTTTGGTCAATGGAATAGTAACGGATTCTGCCATCAGAAGATTACTTTTTGAGGCGGGAGATGACATTGACGACTTAATGAAACTGTGCAATGCAGACATTACTTCGAAAAATGAATACAAGGTTAAAAAGTACAAGAAGAATTTCGAAATGGTTGTTGAGAAGTTAAAAGCCGTTGAAGCAAAAGATCAAGTTCGAAATTTTCAACCTCCGGTAACGGGGAAAATGATAATGGATGCCTTTAACTTAGGTCCATCACAAGAAATAGGAACAATTAAGGCCAGAATTAAAGAAGCAATATTAGACGGCGAAATTGAAAATAATCGAACGCAAGCAATCGAGTACATGCATAAAGTTGCGAAAGAATTAGGACTTGAAACTATAAAGTAAAAACCATCGTAGGATTACATTAAGGAAAAAAAAATGGTAGGATTAAAATTTAGAGTTTTATTGGATTCAAAAAGCAAGAACGAAGTTTTTCGTGATATTTTGATCAGTGATTCTGATAATTTTGAATCCTTCTATAAGGCAATTCTCCAAGCCTACAACTTCACAGAAGATCAAATGGCATCTTTTTATATGTCCAATCACAACTGGGATAAAGGATTCGAAATTAGTCTATTCGACATGACTTACGGCGAGGATGATTCTCAAATACTCCCAGGTATTATGTCAGAATGCACCATCAAAGAATACATTCAAGACCCTGACCAAAAAATGATTTTAGTGCATGACTTTTTAAGAATGTGGATGTTCTTGGTAGAACTAATTGGCATTGAAAAAGAGGCGCCTGAGCAGCCTAAGTTAATTCTTTCTGTTGGTGACGCGCCTGCAGAGGACTCTAGAACGCAAGAAAACGCAGATCTGCAATTTGAAACAGAATCTGAAATGGAGGATGAAGATGAGGAGGATGAATTTGATTTTGGGGAGTATGATTATTAGAGTATTAGAG
>NVXU02000012.1 GCA_002734065.2 Fluviicola sp.
GGTATGTAAACGGGGTGTTTTTTGGTAATTCGCAAGACATTTCACCCACTTTCAACAGTACAGGCACACAAACTATAGAACTTATTGCTTGGCAATATGACCCCAACTGTGCAGACACAGCGTATCAAGTGATTGAGATTCAAAACCAGATCATCGTTCCTACGGCATTTACCCCAGACGGAGATGGAGTCAATGATTTTTGGGAAATTTTGTATTTGGATGAGCGCTATCCAAACAATCAAGTTTTTGTGTATAACCGATGGGGAAATTTGGTGTATGAGTCGGTGAAAGGGGATTATGCTTCTCAAAAATGGGATGGAACTTATAATGGCGAAGAACAAGCGATTGGGAGTTATTTTTATGTTATTGAAACGGGTGTTTCGACTCCGCTCAACAACCCGAACGCTACTGAAGCACAGATTGAGGAACTGGAAGCGAAGTTGAGGGGGAGTGTTAGTATTGTGAGGTAGTTGAGGAAATGAAGAATTAAGAGTGAAAAATGAAGAATTGGGGTTCTCGCTTCGGAGAAATACGGTTTTTTGTTTAATGTAAAATATTGAATGTAAAAGTGAATCGTCATCCTTCGAGAAATCTAAAAACTTTCTCTGTTTGTCCGTTTATCGGTTCTTCTGTTAGTCTGTTAAAACAGAAGAACCGAGAAATCTAAAATATTAAATGTAAAAGTGAGACCTTCTTTGAGAATTCGATTTTTTCGCGAACTTTTTTTATCAATAAGAATCTTGTGATAACAAGATGAAGACCAAACGATAGTGCAGGAATAAAAAGTGGATGAATTTTAAAAAGAAATGAAAAATATTTCAACACTTCTCTAATTCTTTATTGTAATTTTGTCAAGCAAATACGTAGAGCAAGTTATGATAGAATTATCCAACCGATTAAACGCAATGGAAGAATCTGCAACCATCGCCATGTCTCGGAAAAGTAGAGAGTTAAAAGCAGAAGGAAAGGACGTTATTTCACTGAGTTTAGGAGAACCGGACTTTAACACTCCGCAGTTCATTAAAGATGCCGCTTTGGAGGCAATGAACAATGATTTCACAAAATATACGCCCGTTCCTGGTTATGACGACTTGCGTGAAGCAATCGTGAATAAATTTCAACGAGATAATAATTTAACTTATACAAAAGACCAAATCGTTGCCTCAACAGGAGCAAAGCAATCCATTGCAAATGTGGTTTTGAGTCTTGTCAACGATGGCGATGAGGTAATAATTCCTGCACCATTTTGGGTTTCTTACATCGAAATTGTAAAAGTTTCCGAAGGAACTCCAGTGATTGTAAATGCTGGAATTGAGAACGATTTTAAAATAACTCCAGCGCAATTAGAAGCTGCAATCACTCCGAAAACGAAGTTGATGATATTTTCTACGCCTTGCAACCCAACGGGTTCTGTTTATAGCAAAGAAGAATTGAGAGAATTGGCTGATGTGATTGTAAAGTACCCGAATTTAGTCGTAATCAGCGATGAAATATACGAGCACATTAATTTTACCTCTAAACATACAAGTTTGGCGCAATTTGATGATGTTTTTGAGCAAATTGTAACCATTAATGGTGTTTCCAAGGCATGGGCAATGACAGGTTGGCGCTTAGGGTATATCGGTGCGAGCAAGCAAATCGCGAGTGCCTGTTCTAAAGTGCAAGGACAATTTACATCGGCTCCTTGTTCTATTACGCAGAAAGCAACAATAGCTGCCTTAGATGCTGATCCAGCAATGCTCAACGACATGATTACCGCCTTTAAAGGTCGGAGAGAATTAGTTTTGAACGCATTAAATAGCATTGAGGGAGTGAAAACGAACGTTCCAGAAGGAGCATTTTATGTTTTTCCTGATGTGTCACATTTCTTTGGTAAATCCTTTAGCGGTACAGTATTGCAAGGAGCAAACGACCTGACCATGTACTTGCTCAACGAGGCAAATGTAGCATTGGTTACAGGAGAGGCTTTTGGCGACAAAGACTGCATCCGAATTTCTTATGCGGCATCAGAGGAAACCTTAACTGAAGCGATGCGTAGAATAAAAATAGCATTAGAAAAGTTGAGTTAATGAACGTTGAACTTCTATTTGAAGAATTTGCAAAAAAGAAAATCGCTGTTCTCGGCGATGTAATGATTGACGCGTATTTGCGAGGCAAAGTAACACGTATCAGTCCTGAAGCACCCGTGCCAATTATCGAGTTGACCAAGAGTGAAGATCGATTAGGAGGTGCAGCAAATGTTGCGTTGAATTTATTGGCACTCGGAGCAACTCCCATTCTTTGCGCAGTAATCGGCAAGGATGAAGGAGGAGAAAAATTCAAAGAATTACTGGAAAAAAGACATCTTTCTTCGGAGGGAATTGTTCAGTCAGAGGATAGAAAAACAACCATAAAAACAAGAGTTATTGGTAATAATCAACATCTATTGAGAATTGATGATGAGGAAACACATGCAATTAACAATAGTCAAGCAAAGGATGTGATTGATAGTATTAATAAGTTGATTGAGAATGGTTTAGATGCTATAATTATAGAGGATTATAACAAAGGCTTATTAACACCACACGTAATTGAGCAAGTCATCGCATTGGCGAATGAGAACAATGTGATTGTTGCCGTTGATCCTAAAAAGGAGAACTTCTTTGCTTACAAAAACGTTACTTTGTTCAAACCGAATTTAAAGGAATTAAAGGAAGGATTGAACTGCGAATTCGACTTCGCTACTGATAGATCTTCTTTCGAGGATGCAATAGTTCTTATGGAAGAAAAACTGAACAACGAGATTAGTTTTGTTACACTTTCTGAACATGGTGTTTTCATTAAGAAGGAGGATAATAAGAATTATTTGCCTGCGCACATTCGCAACATTGCTGATGTTAGTGGGGCAGGAGATACCGTAATTTCTGTTGCGACGCTTTGCTTAACCGCAGGATTGCCGCTGAAATTAGTAGCAGAAATAGCCAACTTATCCGGTGGATTGGTTTGTGAGCTAAGTGGAGTAGTGCCGATTGATAAAAATCTTCTCATGGAAGAAGTGAAAAATATCGTTTGAGATGACCATCAAAGAGATTCGTGAAAAAATAAACCTGTTGATTTACGACAAGAAAAGAAAAGTTCTTGCTGCATTGTCGGTTTTGAACGTCTTCGTCTCGCTTTTAGCTCTTTCTACACTCGTTTATTATTACGGTTTTCAATTGACTGACTTTTCCAAAGAAGTATGCTTCACCATGTTTGAAATCAGTTTTGGTTTCTACATCTTTCGATTTCTCACAAAAGTATTTTTTGACTTCAATCCCCCTGTTTTTATCAAAAATAATTGGTTTGAGGCATCCATTATTCTGCTATTATTGATAGAAGGTATTGCCTACAATTTTTTTGATACCATGCTCATCGAAACCTTTTTTATATCACTTGGTTTTGATGGTTTTGGAGCATTTTCAATGGTTTTTGTGCAATTATTCATCTTTATTCTCATTCTCAATAGTCTTTTTAAGCAAAGAAACTTTAAACCGTGGATGAAAATTCACCCAGGATGGCTCTTTACGATTTCTATCGGAATGATGACACTGATTGGAGGTTTGCTCTTAATGCTTCCAGAAATGTCTCGGGTGGAAGGTGGAATGGGATTTATTGATTCTCTTTTTCTCTCAATGTCATCGGTCAGTGTTACAGGTTTGACAACGGTTGATATTTCCGAAATGCTGACTTTTAAAGGTCAGGTCATTGTATTGATTTTAATCAAGTTGGGTGGACTTAATACCATTGCTTTTGGTGCATTGATGCTAATTGTTGCGAAATTCGGTGTAGGAATCAAGTACCATGAAGTCATTGAAGATTTTGTAAACAAAGATTCCCTTCTCAACGCAAAATCAATGCTTGCTAAAATTGTTTTGTGGGCTACCACTATTGAAATTGTTGGCATCATTATCCTATTCATTGGTTTTGGAAACGATGGTGTATTTGCAGATACTGGTAATCGATTCTTCCAATCGGTGTTTCATGGCGTCTCTGGTTTTAACAATGCCGGATTATCCACTTTGCATGGCGGAATGATGCATCCAGATGTTATCAATAACACTTTTGTGCATACAATTATCATGATTTTGTTCTTTTTCGGAGGTTTCGGAATGGTTTATATGTTCGATTTATTTGAAGTGAAGCGATTGAGAGAAAGAATGCGAAAACCTTGGAAAACCATTGAGTTTGGAACGAAAATATCGCTTTATTTCACTTTAGGATTGCTACTTTTCGGAGCCATTGTCTTTCTTGCCTTCGAATGGAACCATAGTTTGAGCCAGAAAGGTGCAATGGATGCTGTTATTAGCGCATTGTTTGAGTCCATGACGACAAGAAATGCAGGTTTCAATGTCGTTGATACCGCAGCATTGACAATGCCCGTTGTGATTGTCTTCCTTTTCTTGATGTTCATTGGCGCATCCTCAGGTTCTGCTGGTGGTGGTATCAGAACGTCAACTTTTGCAGTCATGTGGGCGTCATTGATTTCTACCGTGAAGGGTAGAAGACACATTCAGCTTTTTAAGCGAACGATAACCCATGATACAGTCTTAAAAGCCTATGCAATTTTCTTATTCTTCGTAATGGGAAATATTGTTGGTACTTTTGCACTCGCAATTACAGAAGCAGATTTGATTGCATCTGGACAATATGATTTTATGGACATCGTTTTTGAGCACGTATCAGCAGCCAGCACGGTTGGACTTTCAACAGGTTTGTCAGCGGATATGAGTGGTGCGGGAAAAATAGTACTGGTTATCGCCATGTTTATTGGTCGTGTAGGAACATTGACGTTGGCATATTTAGTCGGTAAAAGAGTTATTAGTAAGAATTATAAATACCCCAAAGGCCATACAATGGTTGGTTAGAATGGAAAAGCAAGTTGTTAAACCATACAATAATGAGGCATCTTCGAAGAAAGAAGAAGTAGCGGAAATGTTCAACAATATTTCTAAACGCTATGATTTTCTCAATCATTTTTTCTCTATGGGAATTGATAAAATTTGGAGAAAAAAGGCGATTAAGATGCTGCGAACGGTTGCTCCCGAGAGAATTCTCGACATTGCAACAGGAACGGGAGATTTTGCCATTGCAGCTCTGAAATTGAAACCAAAAGAGGTAATTGGCGTTGATATTTCACAAGGAATGCTTGATGTAGGCGTTGCAAAGATGAAAAAGAAAGGCGTGGACGACATTATTCAAATGAAATTGGGCGATTCTGAAGATCTTCCCTTTGAAGATGGACATTTTGATGCACTCACCGTTGGTTTTGGTGTGAGAAATTACGAGAATTTAGAGAAAGGATTAGGAGAAATGTTGCGGGTTCTCCGAAAAGACGGAAAAGCAATGATTTTAGAATTTTCTAAGCCCAAACGCTTTCCAGTAAAGCAATTGTTTGGTTTTTATTCTAAGTACATCATTCCATTCTTTGGAAAAAAAGTATCGAAAGATGCCCGAGCCTATGCGTATTTGCCAGAATCAGTTGCTGCCTTTCCTGAAGGGGAGAATTTTATGAATATTATGAGAAAAGTTGGTTATCAGAACGTCGAAGCTAAGCGAGTTTCTGGTGGAATTGCCACCATCTATTCTGGAACAAAATAAATGAAATTTAAGTTGAACAATAAGCAAACAAACCAAACGTTTATACACGAATGAAGCTTTTAGTAGGTATATTTATTCTGATTTCTTTCGTTTCTTTCTCACAGAAAGAGAAACCGAAGAATTACAGACGCTTTGACCGTAAAACCATCCATTTTGGTTTTATGTTAGGTGCAAACACCTCAAATTTCACAGTAATTCAACAACCTGATGCCTATTCTCAGTATGGTTTGAAGTCTTTATCGGCTAAATCGACTCCAGGAGGACAAGTCGGTATCGTTTCGACATTAAAATTAGGAACTCCCGTGGTTCGTCTCCGACTTATTCCCACTTTGTCTTTTCAAGAGCGTGTACTCATCTATCAATTCGACACCTTAATTACCGGCAAAAGCATAGAATTTAATGAAGAACGAATCAGTTCTACCAACATTGATTTTCCGCTGATGTTTCAATTTAGAACTTTGCGTTTGAATAATTTTGCGACTTACATTCTATTGGGAGCACAGTATTCCATTGATTTGCAATCACAAGAGAAGTCGAGTCAAGATTTTAATGATCCTTTTATAAAAATACGAAAGTTCGATTTTCAACCTCAATTAGGCATTGGCTTAGAGTTTTTTGCTCCTTATTTCAAATTCGGAATGGAAATCAAATATTCTCACGGAATAAGAAATACGCTTGTACCAGAAAACACATTCATTGCAAAACCGATTGAACGATTATACAACAACGTTTGGTGGTTTTCAATTATTTTTGAAGGATAATGGCAAAAACAACCCAATTTCAAGTAACGCCAGAACAGGCGAAGGACAGTGATTTTCTAAAACGAAAAATTAAGAAAGAATTGCATTTAAAAAGCGATGATTTCACGTTCAAGTGGAAACGCCGTTCTATTGATGCGCGTAACCGAAATATTAAAATCAACTGCACATTCTCTGTTTATTTTGACGGAGAAAAAGCAGAAGAACCTCAGTTATTTGTCGCTAAAAAAGAATTAAAAGGAGAAATTGCCATTGTTGGCTTCGGTCCAGCGGGAATTTTTGCTGCTTTGCGTGCTTTGGAAAAAGGAATTAAGCCCATTGTTTTTGAACGAGGAAAAGACGTACGGTCAAGACGACGTGATTTAGCCATTCTTAATAAAGATTCCATCGTCAATCCAGAATCGAACTATTGCTTCGGAGAAGGAGGAGCCGGAACTTATTCTGACGGAAAATTATATACACGCTCCAAGAAAAGGGGCGATGTGCAACGAACTTTGGAGTGGTTTGTGCAATTTGGCGCAGACGAGGATATCCTTGTAGATGCGCATCCACACATTGGAACGAACAAATTACCGCAAATAATTGTGGCAATGCGTGAAGCGATTATTGCGCATGGAGGAGAGGTTCATTTTGAATCTAAAGTGACCGATTTCTTCTCGGAGAATGGTGAAATAACAGGTTTGGAAATCAATCATTCAGACAAGCATAATTTCAACCGAGTGATTTTGGCAACGGGTCATTCTGCACGAGATATTATAGAATTAATAGACGGCAAAAACTGGAAATTGAACGCCAAACCTTTTGCTTTGGGAGTGAGGGTAGAGCATCCACAAGATCTCATTGACACCATTCAGTACCGCGGACGCTTAAACGACGACTTCATTCCACCGGCATCATATTCCTTGGTTGCTCAGGTAAATGGAAGGGGTGTTTATTCTTTTTGCATGTGTCCAGGAGGTATCGTAGCGCCATGTGCAACGGATACTGAAGAAGTCGTAACGAATGGCTGGTCGCCATCTAAACGAAATAATCCTTTTGCAAATTCTGGCATTGTGGTCAGTATTTCTCCCGAAGATTTTGAAGACAATTCTCCCCTTGCTTGCTTGAATTTTCAGAAGGAAGTGGAGCGAAAATGCTGGGAAGCAGGAGGGAAGAATCAAAAAGTACCGGCACAACGTTTGGTCGATTTTGTAGAGGGCAGAAAGTCGAAAGATTTGCCTAAAAGTTCTTACCAACCAGGGTTGGCCTCCGCTGATTTGAACGAAATTCTCCCAGATATCATTGCTAAGAATTTAAAAGCAGCCTTCATTACTTTTGGTGAGAAAATGAAAGGTTTCTTGACCAACGAAGCTGTTTTGCATGCGCCTGAGTCGAGAACGTCTTCTCCCGTTCAAATTCCAAGAGACGAAACGATGCAACATCCTGATGTGAAAGGTTTGTATCCTTGCGCAGAAGGTGCAGGCTATGCAGGTGGTATAATTTCAGCCGCAATTGATGGAATGAAGTGTGTGGATGCTGGGGAGTGACTTATAGAATATGTAAGCATCGCTGTTAGAATAAGAATTAGAAATTCTTATATTTGACCCTCAAAAAGCTTTAATGAAACTGATTCTAAGTACTTTATTTGTATTATATCTAGCATTTTCTTCTGACGGTCAAGTTAATTTAACAGTGACTGTTAACTCTGGTTTTTCTGGAACAAGCTGCACAGATGGCGTTTTCGGCTCTCCAGATCCCCAATGGGGAGTTGGAATTGCGGCTCAAGGTTGGTGGACCTACCCTGCAGCTGGAGGATGTTTTAATAACACACCTAATGTTCAGTATAGCGAGATATTTAATTGTCCATCATCCTACCCCAATCTTTTGCAAGTTTGTTTTAGGGCTTTTGAAGATGATGGAAGTGCTTGTGTTCCTTCGACTAGTTGTCTTCGATTAGTTTGTCAAAATTTTGCAACTCCGGCAATTGGTAATTCTGTCAATTATACGCTCACAATTCCTAATTGTTGTGGTAATACTAGTTGGGGTTCCGTTAGCTTTACCATTACTGCAACGGGATCTTATCCTCCAGGAAGTGCGTATGACATAGCATGCAATGCAATTAATCTTGGTACACTTAATAACGGCGGAACATTAGGGAATAATGGTTTGTCAAATTATGGAAATTTTTGTGCGACAGCAACGGGTGATCCTAATCCTTGGGGAGGCAGTAATGATCAAGGTGTGTGGTTTCAGTTTACAACAGATAATAATCCATCTTCTGTGATCAATATTGAGGGTGTAAGTGATCCTCAGGGGTTTGGAGATGCTATTGATTTACAAATTGCTCTTTATGAGTCCAGTAATGGGTTGTGCAATGGCACAGCATCACTTATTCAAGAAGAGTATGATTTCACGTTAATTGATGAAACATTATCCGCAAGCTGTTTGCAGCCAAATACGACATACTATATTCTTATTGATGGGGAAAGTACACTTTTAGCATCTAATCAAGAAGGTTTTTTTGGTTTGCAAATTTCTGACAATGGCGTAGTCCAAGCAGGTGATGAAATATGTGATTCAGAAAACTTGGGGTTAGTTACAGCCGCAGGCTCTGTCGGAACATCTCTTTTGAGTCAGACAAACAGTTGCGCTTCGAACACGAACGACCCTACACCATCTGCTTGGGGGCCGAATAATACAGTTTGGTATCAGTTTCAAGCTCCTCCATCTGGTAGTGTTATTATTGATGCAAACTCCGATCTTCCATTTCCAGTCGGAACAAATGCAATTGACATAGAATTGGCCGTCTATGGTTCAAGTAATAATCTTTGCAATGGAGCATTGACTGAAATTTCTAGTGGTTATAACGCAGGGCAGTCTGATGAGAATTTAACTGTGCGATGTTTAAATCCAGGGGATAACTACTGGATAATGTTAGATGGCTCTGCTTTAAATGTTGAAGGGATATTTGATATAACAATTACAGATGAAGGAATACCGCCAGCATCAAATAATTCAGTCTGTAATGCTATTGCTTTAGGTAGCCCTTCTCCTGGAGGAACTGTCGGATTATTAAGTCAAAATAATTATTGCGCGGACAATTTATTCGAGCCTGTTTCTTCAAATTGGTCTAACGATCAAGGTGTTTGGTTTTCTTTTGACGCTCCACTTTCAGGAAAGGTTGATGTTAATTTAACCATAGCGTCTATTTTTGCTAATCAGATTGATTTGCAGGTAGCCATTTATGATTTAAACGGAATGACCTGTGCTGGTTTTCCAACAGAAATAGCAAGTCAACACATTTTGCCAGGAATAATTTTTAACGAATCAATGACTGTAGGTTGTTTAATTCCTGGTAGAACATATTGGATTCTTGTAGATGGGGAAGCGAGCTTGTCAGATCCTAGTTTAGTTGAAGGACTCTTTAATATTGAAGTATTTGCATATGACCAAGACCCGCCAATTGGCAATAATACACCTTGCACTGCAATTTCACTTGGAGACCCTACGGGTTCAAGTGTAGGGACAACTCCTGGAGCTATTCACGGCTCTCAGAATAATTTTTGCGCAGATGCTATTGGAGAACCAATTCCGTCTAGTTTTATACCTGTACAAACGGTTTGGTATTCTTTTATCGCACCGTATAGTGGCTCAGTAAATGTTACTGTAATTAGTGATTTAATACTCGGTGGAGTTGACCCAATCAATTTGCAAATGGCTGTATATGAGAACAGTTCTTGCGCTGGTTCTTGGGTTGAGTTATACAGTGGATCCTCCGCTACCAATGATGTTGCAACTACACTTTCATGTTTAATAGCTGGACAAACATATTATATTCAAATTGATGGGGAATTACCTGCTATTTCAGGAGGCAATGAAGGATACTTCGATATTACTATTGCCGATGCTGATCCCATTTATGGTACTGGATTAGCTGGTGATTTTGAACCAGCTAATAATATTTGTAACAATGCTGCATCCTTGTCTGTGCAGTCTGAATCTTGCTCAGCAGGCTCAGGATCTTATGAATTATTAAACTATGGACAACCCACAAATACATTCTCCCCAGCTTTTGTGCAAGCATGTGGATCTAATTGTGGTGACACTTGGTACGAATTTACTATTCCACCAAGTGGATCTGTAATTATCGAAGGGGAAGATGATGGGGTAGGAGTTTTTAATGATTTTTCAACAACAAATATTATTATCTACTCAGGAACCTGTGGGAGTTTAACGCCAATTGATTGTCAACAAGGAGGTGCTGGAAATGATATACTGCTTCCTGTGAGTGGTTTGCCTGGATCAACCATATGGGTGCAGATTTTTAATGAAGGAGGTAATGACAATCTTGAAAATTATCAACTTTGTGTCTTTGAAGGATGTGGATTTGATGATTGTTTAGGAGCGACAATTAATCCAATGGCACCAAATGTGCCTTACTGCTTTAATACAAGTGCAGCGACAGGTGAGAATATTAGTGGAGGAGATCCGGGATATATAGAATGTTTAGAGAATGATAACCCTGAGAATTCTATTTACTTTTCCTTTACAACAGATGCCGTTGGTGGTGACGTAACAATTTCAATTGACAATGTTCAGATTAATGGGGCTTGTGTTTTAGGTTCTCCTACTGATGGGTTCAATGTTTCAATATATGAGGACAATACCCCATGTGACAATGCCCCAACCAATTTATTGGATTGTCAAAGTTTTGATGCTTGTGATGTTCTCCCTATTACATGGATTCAGACGTACTCAGGCCTTTCTCCTAACACAACTTATGTTATAATAATTGATGGTGGTCTTGGGAATTTGGGAGGAAATAATTCTGGAGAGATTATGATTTCAGGAGCCATCCCATTATTCGTTGAATTAACTGATTTCTTTGGCGAAAATATAAATCGAACAAATAAGCTTTATTGGGAATCCGCTACTGAGTCTGAAAATGACTATTATACATTAGAACGATCAATAGATGGAAATGATTTTAATTTTATGACAAATGTCTCAGGTGCCGGATCAACGCAAGTTTCTACAAATTATTCCTATACGGACGACTCTCCTGAAGTTGGTGTTAACTATTATAGACTTTCCCAGACTGATTTTGATGGTCAACAAAAAATAATTAAAACGATTGCTGTGAATACTGCAGGCATCAATTCTAATATGTCAATCATTCCTAATCCGATTAATGATTTCCCTGTTCTTTTAATAAAGAATCAAATTAAAGGTGAAGGCGGAATTAGTATTGTAGATGCAGCAGGGAGAACGATTCAATTCCAGTCAATCAATCTCCTTAATGGATTTAACTCAATTATTTTGAATACTCAAAAATTACTTACGGGTATTTACTTTGTTCAGCTAAAAACTGAATTTTACTCGGAGACTATTCGTTTTGTTAAGAGTAAGTAGATTCGGAAAGTCATTTTGGTTAATTTAACTACTTAGTTTTCGTATTTCTCCCGACGATTTTGAAGACAATTCTCCCTTTGCTTGCTTGAGTTTTCAGAAAGAAGTGGAGCGAAAATACTGGGAAGCAGGAGGGAAGAACCAAAAAGTACCAGCACAGCGTTTGGTCGATTTTATAGAGGGCAGAAAGTCGAAAGATTTGCCCAATAGCTCTTCCCATCCGGGATTGACCTCCGCTGATTTGAACGAAATTCTCCCAAATATCATTGCTAAGAATTTAAAAGCAGCCTTCATTACTTTTGGTGAGAAAATGAAAGGTTTCTTGACCAACGAAGCTGTTTTACATGCGCCTGAGTCATGATCCGTCTTCTCCCGTTCAAATTCCCCGAAACGAAGACTTGCAACATCCTGATGTGAAAGATTTGTATCCTTGCGCAGAAGGTGCAGGCTATGCGGGTGGTATAATTTCAGCCACAATTGATGGAATGAAGTGTATTGATGCTGGGGAAGAGGAAGCGGTTTTATAGAATTTTATTCTGTTATTTGAGTGATTTGTAGTTTTTAATTCTATAGAGGGGTTGTTTTATAGAATTTTATTCTTTTAAAAAGGTAATTAATCCATAGAACTGATACTTACAGATTCGACCAATCACCTATTAAAATAAATCTGAAAGCCTATTTTTATTCCAATATCAGTGTAACTATATTCTTTCCCTCTAAAGCCACCGTTATAATAAATTACCGGTTCTAGCGCGACGTATTCATTCAAGAATGCTGCGTAACCGATTTCAACATCAATGATAGAACCTTCGGATGTTATGTTTGCCACTTTTGAGTAGGAGTAACCATAGCCCGCTTGCAAAAAGAAATTCTTTACATAATACCTTAAAAAAGGCGACACGGACCAACTTCTAAATGAACTAAAGCTATTGAATTGAAACCATGCACCACCAACAAAGTTGTCTACAAAAGCAACTCCCAATTGTGGTTGAATACTTAACGAAGTTACGCTAGTCTGAGAGTTAGGAAAAGAGCGCTGATTGAAACTGGCAAAACCACCTGCAACAATGGTTCCGGCATCAATTTGTCCGAAAGAACCAAATGATGATAAGAAAATGATGCTTGCGATTAGTTTATTCTTCATAATTACTGTTTAGTAAATGGTGAATATTTAGATAATTAGTTCCCGATAAAATAATTATCAATTGTCAGAATTGGAATATGGATGCTTGTGTCAGCTACACTCAGAGAATCTCTTCTAATCAGCCCAATGTCTCTAGAAAAGTAATCGAAATATCGATGGTCTGCAACAAATTTATCATATTCATAAACTTCAATAACGTTTAAGTAATTGGTACCGTTAATAACGAGACTCGTATCCAAATTTGTTGTTACCCTCTTAAATTTAATAGATTCTTGACCAATAAATGCTGTCTGCTCCTGAAATGTAGCGAAAGATACAGGGCAAGTTAAAACGGAGTCTAAGGTAAGTGAATAAATGGGAGAAACAGTAATTACAGCAGTCCCAAGACCAGCGTAAAATGAGTGCGCCAGCCCTCTATCACTTATACATTTGTTAAGGTTCAAGAAAACTGGACGACATTTATTATCGCACATTTCATAACTTGAGGAAATAGAGTAGATTATCGTGTCACTGTTTAGGTCAATGTATTTCCACCAAGAATTTGGAAACCCAGGGAAATATCGTCCAGGTTCTTCTATGTCAGTACAATCATTATTTACGCTAATAGGCTCAGATGTAGTTGTAATCAAAGGCTCAACTTTGTCTTTTTTACAACTTACTGAACTTATAAGAAGAATGATAAAGAAAAGTCCTAAATACCTCATGTTACATTGCTTTATTCTCAAATATACCAATTTCATGTTACACAACAAAAAAAAATGGCCTCGATTTCTCGAAGCCATTCCTTATCTTTAAAAACGGTTGGTTTTATTTACCTTCCATTTTGTTTTTCAATTGAGCCAACGCATCTAAATCACCTAAAGTAGATTTTTCAGTTGCTTGGTTTACTTTCTTCACAGCTGAAGAACCGCCTCCTGAAGACTTCGCTTTGCTAGCTCCACCACTTTTCGATGGGCGGTTATCTTCGATGTCTTCAAACGTTTTCGTGTGAGAAACAACAATCTTACGAGCATCTTTATTGAATTCAATGATTTCAAATTGCAAAGTTTCTTCAACCTGTGCGTTTGAACCATCTTCTTTTCTCATGTGACGCGCTGGGCAAATTCCTTCCAAACCGTAAGGCAATGAAACGATTCCAGACTTGTCTTTGTTCTCGATGATTGTTCCTTGGTGCGTAGTTCCTTCAGCAAAAGTTGAAGAGAATACTTCCCATGGATTTTCTTCCAATTGTTTGTGTCCTAAAGAAATACGACGATTTTCTCTGTCTATTTCCAAAACGATTACATCAATTGGTTCATCAACCTTACAGAATTCTGAAGGATGCTTGATTTTCTTTTGCCAAGAAAGATCAGAAATGTGGATTAATCCGTCAACACCTTCTTCTAATTCAACAAAAACACCAAAATTAGTGAAGTTACGAACTTTAGCAGTGTGCTGTGTTTGAACAGCAAACTTCCCTTCGATAGCTTCCCAAGGATCTGGCATCAACTGCTTCATTCCCAAAGACATCTTTCTTTCTTCTCTATCCAAAGTCAAAACAGCTGCTTCTACTTCATCACCAACTTTTAAGAAATCTTGCGCAGAACGTAAGTGCTGTGACCAGCTCATTTCAGAAACGTGGATAAGACCTTCAACTCCTGGAGCAATCTCAACGAATGCACCATAATCAGCCATAACAACAACTTTACCTTTTACTTTGTCACCAACGTTCATTTCTTCAGACAATGCATCCCAAGGATGAGCTTGCAATTGCTTAAGACCTAATGCAATTCTTTTCTTTTCGTTATCGAAATCCAAGATTACAACATTGATTTTTTGATCTAATTCTACTATTTCTTCTGGGTGATTAACACGTCCCCAAGATAAATCAGTAATGTGAACAAGTCCATCAACTCCACCTAAATCGATGAATACACCATAAGATGTGATGTTCTTAACTGTTCCTTCCAATACTTGACCTTTCTCAAGACCAGAGATAATTTGTTTTTTCTGCTCTTCCAACTCAGCTTCAATAAGTGCTTTGTGAGAAACAACAACATTTTTGAATTCTTGGTTAATTTTAACCACTTTGAATTCCATGTTTTTACCAACGTAAACATCGTAGTCTCTAATTGGTTTCACATCAATTTGCGAACCTGGTAAGAATGCTTCCAATCCGAAAACATCTACGATAAGTCCACCTTTTGTTCTGCATTTAACAAAACCTGTGATGATTTCACCTGTTTTAAGTACTTCGTTTACTTTGTTCCAAGCACTGTGAACACGAGCGATTCTATGAGAAACAACCAATTGACCGTATTTGTCTTCTTGCGTTTCAACATAAATATCAACTACATCTCCAACCGCTAAGTCTGGATTGTAACGAAATTCACTTGTTGGAATAACTCCTTCGGATTTTGAACCAATGTTGACTACAACCTCTTTTTTGTTCAATAAAATGACAGTACCTTTAATTACCTCATGTTCAGCAATTGATGTTAATGTACCTTCGTAACGATCAGACATTTCTGATCTCTCTGCTACTGTGTAACCGTCTAATGCTAACGCATCCCAGTCGAATTCTGCAGTTCCCTGCGTTTTAATTTCTGTTGCCATGTTGGCTTAATAATTTGTATTTCAAGTTACCTATCTACCTTGAAAGCTTATTTTTGAAGTCGCAGAATGATAGATTTGCGACCAAATTAACTGCACACCTCTTGTGTACGAGGGGGCAAAGATAATGAATTATTCTGATTTACAATAGGGTAGAGGTGAAAAAAATGCATAAAAAAAAGTAGAGACGCAATGCATTGCGTCTCTACTTTTTTTTATGCATTGCGCCTCTACTGATTTAATTATAATCAATAAATTTCTAAAGTGCTTCCGCTCTTTTCTTATAATCCAATGCTTTCTCAGTATTCCCTAAATTTCTGTGCAATTGAAACAAGATGTTCAATACTGCTTTGTCTTTTGGAGCTCCTGTGATGTAGTTTTCCAAAGGAGTAACAGCTCTTTTGTAAATGTCTTGACTTTCAGCAATCATCACGTCGTATTGTGCATCACCAAACTTCAATTTCTTAGCTGCTGTGTTTAAATCCCCAGCCCAAGTGACTAAGTGTGCCCCCAGTTGGTATTGTGCGTTGACATAGTTGGGGTCTATTTCCAATGCCTTGTTTAGTGCTGTTTCGGCTTTTTTATTCTCTTTCAAGTCGATGTAAATAGTCCCAATGGTGTAATGCAATTGTTTATTCTCTGGATCGGTTGCGATGGCATCAGCCAATGCTTTCTCTGCACCAGCAGCATCACCAGCATCAATGCTCGTGTTGACCAATTCTAACAATAACTCTTTGTCAGAAGGATTGTCTTTTCGTGCTTCATTGATAACTTCTCTTGCTTTGTCAAGGTTTCCAGCTCTGCGGTATGCACTTGATGCAAGAATAGCAGAAGTTGTTCCTCTGTAACCTACTTTCGCCAACTTTTCATAACCTTCTGCCGCTTTTGCGAATTCATCTACTTTCTCGAAACAAAGAGAAGCGTTGTAAATCGCAGAACTGTCTAGTACTTCAATAGCATCGCTAAACTTAACTTGGTATAGGTACAATTCAGCTGCCTCTGCATATTGTTCAGCTTTGTAAAGCATTCCCGCAAAACCATTGAGCATAATTACTTTTTGGTTCGCTCCATCTCTAATTTCGCCCTTGTACTTTTTCCCTAAAGGATAACCTTGTTTAAATGCCGCTGCAGACACATCCATTGCATCTTCTCCTGCAAGCTTTATGAAACTTGTATCTTGAGAAGACATCCCTAGGCTTAAAAAAGCAGCATATATTTCCCCTTTCAGCCAAAGTGTTTTTTGACTGTTCTTTGTGTCTTCATGCGCTGCTGCTAGGTCAATAAAACCTTTTGCCTCAATCAATGACTTTTTAGCGGCATCTACTTTGCCTTTCATCATGTTCATTTGAAACTGTTGCTTATACACAACAGCCGCACTTGTTTCATTTTTCTTTTGCCCAAAAGCAACACTTGTCAATGTTAAGACTCCAACTGCAAGAATTGAGCCTTTGAATGAAATTTTCATAATCGTTATTTATTATATTAGATACATTAATTGGGTTATTCCACAGAATCATTTTCAATATCCGTGCCATTTTCTGCAGAATCGTCACTATTGTCATTATTTTCTATTGAAATATCTCCATCTTCAATAGGATTCTCTGCATCCAATAAATTTTCATCTTCGTCATCACTTCTAGGAACTCTTGCGACAGCTGCGATTTCTGACTTACCTTTTAAGTTAATCAATCGTACACCTTGTGCAGAACGACCCATTGTTCGGATGGTGTCAATGTGCATTCTAATAGCAACACCGGCTTTGGTGATAATCATTAAATCTTCTTCGTCGGTTACATTCTTAATAGAAAGAAGTGCTCCTGTTTTTTCAGTGATATTTAATGTTTTCACACCTTTCCCTCCACGGTTAGTGATTCTGTAAATCGGTTCGTCATCGGTTGGGTCGTTGAGATAAGTACGTTTACCATAACCTTTCTTAGAGACAACTAATATTGTTGAGTGAATGTCTTCCACGCAAATCATTCCGATTACTGCGTCAGTGTCTGAAGAAAGTTTAACTCCTCTTACACCAGCAGCGTTACGTCCCATAGAACGAACTTTCTCCTCGTTGAATCGGATAGCACGACCTGAAGAGGTTGCCAAAACAATCTCATTAGAACCATTTGTCAACTTAGCTTCCAATAATTCATCGTTGTCACGAATCGTAATTGCATTGATACCATTCGTTCTTGGACGAGAATAAGCTTCTAAAGAAGTTTTCTTAATCACACCGTTTTTAGTCGCCATGATGATGAAATTATTCTCTACATAATCTTTATCTGTCAAGTCAGTTACTTTCACATAGGCCTTGATTTTATCATCTTGACCGATGTTTAGTAAATTCTGAATTGCTCGTCCTTTACTGGTTTTAGAACCTTCTGGTATCTCAAATACACGCATCCAGAAACATTTCCCTTTCTCCGTGAAGATTAATAGGTAATTGTGATTGGTTGCAACGAATAATTCTTCCAAGAAGTCTTTTTCACGAGTGGTCGAACCTTTTGATCCCATTCCGCCTCTATTTTGAACCTTGTATTCAGCAAGACTTGTTCTTTTAATATAACCTGCATGAGAAATGGTAACGACAACTTCTTCATCTGGAATCAAATCTTCGATTCTCATTTCACTTGCAGAATATTCAATGACAGAGCGTCTTTCATCACCGTATTTGTCACGAACGTGAATCAACTCATCAGTGATTATTGTCATTCTTCTGTCTTTGTTTGCAAGAATGTCTTTTAAATCAGTGATAGTTGCCATTAAAGCATCGTATTCACCTCTTAATTTATCTTGTTCCAGTCCAGTTAACTGACGCAACCTCATTTCTACGATTGCACGAGATTGAATGTCGCTTAAATCAAAACGAGCAATTAATTTCTCTTTTGCTTCATCAGGATTTTTAGATGCTCTAATTAATTTGATTACTTCATCAATATTGTCAGAAGCAATAATTAGTCCTTCTAGTATATGTGCCCTTTCTTCTGCTTTTCGCAACTCATATTTTGTTCTACGAACAACAACTTCATGTCTGAATTCAATAAAATGCTCAATCATTTGCCTGAGGTTAACCATTTCTGGTCTTCCATTAACAAGACAGATGTTGTTTACTGAGAATGAGGTCTGTAAAGAAGTGTACTTATATAATTTGTTTAATACAACATTAGGAATAGAATCACGTTTCAATTCATAAACGATACGCATTCCATTTCTATCTGACTCATCTCTGATATCAGAGATTCCTTCTATTTTTTTATCATTGACTAAGTCAGCCGTTTTCTTAATCATGTCTGACTTATTCACTTGATAAGGAATTTCAGTTACAATGATTACTTCACGACCACTCTTTGTTTCTTCAATTTCAGCTTTTGCACGCATCACAATACGGCCTCTTCCAGTCAAAAGTGCGCTACGAACTCCTTCGTATCCATATATGATACCTCCCGTTGGAAAATCAGGTGCTTTTACATATTGCAATAACTCTTCATCATCGATGTCATTGTTTTCGATGTAAGCAATCATTCCATTAACAATCTCTGTTAAATTGTGAGGTGCCATGTTCGTTGCCATTCCAACTGCAATACCACTTGCTCCATTAACCAATAGGTTAGGGATTTTAGACGGAAGTACTGTCGGCTCTTCTAAACTATCATCAAAGTTGGGAGCGAAGTCAACAGTTTCTTTTTCCAAATCCGCAAGCATGTCTTCCGCAATTTTTCTCAATCTTGCTTCCGTATAACGCATTGCTGCAGGACTATCACCATCAACAGAACCGAAATTCCCTTGACCATCAACCAAAGGGTAGCGCAAAGACCAAGGTTGCGCCATTCTTACCATTGTATCGTAAACTGAACTATCACCGTGTGGGTGGTACTTACCAAGCACCTCACCGACAATTCTTGCCGATTTCTTGTGCGCTTTGTTTGAATAAACTCCCAAATCTTGCATACCATATAGTACACGTCTGTGAACTGGTTTAAATCCATCGCGAATATCTGGTAATGCTCTTGAAACAATCACTGACATTGAATAATCAATGTAAGCTGATTTCATTTCATCTTCGATGTTAATTTGGATAATTCTTTCTCCGTCTGCCATCTTCTAATTAATTTATTTTGTCACCAAATTGGTGTGTTAAATGCAAGCCTCGAAATTAGTGAATTAATCCGAAGAATGGCAGATTATTTTTCAGCTATTTACTAACAAAAATCTGTGGAAAATTGGTTAAACGGTTGACTTATTAACAATTTTATTCGTTGTATATTTGTAAGTGATATATTATGACCATTTTTATGGTAAGATATTTGATGTTATTGCGTCAAGAATATAGAAGTTAAGAAATATGGAAGCAAAGTTTTCGCAGAGAGTAAAAGATGTAATAAGCTATAGCAGAGAGGAAGCTCTTCGCTTGGGTAATGACTTTATAGGGGTAGAACATTTGCTGCTTGGTTTAATTCGAGAAGGTGATGGGAAGGCAATTGTCGTTCTGCGAGAATTCGAATTGAACCTGAAGTTAATTAGAAAAGAAATTGAGCAAAATTTGAATTCCTCTTCTTCTTCTGAAGTGAAGAGTTCTCAGGATTTAGCGAACATTCCTTTGGTGAAGCAAGCTGAGCGCGTACTGAAATTGACTTATCTTGAAGCTAAATTGAGTAAAAGTAAAATGATTGGAACTGAACACCTGCTTTTGTCTATTCTTAAGAATGAAGAAAGCGTAGCTTGCAGTATATTAAATAAGTATGGTGTTATTTATGATAATGT
This sequence comes from Fluviicola sp., assembly GCA_002734065.2. Taxonomy (GTDB): domain Bacteria; phylum Bacteroidota; class Bacteroidia; order Flavobacteriales_D; family Crocinitomicaceae; genus UBA4466. The sequence continues at coordinate 20,254 of NVXU02000012.1, forward strand.
AAAAGACGAATTAGATATAATGAAAGACGAAGATATTTTACCAAAGGCTGAATTCCCTGGTGGAGCAGAAGCAGATGGTCCCGAAGAATCATACACGGCTCCAAAGAAGAGCGGGGAATCAAAATCAAAAACGCCTGTTTTGGATAATTTCGGTCGAGATTTGACCAAAATGGCAGAAGAGGATAAATTGGACCCTATTGTTGGTCGTGAAAAAGAAATTGAACGAGTGAGTCAAATTCTTTCACGAAGAAAGAAGAATAATCCTATTCTTATCGGTGAACCCGGTGTTGGGAAAAGTGCCATTGCCGAAGGTTTGGCATTGAGAATTGTACAACGTAAGGTTTCGAGAATTCTCTTTGGAAAACGAATTGTATCCCTTGATCTTGCTTCTTTAGTGGCAGGAACGAAATACAGAGGTCAATTTGAAGAGAGAATGAAGGCGGTAATGCAGGAAATTGAAAAAAATCCTGACGTTATCTTATTTATCGATGAAATTCACACAATAATTGGTGCTGGTGGTGCTTCTGGTTCATTAGATGCATCAAACATGCTGAAACCAGCATTGGCAAGAGGAGAACTGCAAGCAATTGGAGCAACAACCTTAGATGAATACAGACAACACATCGAAAAAGATGGTGCGCTTGAAAGACGTTTTCAGAAGGTTATTATTGAACCAACAAATACGGAAGAAACGATTCAGATTTTAGATAATATAAAGGAACGATACGAAGATCATCATTCTGTTACTTATACAGAAGAAGCAATTAAGGCGTGTGTGACTTTGACAGAACGCTATATCACAGACAGACATCTTCCGGACAAAGCGATTGATGCATTGGATGAAGTCGGTTCTCGAGTTCACATTACAAATATCAATGTGCCCAAAGCTATCGTTGATGTTGAAAAGAAAATTGAGGACTTAAAAGTTGAGAAGAATGAAGTTATAAAATCTCAGCAATATGAAAAAGCGGCAGAATTAAGAGACACAGAACGTAAGCTTATTGAGGAGTTAGACCTTGCTACGAAAGAATGGGAAGAGCATTCTAAGTCGAACCGCGTTTTAGTTACCGAAAATGATGTTGCAGAGGTGGTTTCTATGATGTGTGGTGTTCCTGTGACTCGGATTTCTGAATCGGAAACGGGTCGCTTGGCAAACATGGCGGAAGAAATTAAAAGCAGAGTTATTGGTCAAGATGAGGCCGTTGATAAGGTTGTGAAAGCCATCCAACGAAATCGAGCAGGATTGAAAGACCCCAATAAACCAATCGGTTCCTTTTTCTTCTTAGGCCCCACTGGAGTTGGAAAAACGCAATTGGCAAAAGTTCTGGCGCAGTATTTATTTGATTCGCAAGATTCATTGATTCGTATTGACATGTCAGAATACATGGAGAAATTCTCTATTTCAAGATTGGTTGGAGCTCCTCCAGGATACGTCGGATATGAAGAAGGAGGTCAATTGACTGAAAAAATCAGAAGAAAGCCTTATTCTATCGTTTTATTAGATGAAATTGAAAAAGCGCATCCAGACGTGTTCAATTTATTGCTGCAAGCCTTAGATGATGGTCACATGACTGATGGATTAGGAAGAAAAATCGATTTCAAGAACACGATTCTGATCATGACTTCCAATATCGGTGCTCGACAATTAGCAGATTTTGGGACAGGCGTTGGATTTGGAACGAAATCTCAATCTGATCAAAAAGCAGAGAATTCAAAAGCAGTTATTCACGCAGCATTGCGAAAAGCATTCGCTCCAGAATTCTTGAATCGTGTTGATGATATGATTATGTTTAATTCTCTTTCTAGAGAAAATATTCATGTAATCATTGACCTTGAATTAGAGAAATTATACGGAAGAATCAATGATTTGGGTTATGCAATTTCATTAACGGATTCTGCGAAAGATTACATCGTGGATAAAGGTTACGATGAGAAATTTGGTGCGCGACCGTTGAAAAGAGCAATTCAGAAGTTGATTGAGGATCCTTTGGCGGAAGAAATAGTTAATTCAAAATTGCAAGAAGGAGATACGATTAAGATTGATTTCAAAAAAGATGCAAAAGAGTTGACGATTGATATTATTAAAGGAAAAAAGAAGAAAGCTTCGAAGGAAGAGGAGAAATAGTGCCTCGACATACTTCGATACTTCGGCAAGCTCTGTGCAACGCTTCGCTCAGCGGGGTCAGCTCGGCAACCAGTTAGGAGTTTGGAGTTTTGAGCAAGAGTCTTGAGGCAAGAGCAATTAGAAAAAAGGTGATGAGTTAGGAATGGCTTGTCACTTTTTTTTATAAAGATATAGTATGATAGAATAAAGTTGCAGAGAAAATGGCAGAAAATAGAGCGAAAAGACGAAGGTAGGGTTAAGCTTAATTTTTCACTTTTCACTTTTCATTTCGCTTACCGCCTTTCTCACGCTACCATATTCCAACAGCGCTTCCTTTGCTTTTTCATAACTCACATCAACAGCTTCCATAATCATCTTTGTTCCCCTGTCAACGAGTTTATTATTGCTCAATTGCATGTCCACCATACGGTTTCCTTTGACATGACCTAGTTTGATCATCAAAGAAGTACTAATCATATTTAAAATCAACTTCTGTGCTGTTCCAGACTTCATTCGAGTGCTTCCAGTTACAAATTCAGGACCTACAACTGCTGTCATTTCATGTTGAGCGGCATTTGCAATTGGATTTCCAGGGTTGCAAGTGATAGAGCCCGTTAATAATCCATTCTCGTTCGCTTTTTCAATGGCACCAATAACATAAGGTGTTGTCCCAGATGCGGCAATGCCGATTACGGTGTCTTTTTTAGTGATGCTGTGTTCTTGCAAATCTATCCAGCCTTGACTGGCACTGTCCTCTGCGAACTCGACTGCTTTTCGCATTGCTTTGTCTCCACCTGCCATTAAGCCAACAACCACGCCATGGTCAACGCCAAAAGTGGGAGGGCATTCACTGGCATCAACGATGCCTAATCGTCCGCTAGTGCCTGCGCCAATGTAAAATAAACGACCTCCGTTTTTCATTCTTAAATAACAAGCATCGATGAAACTTTCAATTTCTGGGAGAATTTCTGCTATAGAATGAGCAACCGTTTTGTCTTCGTTATTGATATTTAAAATCAACTCTTTCGTTGACATTTTATCCAAATCATTGTGATTGGAAGATGATTCCGTAATTCTATCTGTCATACCAAGTACGCTTTTTGTTCTTTTTCTGACAAAACAACCTCTACATGCTCTTTTAAAGTGGTCGAAAGACTCAATCCAACAAAATTTGCTTTGATAGGGAATCTTCTGTGTTGTCTATCAACCAAAGCCAAGGTTTTAATTGCTTTCGTTGGGAATTGTAACAATTCGTTGAGTGCATATTGCATTGTTTTTCCCGATTTAAGAACGTCATCCACCAAAACAATGTATCCATTCTCAAGGCGGGATTTATCTTCTGTCAACGTAATTTTATTTGCCCAAGGTTCTGATTTGTCAACCTGAATGTCAAAAACGTGAACGGTTAAGTCAGAATTCTCACGAATTACTTTTGCTATTCTATTGGCAAGAACAACACCATTACCAACAATTCCACCAATAAAAATTTCTTTTTCTTCAAAACAATTTTCTAACAATTGATGGGCTAAACGATTGATTTTTTGTTCAATCTGGATGGTTGAGAGGATTTCTTGCATAAAACAAAGATACAATTTTCTCAAAAACAATAAGTGAAATATGAATGCTTGAATTAAGACAAGTGCATTTTAAATATTAATCCCCTTCCTGATTAATGGTCTTTAGCGGTTGGCTTTTAGCTTGATTCTTAGTTGAGAATAAGAAATCTCCGTGTTTTTTCTTCCGAGACTAAAAAATGTATTCAAAAAAAAGCATTTCGAAGCGGGGTAAGTTAAAAGCCAACCGCTAAAGGCGCTAACAAATATTAAAATGCGTTTACCTTGTTGTCTGAATGGAAAAAAGTTGTTAAGTCAAATTGTTAACAACCTCTCGAAAACTTAACCGATAAAGTAATTGTACATTCAGTTTTATTGCATAATTTTGTGTTCGATTTAGCGCTAATAATAGCGAGAGTTGAACCTTTTAAAAGCGAGCATAAAATGCCGAAAAATAATTCGATTAAGTCCATACTAATTATTGGTTCTGGACCAATTGTGATAGGTCAAGCATGTGAATTTGACTATGCTGGATCACAAGCTTCAAGATCTTTGAGAGAAGAAGGAATTGAAGTTACCCTAATTAATTCCAACCCAGCAACAATCATGACGGATAAGGTCGTGGCAGATAATATCTATCTTAAACCTTTGGAGCCTGAAAGTGTTGTTGAAATTCTGAAAAAGCACAAAATTGATGCTGTTTTACCAACAATGGGTGGTCAAACAGGGTTGAATTTATGCATCAAATGCCAAGAACTTGGTATTTGGGAAGAATTTGGAGTGGATATAATAGGAGTGGACATTGATGCGATTGAAATTACAGAGAATCGAGAAGCTTTTCGCGATTTGATGATAGATATTGATATTCCAATGGCACCGCAACAGGCTGCTAAATCATTCTTACAAGGAAAAGAAATTGCGCAAGAATATGGTTTTCCATTATGCGTTAGAGCATCCTACACTTTGGGTGGAGCAGGAGCATCTATTGTTCATGACCCAGAAGAATTTGATACTTTATTAGAACGAGGTTTACAATTATCACCCATTCATGAAGTAATGATTGATAAAGCATTGCTCGGCTGGAAAGAATACGAATTGGAGTTGCTCCGTGATAGCAATGACAATGTTGTCATCATTTGCTCGATTGAAAATTTCGATCCAATGGGTGTTCATACAGGAGATTCAATCACCGTTGCCCCGGCAATGACGCTTTCCGACACTACTTTTCAGAAAATGCGCGACATGGCCATCAAAATGATGCGTTCTATCGGTAATTTTGCAGGCGGTTGCAATGTGCAATTTGCAGTTTCTCCTGATGAGAACGAAGATGTGATTGCCATAGAAATCAATCCTCGTGTTTCGCGTTCTTCAGCATTGGCATCAAAAGCAACAGGTTATCCGATTGCTAAAATTGCTGCGAAATTATCCATCGGTTACCATTTAGATGAACTGAATAACCAAATCACCAAGACAACTTCGGCGCTATTTGAACCAACATTGGATTATGTGATTGTGAAAATTCCACGTTGGAATTTCAATAAATTCCCAGGAACTAATACCGAATTAGGTATTCAAATGAAGTCAGTTGGAGAAGTGATGGCAATAGGTCGTTCTTTCCAAGAAGCATTGCAAAAAGCATGTCAATCCCTCGAGATTGGAAGAAATGGGCTAGGAGCAGACGGACGAGAATTGACTGACCAGAACAAAATTTTGCATAGTTTAGAACATCCGAGTTATGATAGATTGTTTCATATTTATGACGCAATTAAACTCGGGATTCCTTTCAATACAATTCATGAGAAGACAAAAATAGACCCTTGGTTCTTGCGTCAAATTGAGGACTTAATTGGACTAGAAAAGAAGATAGAGAAATTCAATTTAGAGAACCTACCTAAAGATTTACTCTTTGAAGCGAAACAAAAAGGGTACGCGGACAGACAAGTTGCACACCTTCTGAGATGTTTAGAATCTGAGGTTTATAAAAAAAGAGAAGAATTCAATATTCAACGTGTCTATAAGATAGTAGATACCTGTGCTGCAGAATTTCCAGCAGAGACTCCTTATTATTACTCGACTTTTGAATACGAAAATGAAAGCATTGTTTCTGATAAGAAAAAAGTAGTCGTTTTAGGTTCTGGTCCGAATAGAATTGGGCAAGGAATTGAATTTGATTACAGTTGTGTACATGGAGTTTTGGCTGCAAAAGAATGCGGTTATGAAACCATCATGATTAACTGCAATCCTGAAACAGTTTCAACAGATTTTGACACAGCCGATAAGTTGTATTTCGAACCTGTTTTCTGGGAACATATTTTTGATATTATTCAACACGAAAAACCAGACGGCGTTATTGTTCAGTTAGGAGGACAAACGGCATTAAAATTGGCCGAAAAACTTGAACGTTACGGTATCAAAATTTTTGGAACAAGTTATGACGCTCTCGATTTAGCAGAAGATAGAGGTCGTTTTTCCAAAGTTTTGGAAGATAATAACATTCCTTTCCCGAAATATGGCATTGTTGAAAGTGCGGAACAAGCCTTGGAGCTCTCAAATGACTTAGGTTTTCCTTTGCTAGTTCGTCCTTCTTATGTTTTAGGTGGACAGAAAATGAAAATTGTTATCAATAGAGATGAATTAGAACATCATGTGGTTGATATTCTCAATGAGATGCCTGGAAATCAAATTCTTTTGGATCACTTTTTAGGCGGAGCAATCGAAGCAGAAGCTGATGCAATTTGCGATGGAGAGGATGTTTACATCATTGGAGTGATGCAACACATCGAGCCTGCTGGGATTCACTCAGGTGATTCTTATGCAGTTTTGCCTCCGTACAATTTAGGAGATTTTGTCATGGAGCAAATCGATGACATTACGCGAAAAATTGCGGTAGAATTGAAGACTGTTGGGTTGATGAATATTCAATTTGCCATCAAAGATGATATCGTTTATGTCATTGAGGCAAATCCACGTGCATCTCGAACAGTTCCTTTTATTGCAAAGGCCTACGATGAACCTTATGTGAATTTTGCTACGAAAGTAATGCTAGGAGAGAAGAAGGTCAAAGATTTTAACTTCCAACCAAAGAAAAAGGGCTATGCTATTAAAATTCCAGTGTTTTCTTATGAGAAATTCCCTGATGTGAAGAAAGAATTGGGGCCAGAAATGAAATCGACAGGAGAGGCAATACAATTCATTGATACTTTGCGAGATCCATTTTTCTTAAAAATATATTCTGAACGAAATATGCATTTGTCTAAGTAATGATAGTTGAGGCAAGTATACCGGGTTTATTTAGAATGCTCTTAATTATCGTAGGAGTTATCCTTTTATTGCGCTTTTTAGGTCAATTTATGACAGCAAAGCGCAATATGGAAGAAGAACGAGAAATGAATGCTTCTAAAAGAGAATTCGAAGATGCCAAACAAAAAGCGAAGCAGAATATCGGAAAGACAAAAATTGTGAAGCAATCTTCAAAAAAAAATGACATTGAGGACGTAGATTTCGAGGAGATTGATTGAAATAATAATCTCAAATCATTCTTAGAATTACATTTTGATTATATTTAGGACTTTAATAAAAAGAAGTTATAACATAGACTATGAACGTATCAGGTTTCCTTAAAAAGAATTGGCAGCATTTTGCCGTTATTGCAGTGTTTTTGATCTTAATGTTCTCTTATTTTTCTCCTGAATTCGATGGCTACTCCTTAAAACAACATGATGTTGAACAATTCAAAGGAATGTCCAATGAAGTGGCAAAATTCAGAGAGAAATTCGATGATGAACCCCTTTGGACGAATGCCATGTTTGGTGGAATGCCGGCAACGCAAATTTCTGTTTTATACGAAGGAAATATTTTTCAGAAAGGTATAATTGGTTTTTTACGATTTTTTGGTGTTCCAACTGGAATTTTTCTTTTGCATCTTTTGGGCTTTTATATTCTAGCCCTTTGCTTAAAAGTGAAGCCAATCGTTGCATTTGTTGGAGCTGTCGCCTTTGCTTTTGCCACTTATGAAATAGTTATCATTCAAGCAGGTCATAATTCTAAAGCAACAACTGTTGCCTTGATGGCTCCTTTGCTTGGTGCATTTATTATGACTTATAGAGTCAACTGGAAATGGGGGGTAGCACTTTCAGGATTGTTTATGAGTTTTATGCTGGCAAGTAATCATTTACAAGTGACTTATTACTTGGGAATACTTTTGCTCGGCTTGGGGTTTTATGAATTATTTCGAGCACTTAAAGCAAAAAAATTGAAGCATTTTGCCATCGTCAGCGGTTCTTTAATCGGAGTCTACTTATTAGCATTGTTCATTAACTATGGTAACCTTACTCTCACCAACGACTATGCAAAACACACGATAAGGGGTGGGAATGACATAACTATTAACCCGGACGGGACTTCTGCTACAAAAAATACAGCCGGTTTGGATAAAGACTATATCACAACATGGAGTTATGGAGTTGGAGAATCATTTACACTTCTTTCTCCTTATGTAAAAGGTTCTCAATCTGTTGCTTTGGCAAATTCTAATTTTGCAGAAATGGTTGAAAACTCAGACCGTACGAAAGGTGAAATTAATTCTATTCTATCTGCACCTTATGGTGTTTATTGGGGAGAACAACCTGCAGTTGGCGGCCCAACTTACGTTGGAATCGTCATGTTATTCATTATGATTCTTGGCCTTGTGTTTTTAGAAGATAAACGGAAATGGGTCTTCTTTGGTGTCGGTGTTTTGGCGCTAATGTTGTCTTGGGGTAAGAATTTCATGGGATTGACTGAGTTTTTCATTGATTACATTCCCGGCTACAACAAATTTAGAACGGTGACTATTGTTATGGTCTTGATTGAATTGATTGTTCCGTTGATTGCTGTATTGTTTTTAGACATGCTTTTCAAGAAACGAGAAGAGTTGAAATCTAAAAATAAAGTTTTTCTGATTGTTGCTGGTGGTTTCGTTGTTTTTCTTTTGGGTTTAAAGTTCATTGGTTTAGGAGACAATTATTCATCTTCTAAAGAGCGAGAAAATATTACGCAAGTAGAAAGTGGTGTGATGAACCAATTGAAGAACTTAACTCCAGAACAACTAGCGCAGAATCAAATTGATTTGAACAACCCTCAGCAAATAAAAGCAATCGTTGATGGAGAAATAGATAGAGCGGAAGAACAATTTTCTGCTGTAAGGGGTGTGCGACAAGAAATTTATCAGAATTCTATGAATCGTTCATTGATTTTTTCCCTTTTTACTATCATTGCTTTTGCCTTGTATTTCTATACTTCAGTTCCAACGATGGCCGTTGTTGCGGGAATTGCAATCTTAGTGATGGCAGACTTAATTCCAGTTGGGCGAAATTATTTACATGCTGATGAGGATGAGAAAACAGGAAAATTGAAACATTGGATGCCAAAAGAAGAGGTGAACTACCCCATTTCGACAATCATGGCTGATTTGCAAATTATGGCTGCAGAAGCGAAGGATCCCGTGATTCAAAAAGTTATTGAAGAAGGGGAGAAGCTAGGTAAAACAAGAGCATCAGAGTTAGAATACTCCGGTGTGAGCAAAAGAAGAGTGATTGAGTCCTATAAATTTTCCGAATTAAATTTCGCTACAAATTATAGAGTATTCTCTTACAATAACCCTTGGAGCAGTTCTCGTCCTTCTTATTTTCATAAAAGTTTAGGGGGTTATCATGGGGCGAAATTGAGAAATATTCAAAATTTATTTGAATTTCAAATTGCAAATGGAAATAATAAAATTTTTGACATGATGAATGTGAAATATTTTATACAAGGCGAAAATATGCGACCTAACCTAACTGTGATTGGCAATGTATGGTTTGTGAAGACGATTAAAGAAAAGGATACTCCGAATGATGAAATTAGAGCACTCGGAGCAGAATTTAAGCTAGAAAACAAGAGTACAGGTCGTCTCATAATCAACGATGAAGAGATGAAAACCGCTACTGTTTATGGCCTCGAAAAAATGAGTTACATAACACCAGGAAATGACACGCTGCCTTTGCAGTTGTCCAATGGAATGGCTAAAGGAATGGAAGCATTCTTAGTTATGGATGCAAATGGTCAAACAAACCTGGTTCCTGCTTTAACTTTACAACTTGACACGGCAAATTCTTTTAGACCACTTGTGTCAATTACGGTGGTGGATGATTTTAACCCACGTGAAGAAGCGGTGTTATTGAAGTCAGAGGCAGACAAATTGACTACAAAGAAATATTCTGGAGAAGGTCAAGCCAAGATGACGATGTATAAACCCAACCAAATCGACTATGAAATTGAATTGGATGAAAAGCAATTGGCTATTTTCTCTGAAATTTATTACCCCGACGGTTGGAAAGCCTTGATTGATGGCAAAGAACAAGAAATCATCAAGGTAGATTACATTCTCCGTGGATTAGAATTGGAAAAAGGGAAACATAAGGTGTCATTTGTGTATGATGTACCAAAGTATAAAACGGCATCGATTATGGCGATTGGTGGGACCGTAGTTTTGTTCTTGCTGTTTGGCTGGATGTTTTATTCATCGGCTAAGTTGAGGGATTGATTTGAAAACAATAACACATATTGTTAATAGTAAATCATTTTTAGGCTGGATTCAAGAGTCAGTATTGGGAAGAAATTATAAAAACAACTTTATTCTTCTTGATTTGCACAACGCGAATGTATTTGAAGTTCAGGGCGGTTATTGCAAGTTTTCAATCGATCAGTTTGGGAAAACAAAATTACTAAGTATTATAAATGAATCTGATTATGTGATTCACTATTTTTTAGACTATACCAAATCTGAATTAATTGTTCAGTCTAATTCGAATGTGAAACATTTTTGGTATTTTTTCGGAGGAGATGTTTATCAACAAATAAATTCTTTTAGAAAGAATATTTTTCTTCCTGAAACTAAAAGGTGGATGCGATATAATTGGAGTTATAGATACAGAATTGAATTTAGAAATTTCTATTATAAGTATGTTAAACGAATCGTAACTCCAGAAAAGATGATGTTGGATTCTGTGAAAAGGATTGACAGTTTATTATGGTACATTGAAGATGAGTATAATTTTATTAATAAGAATTTTACTTTGCCAGAATTTAAGTACTATAAATTTTTTAAGTTTAGAGATGTATTTCCCTTTAAAGAAAGTCGACTAGATGGTTCAATGAATAAAATTTTACTCGGGAATTCTTCCGCTGTGGAAAATAATCATCTTGATTTTTTACCAATTATGAAAGGTGTAAAATTTGAAGGTGAAATAGCGTTGTCTTTTTCATACGGAGATCAGTTGGGTTACAAAAAGTATGTTAAAAAGAATTTTAAAAGACATATAAATTCAAAAGTGACGTTCATTGAAGAAATGATGCCTTTAAATAAATATTATGAATGGCTGAATTCATTCAATACGGCAGTAATGCTACATAGTAGGCAACAAGCATTGGGAAATATTTTTTATTTAATAGCGAATGGGTCAAAACTATATATGAATGAAAATAATTTGATTTACAATTGGCTGTTAAAAATTGGTGTTAGAGTTTTCTCATTTGAAAAAGATTTCAAAACTCACCTTGAAAGAAAAGAAATGAACCTTTCAAGTGTTCAAAAAAAGGAAAATTTTCAAGCACTGAAGAATGAATTATCAAGAGAATCTGATTTTTTTAACAATTTAGACTAAGTATGGGGATAATTCAAAAAGACGCTCTAAGAACAACCTTGATTTCTTACATTGGATTAATAGTTGGATACTTAAACAAGGGCTTCCTGTTTATTATTATTTTATCAACGGAGGAAATTGGGTTGATAAACCTAATTCTATCTGTTGGTATTCTCTTCGCTCAATTCACCAATTTAGGTAGTATATATAGTATATGGAGATTCTATCCCTTCTTTAAAAATGAGAAGAATAATGATTATGGTTTTTTAGTTTTTAATTTACTTGTCGTATTGACGGGGATTGGGCTGTTTAGTTTTATTTTCATTTTATTTAAAGAACAAATTAGTTCGTTTTATGAACTTAAATCTGCACTTTTTATAAAGTTCTATTATTACGTTTTACCGGTAGGCATTGGTTTTGGTTTTTATCTGTTATTTGACAACTATTTACGAAGTCTATTTAAGAATACAATATCTGTTTTTGTAAATGATATTGGTTTAAGGATATTGACAACTATTCTTATTGGGCTATACTATTTCAATGTTATACCCTTTAGGCATTTCGTTTTACTAATTTCACTTTCCTACTTTCTTCCTCCAATAGTTCTTTTTGTTTATCTAAAGTATATTGGAGAAGGTGACTTCTCATTAAAATCAATTAGAATTAGTAAAAAATTTAAGAAGATAATATATTCTTATTCATTGTATAGTTATGTTAACTCTATGGGGGCTATTGTAGTTATCACATTGGACACGGTAATGATTGCGAGTATTTTAGGTCTTAAAGAGACAGGTATATACACTACTATTTTATATCTAACGAGTGTATTATCGATACCATATAGGTCCTTGTTAAGAGTTAGTAATCCTATTATTACGGAATATTGGAAAAGTAAAAACATGAGTAAAATGAATGAGCTATACAAAAGAATGAGCTCCGTAACTCTTGTTTTAGGACTTTTTATGTTTTTTGGAATTTGGATTAATCGTATAGAACTTTTTAGTTTTTTACCGAGTGATTTTCAATCAGGGGTAAATGTATTTTTGTTTTTGATGATTGGAAAATTATTCGACATGTACATGGGGTTGAATGGGACAATATTTGTTACTTCTAACAAATATAAGTACGATTTAATTTTCACTCTTTCACTGATGGCCACTGTACTTGTTCTAAATTTAATTTTGATCCCGAAATGGGGAATAAGTGGCGCTGCAATTTCGACTACGATTGCACTTGTGGGGTACAATTTGGCAAGATTAATATTTGTCTGGATTTCTTTCAAGATTAATCCTTTCAGGTTGAGTCAATTATTTGTAATATTACTCTTTGGAGGCATTGGTTTGATGTTCGAAATGTATCATTTTTCGTTTGATAATAGAATTATCACAATTTTTGTAAATTCTGGAGTTTATACGCTCTTAGTTTTTATTCCAATTTTCACTCTCAACATAGAGCCGGAGGTTGTTAATTATGGCGTAAAAATCAAAAAATACATTCTCAAAAAATAAGCCTCTAATTATTGGGTAAAATAGTATATTGTGAGCGAAAAAAGATAGTAGATGAATAAGAAAGAAGGTTTTAAAGTTTTATTTAACAATCCTTTTGCTGTTTTGAAAGAAGGAGTTAAAGTACAGCAACAAAAATATCATAAATCAATTATCAAGAAAAAATACAACCTTGAACAATTGCCAACGATCAATATTTTGGATTTACTTCCAAACTTAGATGATAAAATCAGAAGATATAGTTTTCTTACTGGAACATCATTAATTACTGACTTAGTTCTTCTACGTGGTCTTGCTAAATCATTTGATAAGTGTTCGTACATGGAAATCGGTAGTTGGAGAGGTGAGAGTCTTGCCAATGTTTCGGATGTTGTTGAAGAGTGTCTGTCGATTACTCTTTCTGCTGAAGATATGAAAGGACTTGGTTACCCTGATAGCTTTGCGGACGTACATGGGGTGTTCTCCAAAGACCTTGAGAACTTAACTGTGATAGAAGCGAATTCTCACACATTTGATTTTAGCTCTTTGAATAAGAAATTTGACTTGATTTTTGTTGATGGAGATCATTCATACGGTGGAGTGTTAAATGACACCAAGAAAGTGTTCAATTTAAGAAGAGAATCACAATCAATTATTGTATGGCATGATTATGCTTTTAATACGGAAGATGTTAGGTACACTACGATGAAAGCAATTTTAGATGGAATTCCAGAAGAATATCATAAGAATTTGTACCATGTCTCGAATACAATGTGTGCAGTCTATATTGAAAATGCCAATTTTAAAACTTCACAGATTAAATTCCCAACATATCCAGACAAGGAGTTTACTTTAAGTGTTAGAGCAACAAAACTAGATTAACAAAATTTAATTGGATTTAAGAAATCTATCATTGAGTTTTCTTGATCTTATTACTTTCGCTGGCTGACCATAAGCTAGAACGTTGTCGGGAAGGTTATTTAAGACAATTGATCCAGAGCCTACAACAGTGTTCTCTCCTATTGTTATTCTGTCAAGAATTATTACTCCCAATGTTATTGCTGAAAATTGACCAATTGAAACCTTTCCTCCCGTAATCGACCCTGCGGACAAATGAGAAAATTGACCCATAAAGCAGTTGTGTTCAAGTTGTGCTCCAGTATTTAGAATACAAAAATCTTCAATTTTTGATTCAGGATTGATTATAACACCAGCCATTATTACAATTCCAACCCCTAAATTAACGTTCTTCCCGATTATTGCGTTTGGATGAATTGCATTAATAAATTTAAATTTTGCATCCATGTTTAAAATAGAATTCTTAACAATTGACCTAGAGTAGTTATCTCCTATTGCAATAATACCAGCATTAAATTTATATTCTATTTGTAACTTAGATAGGTTCTCTTGCCTTCCAATTATCGGATAGTTATGTACAATTGAGTTAACTTCAGCTCTTGAATCAATAATTCCAACTATTTTATATTTAGATTCTTTTTCAATTATGTCAATACAGACATTGGCATGCAGCCCCGCTCCAAATACTACAATGTTTATCATAAAATTAAATTTTATTTGTCACTCGTTTGAGAATTAATAATTGTAATAATTCGTGTAATTTGTTCATCCTCCAGTTGAGGAAACAGAGGTAAACAGAGGATTCTTTTAGCAACAGATTCTGAATTAGTCATTTTTTCACCTTTCAGATAGCCAATAGTATTCAAAGATGGATAAAAATACCTTCTTGGAAAAATATTATTCTCATTAAGTGCTTCTTTCGTCCTTAGAAGAGTATCCTCAGATTCAAAAGTAATCGGATAATAAGAGTAATTGTAATCAGTGTTTTCTCTTATTTTTTGTTTCTCCAGCTTAGAAAAATCGAGTAGCTCATCATAACTTTCAGAAATATGCTTACGTTTACCTATAGCTCCTTCCATGTATGGTAAAAGTGAAACTCCCATTGCAGCATTCAACTCGTTCATTTTTGCATTTATTCCAAGTCCAAAAAAACGTTCTTGACCGTCATGACCAAAATTGTGATGATAGAAAATTGTATCGCTGTTTATTGCTTCATTACAAAAAATAGCACCCCCTTCTCCAGTATGAAATAACTTAGTAGCATGGAAACTACAGGTTGAAATATGACCGTAGTCAAAGATTGACTTACCCCTATATTTTACACCAAAGCAGTGCGCAGCATCATAAATAACTTTTAGGTTGTTTTTTTTTGCAATTTTATTAATTTCCTCAACCTTACAAGGGTTCCCAAAAACATGGACAGCCATTATAGCTGATGTTTTATCTGTAATCTTATCTTGAATAAGTCTTGGGTCAATGTTGAAGCTATCAGAGTCAATGTCAACAAAAACAGGTGTACAGTGTTCCCAAATGATGGAAGATGACGTTGCAATGTATGTAAAAGGAGTGGTGATGATTTCTCCTTTTAGGCCTAAAGATTTTATAGCAATTTGAAGAGCAATTGTTCCATTGTTAACCAGTAATGGAAGGGCGCTAGAACCTAAATATTGCTTTAAATCGTGTTCTAATTTTAAAGTGTATTCCCCACGATTAGTCAACCATCTTGTTTCCCATAGTTTAGATATTAATTCAAAATATTCTTCCTTTGGAGGTAGGTATGTTTCGGTTACATTGATTCGTTTCATTATTATTATGTAAATATTACCTTAAAGATAATGCTTATTGATAAATAACCGCAACTTACTTATAAGAAACAATGCCGTAACGATAATTTTAACCTAGATTATGATACGTTTTGAACTACTCCCTCACAAAAGCTCTAATCTCTAACATATGTATCTTCTCAACAGTATTCGCCGTTACGGTAACCGTTTTCTTAATCTCATTGATCTGACCTGGTTTTGGATGAAATACAACGCGAATAACGTCTGATTGCCCTGGTAAAATAGGTTCTTCTGGTTTTTCGGGAGTGGTGCAACCACAACTTGCAGATACATCTTCAATAATTAGTGGACGCTCTCCGGTATTGGTCACAGTGAAAACCGTTTCATTGTCTGTGTTAGGCAAAACATCGCCGTAATCGTGCGATAATTTATCAAAAACCAAAGTCGTGGTTGTTGCCGCAATTTCTTCCTGACGCAACTTCTCTTCGGCTTCAATTTCTTTGAGGTTCTCTTTGAGTTCTTCATCAGAAAGTGAACCTGAAGAAATGGAGGAGGTAACTTCTCCCGTTTTTGCCTCAAAAGTTTCTGAAGAAGAATCGCAAGAAACCAATCCTGCGAGTAGTGCTAATGTTAAAAATTGTAATTTCATGATGACTCGTTTATTTAATTCTATTTTTATTCCAATCCTGCTTTGTCGTATTCTTTCGACTCAATAATCTCAACGGCTCTTTGCAGAATTTCATTTGATTCGTTGTAAATTTCATAAAATTCTTTGAAACTCCATAGATTTTGAGCAAAAATCGCTTTGATTCTTAGTTTCAGCAAGAATTCACTCTCGTGGTATCCTTCTTCGTCAAAAACTAATGTAGAATCTTCTTTCTGCGCATAAGCTGCCAATTCATGAATAATGTTTTTATCCACTTTGAATTTCTTCTTGAAATCTGCAAATTCTGGGTATTGCTCCTTCATTGCCTTTCTGTTTTTATTTGTGTAAGTCAATGTAAATGCGTTCAGGTGACCTCCTCTCACTAACTTTGTGAAATAATCACTGATGCCAGTTGTATCGAGTGGAACAAAAAAGTCAGGCATGATTCCACCACCTCCAAAGACGTCTCTCTTTTTAATCAAAGTCTTGTGCATGAGTGAATCAGGCAGTTGGATTGAATCTTGGTTCGTATATTCTCCGTGCCTGTACCTTTCAATCAGGTCATTTTCGTAAGCTTTTGCATCGTCATAAGGTTTTTGAATGAAACGACCACTTGGTGTGTAGTAGCGAGCAATCGTTAATCGAATTTGAGATCCATCGGACAAGTCGATAGGTCGTTGCACAAGTCCTTTACCAAAAGTTCTTCTTCCAACGATTAGTCCTCTGTCCCAATCTTGAATTGCTCCTGATAAAATCTCACTCGCAGAAGCAGAAGTTTCATCCGTGAGAATAATTAAGTTCCCTTCTTCCCAAAGACCTTTTCGTTCTGTGTTTAAGTCAATTCGAGGTTGAACGCGACCTTTAGAATAGACGACTAACTTGTCTCTAGTTAAGAATTCATCAGCTAAATATTTGGCTGTATAAAGCAAGCCTCCACCGTTGCCTTGAAGGTCAAAAATGAGGTTCTCCATACCTTGTTTCTTCAGTTTTTTGATGCCTTCTTGAACTTCAACCAATGAATTTCGTGAAAAAGTGTTCATTTTAATGTATCCAGTTTTATCCGTAACCATATAAGCCGCATCTACAGAATGAACGGGAATGACATCTCTTGTAATCGTGAAATCAAGTAATTCTGGAACATTCTTGCGTTTAATTTGAACTGAAACTTTCGTTCCTTTATCGCCTAAAAGTCTTTTTCTAACGCCACTATTTCTCAGTCCATTGCCTGCAACATTGCTGTCAGCTATGGTTACAATTCTGTCTCCAGCCATTAAGCCAACTTTCTCTGAAGGTCCTCCAGGAATAGTTGCGACCACCATTAAAGTATCTTTTAGAATTTGAAAACGGATACCTATTCCAACAAAATTTCCATTGATTCTCTCGTTGGCTCCAGAAACTTCTTCTTTGGAAATAAACGTGGAATGAGGATCTAATTTCTCTAACAAAGCAACAATTGCTGCATCTGTTAATTCGTCTGTGTTCACTTCATCAACGTACATTCGCTCGATTGCTGTGATCACTTCATCAAATTTAAGAGTTGTTCCGACTTTGCTATTCTGCGCTTGCAAAAAGCTTGTTGATAGGAATAAGGAGATGGTAATAAGAGATAATAACTTCATATTTGGTCTAATTGTTTGCATGTTTATAAACAAGAATAATGCCTTATTTTTTATAGCACACTAATAACGGCAAAACTATTGAATTAGTAACAAGTCTTGCTTTGTTTTTTTAGAAAAATTGTGATTTAACTTCCATAGTTGTGTGTTTTTTCACAGAGAAGGCGCAGAGGTTCGCAGAGTAGAGTAGGTTTTACTTGTAAGTTGTCCAAGGCTCGAAGGCTCTAAAGCTCCAATGCTCTTTTTTTCACACTCAATTCTCTTGCTCGATACTCAAAACTTTCATTCGTGGATTGATTTTAGTCATCCATATAGTATTACTTGTGTTGAGCTTGTCGAAATATGGCTTATTTTTTGTTATATTGTATAGGTAATTAAGTTATGGGGAAATATTTTTTATTAATCGTTGGTTTTTTATTCAGTTTTCAGTCGTTTGGGCAAAACCCGAAGATTGATAAATTGGAAATGCTTTTTTCTCAGAAGCACTATAAGCGTGTACATAGAAAAGCGAATCGTCTGTTGGATAATCCAGAGTATGATTTCTCAATGATGCCTAGCTATTACAAGAGTTTATCACTGTTTGAGTTAGCGCAGAATAAATTTTGGTTAATGAGGCATTCTTCTGCCTTGAAAGATGCAAAAAAGTTGTTCTTAGAAGTGAAGCATTCTGAAAATGGCACGAAAATATTCAACGCGCACATGTATGAAATCGCTTGGTTGAAAAGCGATTTAATTTCTTGGGCGTCTGATTTGAAAAGAATGGGTGAGGGGGATCAATTCTTGAAAGTTCAAGCTGTTATTGAGGATGTTTTTGGCGATTTTGATTTGGCAACACTACCCGATGAGAATGTTAAAGTAGATAAGCAAGAGCTTCAAAATTCTCCCGAGAATGCAAAAAGCAATGATTTACGCTCGTCTATTATTGCGCATGCGAAGAATTACATCGGCGTTCCTTATGTATGGGCAGGATCTTCTCCGAAAGGTTTTGATTGCAGTGGCTTTACGAGTTACATGATGCAAGATGCGGGCAAGAAAATACCCAGACGTTCTTCTGATCAATACACTTCTGCAAATAAAATTAAGAAAAAAGATGTGCAAAAAGGAGATTTGGTATTCTTTGACAACGGTTCTGGAATTTCTCACGTAGGATTGGTTATTTCGGAGAAAGGAAAACCGCTAACGATGATTCACTCGAGTTCGAGCAAGGGCATAATCATTACAAATGTGGAGACCTCAAAGTACTGGTCGCAGAGGTTGTCTGGGTATGGTAGTTATTTGGAATGATTAACTCTTCCTAAAAACAAACAACAGCGAAGTCGCAGTGAGAATCAACAATAAAACGAAAGAACACACAAAAAACAGTCTGTTTTCAAGTTTTAGGAGTAAAATCACTTCCATAGACAGAGTAGATAAGCCAATCATTGCTAAAATGAGTTTGTTGGTGAATTTTATTCGAGTGATTAAAGATATTCCCGAAAGCAATACCAATAACGCAAGAATAACATTCCAACTTAAGGGAATTGTAGAAAAATTGAAAAGGTTGATGAGTAGCAATGTTGTGGTTGTTGCACCAAGAATGAGTGAGGTGTAAACTATTTTTTTACTCGCTCCTTGAGAACTCCAAATCAACAAAAAGTTAACCAACAATAGGAGGGAGGACATTAAACGAATGCTATTCGGAATGGCGTTCTCTACAAAATAAAAAATGTTGATGGCAAAATAAATGGAAGCAACAGATGCCATTGCAATTAATAAGACGAGTATTTTTTTTAGAATTCTCAAGTAACAATTATTGATGTCCTCTCTTTTTTAGTAAATATAGCAACAAAAAAAGAGTAAGCTTTCACTTACTCTTTTTTTTAATAATTAGTTGGAACTTTTCCGGAGACGGTCCGAGATGAACCACGAAGTAGCACCGAAGGTAATCTCGAGCCAGCGTTTATTCGTGTGCTATCTGGAAGGGGGCTGATTTAGTGCAAGTTTAGTAGTGAAATTTACTTGTCATTTGGTTTATATCCGAGTTCTTTTTTAGGTTGCTTGTCTAAACTAATTAACTGTTTCAAATATCTAAAAATCACTTCGATACTTTCATCCTGTTGGTCAGACCTTTTCTCTATCTGTTCCATTTTGAGAAGCAAATCTTTACTGGTCAAAATCATCTCTCTCATTTTTGTGAAAGTTCTGATAATTTGTATGTTTAGATTGATTGCTGTTTGACTGTTAAGTACACTTGATAGCATAGAGACACCCTGTTCTGTAAATACCATTGGTGCGTATTTTGAATGTTCTCCTCTGTTTAAGGTGCCAAATTGGCTCCTTAAAAATTCATACTCCTCTTTGGTCAGTTTAAACATGAAGTCAGCAGGGAATCGTGTGATGTTTCTTCTCACTTGACGTTTCAGTTGTTTTGTCTCTACTTGGTATAATTCAGACAAGTCGCGATCCAGCATTATTTTCTGTCCACGTATCATGTAGATTTTACTCATTATTACTTCTTGTGGAAGAGTAACATTGTCATTCATAAACTCATCCTTTGAACAACTAAGATAGTAAAACTATATCAATGGATGCTTTTCTTTAATAGTCAAAAATCATTCACCGCAAAATATGCTTACTGCGGTCCGAGATGAAATCTCGAACCAGCGGTTATTCGTGCGCCACCTTGGGGGGTTAGAAAGAAGTGATTTGGGGAAAAAGTGTTATATTTGGTCATGATGACCAAGGTCACGCGTAAGGGTTCGCGTGGCAGCTTGGGGTAAAAAAAAAATATGACCGGTATATTAGAAGGATTAGACTTACATGATGAATCTTTTGAGAGTATTTTACTAAGAACTGACAATCATTCGTTAGAGTTTAAGATAATTAACTATGAGGTTACTGACTCAGAATTTTATTACTTAAAAAAGGTAATATTTAATGAGGTTACTTTTGTTAATATTCCAAAGTTCTCTTTGGAGAAAAATTATGAGATTAGATCTTTTAATGTTTTTAAAAGAGGAGATTTCTCAGATGTTGAATTTGTTATGAACGAAAGTATTGCTGGGGCTGAAACATGGAGCATTTGTTTTACTTGTAAAGAATTGATTATTGATAAAACGTTATATCCTTCAAATATAACTATTTTGAAATAGTTGATAAGCCCCCCCCTCAAGCTGCACGAATCTTTCACGCGGTCTTGAATTCCACACCCCTAAAGGTAAATACAATACACAAAAAACTTCAATTTAAACCCAAAAAGCTAAATCCATTGAGTATATAGCAACAAAAAAAGAGTAAGCTTTCACTTACTCTTTTAAATCATTGTTTTTAATAATTAATGTATCACTTCTTCCTCTTCAGAAATTGGCTTTCTAAAAATGATTTTCTCATCGAATAAATCCATGACAACATTCTTTTCTAAATCTAATTCATCTGCCAGAATTGCTTTAGATAACGCATTCATAACTTGCTTCTGAATGACACGTTTTATTGGTCTTGCTCCAAAGAATGGGTCGTAACCAATTTTTGCAATCCAGTCAAAAGCATCTTGGTTAATGACCAAGTTTATTCCTTGATGCTTTAATTTTGCCTTCAAGTTGTTCAGCTGTATTGTCAGAATATCACCGATATTTTCCTTCGTTAATGGCAAGAATAAGATGGTTTCATCAATTCTATTCAAAAATTCAGGGCGAATGGTTTGCTTCAGCAAATCCATCACTTTCTCTTTTGCATCTTCTTCTACACTCTCGTACTGGTCTTCAGAAACACTGTCAAAAGTGGAGTGAATGATGTCAGAACCTAAGTTAGAGGTCATGATGATAATCGTATTCTTAAAGTTGACCGTTCTTCCTTTGTTGTCTGTCAATCGACCATCGTCTAAGACTTGCAAGAGAACGTTGAACACATCAGGATGCGCTTTTTCAATTTCGTCTAGCAAAATAATAGAGTAGGGCTTTCTCCGAACAGCTTCTGTCAATTGTCCACCTTCGTCATAACCAACATATCCTGGAGGCGCTCCGACCAATCGACTGACAGAGTGTTTTTCTTGGTATTCACTCATGTCAATTCGCGTCATTGCGTTCTCATCGTTGAATAAATAGTCCGCCAATGATTTTGCTAACTCTGTTTTTCCAACGCCAGTTGTTCCTAAGAAAATGAAGGATCCAATTGGTTTTTTGTCGTCTTGCAGACCTGCGCGAGATCTTCTTATGGCGTCCGATAAAGCCGTGATTGCCTCTTTCTGACCGACTACTCTTTTGGACAACTCATCCTCTAACTTAAGCAGTTTAATCTTCTCACTCTCAATCATTTTACTGACTGGTATTCCCGTCCATTTAGACACGACTTCTGCGATTTCTTCGGAGTCAACCTCTTCTTTTATCATTTTAGAATCCGATTGCTTTTCGATTAATTCGCTTTTCAATCGTTCCAGTTCTTCTTCTGACTCCTTGATCTTCCCGTAGCGAATTTCTGCTACTTTTCCGTAGTCGCCAGCACGTTCTGCTTGGTCAGCCTCCAGTCTAAAGGATTCAATTTCATCCTTTGTTTTCTGGATGGCATCAACGATGTCTTTTTCTGCTTGCCACTTCGCCATGAATGCATTTCTTTGCTCAGAAAGGTTGGCGAGTTCTTCTTCAAGAGTTTTTAATTTCTTTTTATCCTTCTCTCGCTTAATTGCTTCTTTCTCAATCTCAAGTTGCATAATTTTGCGTTCAATTTCATCCAATTCTTCTGGTTTGGAGTTCATTTCCATGCGCAATTTTGAAGCAGCTTCGTCAATTAAATCAATTGCTTTGTCAGGTAACTGTCGTTCTGTGATGTATCGTTGCGAAAGTTCTACTGCGCTGATAATTGCTTCATCTTTTATCAACACTTTGTGGTGACTTTCGTACTTTTCTTTGATTCCACGTAGAATGGAAACGGCATCTTCAAAAGAAGGCTCATTCACCATTACCGTTTGGAACCTTCTCACCAATGCTTTGTCTTTCTCGAAGTATTTTTGGTACTCGTTCAAGGTCGTTGCGCCAACTGCTCTCAGTTCTCCTCTTGCCAATGCAGGTTTGAGGATATTTGCAGCATCCATGGCTCCATCACCACCTCCAGCACCAATCAAGGTGTGAATTTCATCTATAAACAGGATGATTTCTCCGTCCGCTTTCGTCACCTCTTTGATGACTGATTTTAAACGTTCTTCAAATTCTCCTTTGTATTTTGCACCTGCAATCAATGCTCCCATGTCTAATGAATAGACAATTTTTGTTTTCAAATTCTCAGGAACATCGCCTTCAATGATTCTGTGCGCAATTCCTTCTGCAATTGCTGTTTTACCAACACCTGGTTCTCCAATAAGAATCGGGTTGTTTTTTGTTCTACGCGTTAATATTTGCAAAACACGTCTTATTTCTTCGTCACGTCCTATAACAGGGTCTAATTTTCCACTTTTTGCGAGTTCATTAAGGTTTTTCGCGTATTTTTCAAGTGATTTGTAATTAGCATCTTGATTATTGGAAGTCACATTTTCTCCATTTCTCAAATTCATAATTGCTTTTTTTAGTTCTTTTTTAGTCATTCCCGCATCCTTGAGTAAGTTGCCAATGGCATCGTTTGAACTCAATAATGTGTACAGAAGTAGTTCGATTGAGACAAATTCATCGTTGAATGCCTTTATTTCTTTGAAAGAATTTAAAAGCACCTGATTCATTGCCGAAGAAAGGTAAATTTGTCCTCCAGTTACTTTTGGATAGGACTCAACAACCTTATCAATCGCCATTTTTACTGCATTCGTATTTACACCCAATTCTTTGAAAAGAAAAGGAGTAACATCTTTGTCGGTGCTTAAAATTGCCTTTAAAATATGCCCCGTCTCAATGCTCTGATTGCTATTCTCCGAAGCAATTTGTTGTGCTTTCTGGAGAATTTCTTGCGTCTTTATTGTTAATTTATCTTGGTTCATTTTTCTAGTTTTAATTCGATTTATAAGAGCAATTATTAGTCCAAGTGAGAAAAGAAAGAACAAATCGGTAAAAATGGCATGTAAATCAGGTTTTATATGACAATTTGTCTAAAAATCAATCAGTTGCAGAGTTGTTAACATAGAATGTCAGTTTATCAACATTTCTTGTAACCAAAGGGGAATTCTGCCGTAATAGAAGATAAACAGAACAAACTTGAAATCATATTTAACATAAAAATTAGGAGCATTGGAGTTTTAGAGCGTTCGAGCATTGGACATCTTACAGAAAAAATCATACTTAATAATTTTTAATCAGCTAAATCTGCGTCATCAGCGTTCTATTACAACAACAACAACAACAACAAACAACAAATGAAATTATTAATCACAACAACAGTTCTTTTGGCTGGATCTTTCGCCTTTGCGTCCTCGCATGGGAAGAAGATAACGAAGAAAGAATATGTAGATCAATGGAGTGCAGTTGCTGTAGAGCAGATGCATGAATTTGGCATTCCGGCAAGTATCACGATGGCGCAAGCGATTCTAGAAAGTGCCAGTGGAAATTCTGATTTAGCAAGAAAAGGAAACAATCATTTTGGCATTAAATGTCACGGTTGGAAAGGGAAGAAAATGTACAAAGACGATGACAACAAAGACGATTGCTTTCGTGTTTATAAGTCGGCCGATAAATCGTTTCAAGATCACAGTGATTTCTTAAAGAAATACAAGCGATATGCTTTTCTTTTTAATTACCAAACAGACGACTATAAATCATGGGCAAAAGGATTGAAAAAGGCGGGTTACGCAACCAATCCAAAGTATCCAAATTTGTTGATTACTATTATAGAAGATTTGGGTTTGGATGAATTAGACAAAATCAATGGCCCTCTCATAACGCCCCAGTCACAAGTGATTGCGAGCGTTGCAAAGGTTGAGAATGCAAGTTCAACATCCAACACGCATCTGATAATGAACCACCAGAAAGGTGTTAGATACGTTGTTGTGAAGAATGGCGATACCTTTTATTCCATTGCGAAAGAATTTGATTTATCTCTCAATCAGCTCTATCGTTTTAATGATTTCTCACACCAAAAAGACTTCATCGAAAAAGGAGACATTGTTTATGTGCAAGCAAAAAAGAAAGGGAATGTTTTTAAAAGAGAAAAAATCGTAATAACAAAAGACATTTCTGTCAATGAATTGTCACAAATACATGCTGTGCAAGCAAAGACAATTATGAAATTAAATAAATTAGCCAGTAGTGAAGATATCATTGCTAAAGGTTCAAAAATACTCCTTCGCTAAGTCGCATTGACGAGAAGGTTTTATAGTTTGCGTTGCACTGAAGTTGTTGAAGTGTTGTTGTAGAAAAAGGCTTTGGGAAACCAAGGTCTTTTTCGTTTTTAGTCATTTAGGAATACAACAATATTGCTTATATTCGCATTCTCAACATGCAAAGTAAGCACTTATGAAACCATCAACGGAATTATTTAACTTGATTAAATCTCTGTCAAAATCAGAGAAACGCTTTTTTAAGCTGTCTTCTTCTTTGCAATCTGGTGACAAGAATTATCTAAAAGTATTCGATTTCATTGAGAAACAAGCAACTTACGATGAAGATTCATTAAAAAGCAGGTTCAAGAATGAAGTTTTCATAAAACATTTGCCTTCAGAAAAAAATCACCTCTACAAGCTTATTATGAAAAGCTTGAGAATGTATTCCAGCGGTCAATCCATTGGCAGTGTTCTAGCAGAAGATTTAAAAAACATAGAAATCCTATACAACAAAGCACTTTATAAGGAGTGCAGTAAATTCGTTACAAGAGCAAAAGCGACTGCTCAAAAGCATGAGAAATTTTACTTTCTGTATGAATTAATCGGCTGGGAAAAGAAATTAATCGATTCTGCCTACGAAGCGGGAGAATTCTCAATGAATTTGGACGCATTGAATGAAGAAGAAGAACAGGTTATTGCAAAACTTCGGAATTTGGCAGAATACGTTGTCCTTTACGCAAAAGTAAATTTGATTTTTAGAAGTGGAGGGTTTACACGAAACGAGAAAGAAAAGCAAGTTGTCGATGACATTGCACAGCATTACTTAATTAGTGGAAAAAACACCGCTATTTCGACAAATGCAGCTTCAATTTGCTACTATATCAAAGGTTTGTGCGCTGCAACCAATAGAAATTACAAGGACAGTTATACCTTTTTCAGTAGAACGAAGGAGATTTTGGACAACAATCCCTTGATTAGAGATGAAGCGGCAAAAAGATACGTTCTGACACTGACTCACTTACTGCGTTGCTATATAGACAATTATGAATTTGACAAAGCGAAGGAAATGATACTCATCATTCGTGAACTGCAATCAAAAAAAGCCTTCAAGTCCATCGATATAAAAGTGCAAATTTTCGCAAAAACCTATGATCAAGAGCTAATTCTCCTTCATTCTCAAGGCAAATTTATCGAGAGTGTAGAATTGATTCCGGAGGTTGAAAGTCAACACAAATCTTTGCTCGGAAAAGTGAGTAAAGAGATGGAAACGCTGCTTACATATAGCAAGTCCTACAGTTATTTTGGCATTGGTGATTTTAAAAAAGCCTTGCATTACTTGAATGACGTCCTCAATGACAATGTTCAGAATTTGAGGCAGGATATTTTCAGTTTTTCTAAATTATTGAACTTAATCATCCACTATGAACTGGGTAATTACGATTTTATCGAGTACGAGGTTCGTTCGACCAATAGATATTTGGTTAAACATGAACGAGATTTTAAAATTGAAATCGTTTGCGTCCAATACATTCGAAAGTTGGCAAAGATGCATATCGAGAAAAACCGTGTTGAATTACTTCAAAAAATGAAGATTGAGATTGATAAACTGCTAAAAGACCACAATGAGAGCGTGATTTTGGAGTATTTCAACATTTCTGCATGGATTCAAAGTAAATTGAAGAAAATAACATTTAGCGAGGCCGTTCGAGAAGAGAATAGGATTCAGTAATAATAATTACGGAACTGTTATATTTCAATCTTTTATTGCTGTTGCAACAATTGATTTTACTACTTTTACATTCTTAAAATCAATCAATAAAATGGGGCAAAAGTACACAACGCGCGAGCAGGATTACTCAAAATGGTATAATGAAATTGTTTCTCGTGCAGATTTAGCTGAAAACTCTGATGTAAGAGGCTGTATGGTTATCAAACCTTATGGTTTTGCTATCTGGGAGAAAATGAAAGAGATTTTGGATAAAAAGTTCAAAGAAACAGGTCATTCCAACGCGTATTTCCCCTTATTTATTCCGAAAAGCCTCTTTGAAGCAGAAGAAAAAAATGCAGAAGGTTTTGCAAAAGAATGCGCTATCGTAACGCATCACAGGTTAATCAATGATCCTGATAATCCAGGAAAATTAATTGTTGACCCAAAAGCAAAATTGGAAGAAGAGCTAATTGTTCGACCGACTTCTGAAGCTATTATTTGGAGTACCTATAAAAAATGGATACAATCTTACAGAGATTTGCCGATACTAATTAATCAATGGGCAAATGTTGTCCGTTGGGAAATGAGAACCCGTATTTTCTTAAGAACAGCCGAGTTTTTATGGCAAGAAGGTCATACTGCTCACGCAACCAAAGCAGAAGCAATGGAAGAGGCTGCTTTAATGAACCGTGTATATGCCAATTTTGCAGAAAAATACATGGCGATGCCAGTCATTCAAGGAATGAAAACAGAATCTGAACGATTTGCAGGAGCAGACGAAACTTTTTGCATCGAAGCAATGATGCAAGATGGAAAAGCATTGCAAGCTGGAACTTCTCACTTTTTAGGTCAAAATTTCGCCAAAGCATTTGATGTTAAATTCACCACCAAAGAAGGAAAGCAAGAACATGTTTGGGCTTCATCATGGGGTGTTTCAACGCGATTGATGGGAGCATTGATTATGACGCATTCCGATGACGATGGATTGGTTTTACCTCCAGAATTAGCACCAATTCAAGTGGTGGCTGTGCCAATTTACAAGTCAGAAGAGGAATTGGCTCAAATTTCAGAGAAAATGAATGCATTGGGAGAACTTCTAGCAGAAAAAGGCATTTCTTTCAAATTTGATGATGATGATAATCGTCGTCCAGGATGGAAATTTGCAGAATACGAAGCAAAAGGTGTTCCGATTCGTCTCGCAATGGGACCGAGAGATTTGCAAAATGGCAAGATTGAAGTTGCTCGTCGTGACACGAAAACCAAAGAAATTATTGAGTTCAATGGAGTAGAGGGGTACATCGCCAACTTGCTCAAAGAAATTCAAGAGAATCTTTTTAGAAGGGCATCTGATTTTAGAGCGTCTAATATGAGAGAGATTGATTCTTACGAAGATTTTAAAGTGAAAATAGAATCAGAAGGTGGATTTTTCCTAGCTCATTGGGATGGAACAGCAGAAACGGAAGAGAAAATTAAGAATGAAACCAAGGCAACGATAAGATGCATCCCATTGGATAGAGATGCTGAAGAAGGTCTCTGCATGGTTACTGGTGCAAAATCATCGGGCAGAGTTATTTTTGCAAAAGCATATTAATCAATAGAAAAACGAAAAAATGGACTTGAAACACGATCACAAAGAACGAAGAGAGCAAATTATTGACTTATTGTTGAATAAAGCCGCTCTGAAACAAGATATTGCTGATTATTCTGAAAGTGTTCTCGCAAGATTCAAGAAGACTATTCAAAAAGAACTGGATGAACTTAGAAAATCAGTGGACGATACCCGAGTTCGTTTAGAATATAAGGACAACGGGAAATATGAGTTTCGTGTGAATATTGGTTCTGATGCTCTTGTTTTTCAATTGCACACCAATGTTTTTAGGTTTGATGATGACAATCCACTCTGGAAATCAAAGTACCTTGAATCCAATGGTGCTAATGGTTATTTTGCGACCATTAACATTTATAACTTCTTGGCAGAATCTGTCGAGAAAGTTAGGTTAAATGATGCAGGTTATCTCATAGGTCGAATATTTCTGAACCACGAAGAACACTTTATGGTGGAGGGAAAAGGACAGTTAGGTTTTCTGTTTAGAGACTATGAGAACAGTAAATTATCTGACGCCGTAATTTGCCAAGTTATTCAAGCATCTTTAATCTTTGCCGTTGAGTTTGACCTAATTACACCGCCTTATGACTTGGTGCAAGAAGTTTCTTTGATGCAAATAAATGCCATTAGTTCTGACTTGCATATTGCCACTGGGAAAAGACTCGGTTTTAAATTCAGTGCAGAAGAGAAAAATATTTTTTAAAAAAAAGTATTTTTCGTTTGTTATTAAAGATTTTCACTCTATATTTGCACTCCCAAAACTGGGAAATTGAAATATTTAGTTGGCCCATTCGTCTAGTGGTTAGGACCTCAGGTTTTCATCCTGGAAACAGGAGTTCGATTCTCCTATGGGCTACAACTAAAAAATAATGGCCCATTCGTCTAGTGGTTAGGACCTCAGGTTTTCATCCTGGAAACAGGAGTTCGATTCTCCTATGGGCTACAGTAAATGAAATTAAAAAAAAAGCGGTAAAGCGCAAAATTAAAAAGAAAGAATATGGCAAATCATAAGTCAGCAATCAAGAGAATTAGATCAAACGAATCAAAAAGATTGCGTAATAAATTTCAGCACAAGACAACTCGAAATGCTATTCGTAAGTTTAGAGAAACAAGCAATAAGAAAGAGGCAGAAGCAATGCTTCCTAGTATCTTTGGAATGTTGGATAAATTGGCGAAAAGAAACATTATTCATAAGAATAAAGCAGCTAATCTTAAGTCTGGTTTGAAAGTAAGAGTAAATACACTCTAATCTTCATTGATTGAAAATTTTAGAAGAGGGCATTGCCCTCTTTTTTTATACCTTTACTTTTTTGAGTAGAAATGTAATACATGCTATCAATCATTCGTTTGTTTAAAGTACAATGAGAATTTATTCACTTATTTTTTTAATTTTTCTTTGCAAAGCCTCCTATGCCCAGCTGGTAGTGGAGTTCGACACCTTGACTTATTCTTCTGAAATGAATAGTTCACTGGATTCTATCGATATTTCAGGTGCCGATTACCCTTCTACCTTCGATGGAGGCGTCGCAATCACCTCTCCTTACGGACTTTCCGTTTCTTCTTTGTTCAATAATTACACGACCCCAACTTTTCTTCCGAATACCCATTGGAAAAAAATGAGTTTCTCTGCTTTGCCGCATTTAGGTTTCTCTTATTCTTTTGGTGGACAAGGGAGTCAGTTTATTAAAGCGAGATATGAGCAAGCTTTTTCCGACTCAATGAATTTGAACATTAGCTACCAGAAAAGGTCAGGAATTGGGAGCATTAGAAATGCAAACTTCTCTGTGGATGATTTCACCCTCCAGTTTCAACGATTGGGGAGGTTCTATTCTGCAAGTCTTAAAGGTAGTTTTCACGGGGCTAAAATAAATCACCCAGGTGGAGTAGCAACGGACACGCTCATTCAAGATTTCGGTTTGGATTTTTCTCCAGTGAATAAAGACAATGCCAATAGTCGGAGTCGTGTGGGTAGAATTCAATTGAACAATTATTTTGACTTTGTTAAAGATACATTGATTTCTACGGGATTTATCTCCAACCATTTTTATGAAATCAAAAATAGAATCTATTTAGAAGAAGATTCCATCGCTACTATTTATAGTTCTGTCTTTATTGATAGCCTTGGAACAAGGGATCAGTTCAACAATGCGAGTATAGCAAACGGTGGCGGTGCTTATTTCCTATCCAAACGCTTCTATTTGGATGCTCTTTTGAACTATACCTATAGAGAATACCAAAATTTGGGGCAAAAAGAGTACATTTCTGAGATAGGTTTCACTTCAACTGCTCGACTGACCCTTAAAAATAGTGCTATTGAGAATGATCTTCGCTTTAACTTAGTAGGTCGATTCAATGAGTTCAGAGAATACCTTTCTGCTACTTATTCTTCTGAAAAACTGTCGCTTGGTGCAAATTTTCTCTACGAACAAAAAGCACCGACCTATTTTCAAAGAATGTACTTGAGCAATACCAGTAATTACCAATTAATGAATGCCACTTTACAAAAATGGCTAAAAGCAACAGGAATTGTTAAATACCAAGCGAGTGAGAATGTTAGTGCAAGTGTTTTTGGAGAGTTAGCAACAATAGGTTCTTATTATCAATTCAACGGAGGTGATTGGAACAATGTGAATGCAACGGTTTCAATGGCGAGCATAGGTGTTAAATCTGCATTGAAGTTAGGCGTGCTGAATATCCATCCTCGGTTTGTTTATTCTACAAGTAGCAATGACTTCTTACCAAAAATTCAAGCATCAAGTCGCTTATTTTTGAAAGGAAAGTTATTCAAGGATAAAAAATTAGAAGCCATCTTGGGAGTCGATGTTTCTTACATTTCTCAATTCAGCACCAAAACTTATGTTCCATCAATGGATACTTATGATTGGTCTGTATTTG
This sequence comes from Fluviicola sp., assembly GCA_002734065.2. GTDB lineage: Bacteria > Bacteroidota > Bacteroidia > Flavobacteriales_D > Crocinitomicaceae > UBA4466. The sequence goes on from NVXU02000012.1 coordinate 51,376, forward strand.
GCTCGCCTTTTACTGAACAGACTAATTTACACGCTTTTATAAGTTTAGGCATCTCTAAGTTTAGGTTTTTCTTCAGGTACGAGAACATCGGTTATTTCTGGGCAGATAAACAAAGTCAGGTAGTTGCTAATTATCCTATTGCAGGCCCAAGAATGAGGTTGGGCATGACGTGGGATTTCTTTAATTAGGAGGGGGGTAGTATATGAAGCCGTTGGGAGTTTGAAAGTCTTAACTTTCGGTTTGTCTATATTTTTGTTTACAAGTGTTTATTTTTATTTAATCTACTGTTAGCTAATTGTTTAGTCACGGTGTTATGGCTTTTTATGCTTTGTCTTAAGTTTAGAATTTTATTTATTCATTTTCACCTTGAATTTACCCTCAGTAATTTGTTTAGTAATGTTGTCATTCTTTGCTGAAAAAGAAAATTCACCTATTAAATAATCGCCCTTTTCTGTCAATGTAATTGTTCCTTCCCCTCTATGCTTTGAGACTATCCAAGGAATATTATTATGAGTATATATCATATTGCCCTTCTTATTAGTTGCTTTGCCCATGTTGTAAGTTGATGGTCCATTATCATAAACTATATGAAACAAGATTTTCTCTGATTTATCTTTACTTATTCCATATAGATCAATCTGATCATCAAATTTATTATAGATGGGATTATCTGAGTAAAATTTTACTCCATTTATCTTTGCACTCATAAAGACGTCAGTATTCGCTTGAATTACCGCATTATTGCTTTCTGGTTTATTTTTTTTAGTGTCAGAGCAAGCTGATGTTACTATTAATATTAATAGGATTGTAATTAGTTTTTTCATAATGTATTGTTTTAATTTTATATGTATTCCTTGTTTATATTTTTTTCGATTTATTCAGACTTCTTGGGCATTCGTTTTAATTGTACATAACCGACCGTGAATAGCACATAAATGCAACACAGTTCTTTTATTCCTCTCTAAATATACTAAACTTTAATCTACCCAATCAAAAGTATCAACACAAAATAAACGTTCCCCCTTCAAAACAATAAAAGCAGTGAAACTGGCGCCTCACTGCTTTAACCTAACCTACTTTTTACAACTAAACCTGAGGTAAATATATCGATTTCGATTTGGTTTAGACGTGTAATACCCCCTTAAATGAATATTTCTCACTTTTCAGTTATCAATTCAATAGTTTCAATGATAGATTCGTCAGTTTTGCTAAAACATTTTTCTATAAAAGCGACTATTTGCTCAATTCCTTTATCTTTGACAAAAAATAAATAGAATGAAATTATTGCAAGATAAAGTAGTGTTGATTACCGGAGCTTCTAGAGGAATTGGTAAAGAAATAGCCAAAGAATGTGCAAAACAAGGTGCGCAAGTGGCTTTTACATTTCTTTCTTCCGAAGAAAAAGCAAAAGCATTGGAAGCAGAATTGTCTTCTGAAGGTTCTAAAGCGAAAGGGTTTAAGTCGGATGCTTCTAAATTTGATGAAGCTCAAGCACTTGTTGACCAAGTTATCGAAGAATTCGGAACGGTTGACGTTTTGGTGAACAATGCGGGAATCACAAGAGATACTTTATTGATGCGTATGTCTGAACAGCAATGGGATGACGTAATGAATACCAACTTAAAATCTGCATTCAACTTAACAAAGGCAGTAATGCGCCCAATGTTGAAAGCAAGACAAGGTTCTATTATTAACATGTCGTCTGTTGTCGGGGTGAGTGGAAATGCTGGGCAATCCAATTATGCAGCGTCTAAAGCAGGTCTTATTGGGTTCACGAAGTCAATTGCACAAGAATTAGGTTCAAGAAGCATCCGTTGCAACGCAATTGCTCCTGGGTTTATCGAAACAGAAATGACCGAAGCATTGGACGAAAAAGTCGTGAATGAATGGAGGCAGTCTATCCCTTTAAAACGGGGAGGTTCAACCTTAGATGTTGCCAACTTGGTGGTGTTCTTAGGTTCAGACATGTCAACCTATATCACTGGACAAACCATTAATGTTTGCGGTGGAATGTTAACGTGATTTTTTGACCTTCTTTTGAATGCGTTGAGTTCTATCAATTCCTTTTTTCAAGAGGTCGTAGTAGAGAAATATGTAACCTATTAAAATCATTCCCCAAAGGATGATTAGATTGATGGTAAAAGTCTTCATTCTTTGCCCAAACACGTACTTGTAAGGGGAGTAGAAGTGTGCAGAGAAAAAGGAATCTTTTGATGGTAGGTTGAAAATAGGGTTATCGTTTTGATAAATTTGATTATTGGAAATGATGATTTTTTTGAGCTCCATGCTGTTCGTTACCACCTTATTCAAAGCATTATTCTCATAATCCGTCTTCAATTTCTTGTAATCAGAAATTCCGTAAGAGTCAATTTTCTTCCGAATAGAATCGCTGTATTTATTGATGTTCAGAACATACTGCGAACGAACCGTATGTATGAAATCTTCAATTGGTTTTAGTCTATCTTCATGAAAATTATTACTTTTTAGAATCTCAACGCAACCTTTGCATTCTAATCCTTGCCATTTCGCATCTTCCTTGATGATTTCATTGGTAATTATCGCCAGTGCATTCTCTTTTACTTCAAAATTGTCATTGTCTCCACGTAAAATGGACAATTGATTACGGATTTCAGGAACCCAATAGTTCTTTTTCCATTCAGATTCACTTTTGTTGATTCTAAAGGATAGGAATTCTTTGGCCAATTTATTTTGAGAAGATTGCTCAACAGCAAGTGCTTCATAAGCCCATCTAGAAGCCATTGCGTTTCCAACCCAAGGAACTTTTGTGGCTTCAGAAAGAGAAGGATGAAGCTTGTCGAATTTGACGATAACACCACTAAACAATAGCTGTGGAATAATCAGTAAGGGCACGAAAATGTAAATCACTTTTGCCGAATTAAAGGCACTCGATATATTGAGACCGATTAAGTTGGACAAACATGAAATGCTGAATAAAACGAACCAATATTCGAAGAGCATTCCATTAATTTCGAGTATAGAATTACCAATAATGACGAAAAGAAAGGACTGAATGCCAGAAATGATAAAGAGAATGGCAATTTTCGATAATAAATAACTACTTCTAGAAAGGTTGATGAATTTTTCACGAACCAAGATTTTCTTGTCCTTATGAATTTCCTCAGCAGAAACCGTCATGCCAATGAAAATAGCAACAATCACAGCAATAAAAATATACTGCGGAATATTATCATTGGAAAAATAAGAGTAGCTTCTATCATTGCTTGACCAATCGAAAAACTTGATAAAGAAAGATAAGGACAATGCTAGAACAGGTGAAACGAGCGCGTTTATCAATAAATATTGCTTATTGGATTTCTTAGAAAGAAAATCTCTGGTCAAATAGGTGATGAATTGCGATTTTTTTGACGGCAATTCTCTACCATTTACTTCAGAATCTTTGTGATTTTCAGTATTGTAGGTGTGTTTGAACTTTTTGTACAATTTATTCCAATCTTCAGGAGCATTTTTCCTTTCGTTTGTTTCGTTGCCGTATTCGTCAATGATTTTAGCATCAATAATATTGAAAATCTGTTCTGGGTTCACATTACCACATAAATCGCACTCTTTTTCATGCGCCAAGCCTTGAAAAGAGTAGGTTTTGAAATGAACAATGGCATCCAATGGTATTCCGTCGTAGATTAAGAATCCTCCAACATCGATGATCAAAAGTCGGTCAAAAAGTTTGAAAATATTCGAAGACGGTTGATGTATGACCACAAACACAAGCTTCCCATTCAAGGATAATTCTTTCAAAAGATCCATGATGTTGTCAGAATCTCTACTCGACAATCCAGAAGTCGGTTCATCAACGAATAAAATTGACGGTTCTCTGATTAATTCCAACGCAATATTCAACCTCTTCCGTTGTCCTCCAGAAATCACTTTCTCCACAACAGACCCAACTTTTAGATGTCTAATTTCATAAAGCCCTAAACTGTTTAACAGCTTGTTTACTTTTCTAATTAATTGATTCTTAGAGATGTCTTTAATGGACAATTTCGCACTAAAGAATAAATTTTCAAAAACGGTTAGTTCTTCAATTAGCAAATCATCTTGACTTACATTCCCAATTACTCCTTCCAGAAGATTATGCTGTTGATGAACGTCTATACCATTGATAGTAACATTTCCGTACTTCGGTTTTACTTTACCGTTCATGATGCTTAGCAAAGTCGTTTTTCCAGAACCAGAACCGCCCATTAAGCCGATTAAATTCCCAGAATCAGTTGTAAGACTCACCTTGTGGATAGCGTTTTTACCACTTTCGAAGGAGTGAATGACGTTTTTCACATCCAAAGTCAACTTTAAGTCTTCTTTGGAGGATGTAAATCGAGTGATAATATCACTATAGTAAATTTGCTTGCTTTTTGAAGTTCTAACGGTTGAACCAACATTAAAAAGGTGCGCTTTTGACCCCGAAACGATTCGCCCGTTCGTAAATAATTCTTCTTTGCCCAGATATCTAAAGAAAAGACTTCTGACACTTTCGATATAGACAATTATTATTGGAGAATCCAAACCTTCAATGATTGCCGACTTAGCGAAGTTCTGGTCATCAATTTTCTTACTGCAGAGATACAACGTGTTGCTTCTGTCATTGATTTCAGAACCGTTGAACTCAATAAAAAAGCGGATTCTATCAAATTCTTCTGACTTAATATGGAATGATTCCGCAACAGTTTCGGCAAACTTGATTTCTCTTTCAGTAATGACGTCATCAAGGTCAATGAACTCCATTATTCTCACCAAAACAATTACTTTTTGGCGTTGCGTAAGTTCTTTGTTAATCTGAGAACAAATTCGGAGAATTTTAACAGAGTGGAGTGCAGTTCTTTTTCTATCTTTTTGTTTAGAAATTATTCTTCCACGAGTAGAAACGAGATAATTATTAAAAACATTGAGGTATTTGTCTATGTATTCTGAACTGAGCTCTGATTTTAAAAAACCTTCAATGATTTTCTGACCTTTAGAACTCTGAATTTCTTTGCTTTCCGAAGAATCATTAGAATCTTCATCCACTTTTGCAATTATTGCAAAGAGTTGCATTAAAGCATGAAGAATCTTTTCACTCATTTAAAACAAGATGTTAGATTGACTTAATTTTTAAATCCGATAAGCATCACAACACAACCCGTAACTTTTAAATCAAGATCTAATTCTGTCGTAATTATAACAGGTATTGTGTTATCAATTTTAAAATCCCAGTAAGGGGAGTTTCTGTAATTTCTATTAGAGTATAAGATATTACCTTCTTCGTCCTTGATGGTGAATACCACAAAATTCTCTCTCGAACCTGCGCTGGTAGCAAGACGATAGGTTGTGCCTCCATAAAAAATAGTTTTGAATTCTGCTTTTTCTCTGTCCAAAAAAGCGGTGTAAACTTGACCGTCAGAAATAAAATCTTTTCCGCCATCACTGGACTTCAATAATTCTTCACAATCTTTTACAATTCTTTCACAATCTTGTGCTTGAGCAACTCCGAATGTAAAAAATGTAATAACTAATAAATATATAACTCTCATTGTCTTTAAACTTTAATAATTGATGAACGAATAATTGAAATTTTTGATTCAATTTCTTTTAAGATTGAATCTTCCATAATAACTTCAGATTTGTGTCTGATATTAGTTGTCTTATTTTCTTGATCAGTATCTGGAGCAATAAACTCGTACGTAATCATCACTTTGTCAAACGACAATTTAAGATCCTCCAATTGAGCTAAAAGTGCATCGTTTTGATTTTCTTCGTTGTATTCTTTTAAAATATCAATGATGGACATAATCGTTTGCTTTTGTTCACCAATTCTTCTTTTAATTTTATCACTTGGATTTTTAGCATTCAATTGACAAGCAAAGTAAATGGACTCAACCCAACCTCCAGTTAAAATTAATGCTGAAGTCTGTTTTCTGTTGGCATGCTTCAAGAAGTTGTCAGCTTGTTTAAACGCTTCTGACATCAAATGAATCATTTCTTGCTCATTTTCAGAGTTGGATTCAAAGTTCTCTAGAAAGTCAGAACTGAAAGCAGCATCTAAGCCCAATTGATTGGTTAAATTCTGAACTGAAGAAAGATATTGTAGCGTTATGCTTTTCTGATCGTAGAGTGCAGAGTAACCTAAATCAGCTCCATAGACTCCTAAATTCAATGACTGTTGATATTCAGTTACATATTCGCTCACATTTTCAACCTCATTTCCTAGAGAAGGATCAAAGGATAAATCTAAGTTCTTAATAAGGTACGCTGTTTGCACTGGAGATGGAATACTGAATATTTTACCATCAAAAATGGTGTTTAACGAACTGTTTGGGTCAAATACTTCCTTGTCTATAACATTGTCTTCAATTGGGTCGGTGTTATCACATGAATGAAAGCTTAACGAGCCGATTAAAGTGAAAATGAGAAGTGGGAATTTAGATCTTTTCATAGTATAGTGTGTGTCTTTTAATAGGTAAATATAATTAAATATCGACAGTTCTGCGTTGATTTGTTAAATTTGTTTAGAATTTTTTAACATGAGAAGAAGACCGAGAAGAAATAGAAGCAGTGTAGCGATAAGAGCGATGGTTGAAGAAACGCAATTAAGCACTGCAAATTTGATATATCCAATGTTCATAGAGGATGGTAAATCTGTAAAAACGGAAATTAAATCTTTGCCTAATAATTATAGATGGTCGTTGGATACAATTTTACCAGAAATAGAAAGTTGCATCAATTTAGGATTGGATAAATTTGTATTATTTCCGGCGGTGAATGAATCCTTGAAAGATAAAGTTGCTTCTTACAGTTATGCAAGTGATAATTTCTATCTCGATGCCATTCAGAAAATCAAAGAAAATTTTCCGCAAATATCCTTAATGAGTGATGTTGCAATGGATCCTTATTCTTCGGATGGTCATGATGGTTTTGTTCAGAATGGAGAAATACTAAACGATGAAACATTGCCAATTTTAGCGAAGATGGCAATTGCTCAAGCGCAAGCAGGAATTGATATTGTCGGTCCTTCGGATATGATGGACGGTAGAATTGGCTTCTTGCGAGATTCTTTGGATGAGGCAGGATATAGCAACACGTCAATTATGGCTTACACGGCTAAATATGCAAGTGCATTCTACGGTCCTTTTAGAGATGCATTGGATTCTGCTCCAAAAGGTGGTGATAAGAAAAGTTATCAAATGAATCCTGCGAACAAACAAGAAGCATTGATTGAAGCAGAACTTGATTATCAAGAGGGGGCAGATATGTTAATGGTGAAACCTGCAACTTGCTACCTTGATATCATTCATATTTTAAAAGAAAATTTTGACATTCCTATCACTGCATATAATGTCAGTGGAGAATGCGCCATGATTTATGCAGCGAGTCAAAATGGTTGGTTGGATTATCAAGCGGCAATGTCAGAAATGCTGTTGAGTATTCGCCGAGCCGGTGCCGATGGAATTTTGACCTACTTTGCGAAAGATTTTGCGAAATTCACGAAATAAAATAAGAATAATGTACGAGTCGCGACTAGCCCGTACATTATTCTTATTTTAATCTAAATTTTTCTTGCTTCAATTCTGAACTGACCTTAATTTTTCTCACAAAGTATGCCCACAAGATACTTCCGTGGTAAATTCCTGAAGAATTGAAATTTGTGACACCTTTTTTAATCACTTTTCTTTGTTTTAGCAATTTTCCTAAGTTTTTATACAAGGACATGTGTGCGTTAAAAACAGATGCAAAGGCTTTTAATTGTCCTTTGAGTAAGAACATCATAGCGGCAATTCCATCGAGCAACATTCTGTAAAATAATTTTGGAAATAATAAACCGTCATGATTTTTGACAAGCATGTATAGATTATTTCTAAAATTGTAGTAAATTTTTCTCGGTGAAGAATAGGGGAGTGTTCCACCGCCAACGTGGAATACCGTCGAAGTGGGAACGGCTAAAAATGAATATCCCCATTTTTTAATTCTCCAGCAAAGATCAATTTCTTCCATGTGTGCAAAGAAAAGTTCATCAAAACCATTGGCTTTGTGATACAGCTCAGACCGGATGAGTAAGCAAGCACCAGTTGCCCAAAAAATTTCAATTTCCTCGTTGTACTGCCCTTTGTCTTCTTCAACTTCATCAAATAAACGACCTCGGCAGAACGGGAAATAATTCTTATCAATGAAACCTCCTGAAGCACCGGCATGCTCAAAATGAGTTTTGTTCTTCTGCGAGAGAATCTTGGGTTGACAACCTGCAACTTTAGCGTTTTCCATTACCTTTCTCAGAGGTTTCAACCAGTTTTTTGTTACTTCAACGTCATTGTTCAATAGTAAGTAAAATTCTGCATCAACTCTCTTCAAGGCGTCGTTATATCCCTTTGCGAATCCTCCATTGCTTGAATTTTTGAGAATTTCAACGGAAGAGAAGTTGTGTTTTAGATATTCAATTGAATCATCGGAGGATGCATTGTCTGCAACAATTATTCTTGCATCTTCGGAATAAGCAATGACTTGAGGTAAGAACTGTTCAAGCAGTTGTTTTCCGTTCCAATTTAATATGACAATGGCAATGTCTTTCATTAGAAGCAAATCTAATTGTTTTTTCGAGATTATTCATTAAACATATCCCGACTATTGCCACCAAATTGATCACCGCTTTGTGATGACCTTCTTGCAAGTGCTGCTGGCCAGTTCAGGTTTTTAATTTCCCCGATCATGTCAGAATGAAGTAATTCATAGTCGTTATTGACTAAGTTTGGGTTGAAGAAAATGAATTTCTTATTGTTAAAGGCACCAATTCTGTTGTACTGCCATATTTCGTAAGGGTATTCAGACGTTGAGTTTTCATTTGTATTGATGTTGGTTGGTGGTCCATACTTTAGATAAACTCGTCCTCTGTCTGTATCGTGTCCGCTTCGGAGTGTATTGCCAAAATACTTATCGACAGCTTGGACTTGAATTTTATACTTCATCCAACTCTCATAAGTGTCATTTGGAGCCGTTTTTTTCCAATACAATTGAATGTACTTGCGTGCACTTTCTTCATTTCTTGATTTAGAGATTTTAAGAATGTTTTTGGTCTCTGTAGATTCCGAAATAGGAATTAAACTTTCTAAATAGTAACCAATACTGTCGCGTGTGATTGATTTTTGAAATTCTGGATTCAAAACTAATTCGTCTGTGAAATAGTCATAATCAATGTCATTGCTTCTGTCAAATTCGTAGGATTGAGAAGAGAGTTCAATCATCCTTTTGTTAATGATGGTATATTTTAGAATGTATTTTCCTGTCGTTAAGTCAGTGATGTCAACCGTTTTTAAGAATGGAACTACTTCTGCAGATTTCAATTTATAAAACTGCGTCATTTTTTCAACTTCGGAATTCGTTAAGGCATTCACAACAGTTTGTTTAATGGCAAAAACGCTGTCCTTAAGTTGCGTAGAATTGTAAATTTCAAAATAGACGGGAATATTGGTCAATTCTTTCGGGTAGAATGTCGCTAATCGCGGAATAATATCGTATCCAGATTTAAAAAACAAGGAAGTTCCATCTCCAGGAGAAGCAATTTCCGCTACTTGAATGTCAGAAATCGAAATTGATTTACTCAAGTCTTCAATAAGAATTTTTTGTTCTGCTTTTAGAGGCTCATTCTCGCTATTCAAGTCTTGCAATTGAAGTGTGAGTGTGTATTCTCCGGGCTTTAAAACAAAGCGTTTTAGGTCATAGAAATCAGAAATAATACTGTCTTTCATGAAGGGAGTTGACAGGCGGTAAGCATCAGAAGCAATGACACTATCGTATTTTGTAATTATCATTTGCACGGCGAGTTCACCGATTAAACCATCATCTTTTCCTTTATAGTTAATAGAACTGCCAACATATTGCAATTGAAACTCAATGTAATTCCCTTGTCCTGGCGCGAAAAATTGTTTGCTATCCAAGTAGGCTCTTAATTCTCTGTTTTGCGAGAATGCAGAATAGGAAGCAAGTAATAGAAAGGTTGATAAAAGTATAAATTTCATTTATTCCATTGATTTTGAGCAAAGATACAAAAAGCGAACCGTTTTGATTCTGTTTATGCAGCGCATTGATTTTATGGTCGTTTTAACTGTTTGAAGTGTCTGTTTTCTAGTATTGAGTCAAAATTTTACAGATTCCATAAAAAATAAGTCAAAAAGTTATTGTAGTTAAATAAAGTATCTGTACTTTTGGCGCGGAGAATTGGCAGAGTGGTCGAATGCACTGGTCTTGAAAACCAGCGTACCGCAAGGTACCGTAGGTTCGAATCCTACATTCTCCGCAAGAAAAACGCCTCATCGAAAGATGAGGCGTTTTGTTTTATAGATTATTTGAAATCAAGCTCGCTTGAAATTTCAAATAATCTATAAAACAAAACAGCGATGCGTTAGCAGAGCGTTTTTCTTGGTCAAGGTTCCCCGCTTAAGGGATCATGGAGCGCAGCGGAGTAATCCCGCGTGCTTGAAATTTCAAATAATCTATAAAACAAAACAGCGATGCTTCAGTAAAGCATTTTTCTAGAAAAATCAAACGTTTCTCTTAAAAATAACCCATCAAATCACCTTCACTTTAATAATTTTAACAGGACAAGCATCTGCAGCTCTTTTATTGCTGTCAAAAACTTCATAGTCAAGGCGCAAGGTGTAGAAACCTTTCTTGTTTTCAGCTCCAATGAGAGTTGCTTTACCATCTTTCTTGGACATTCTCCATTGGTCAAAGGCAAGTTCGACGCAATAATTGCACCCAATACATTTTTCTCGCTGCTGCGTGATGACAACCATTAGTCTGTTACTTCTTCTGCCGGAACAACCTTGTAAAGCTTGTCTGACGCTCTGATCATTTTATCTACTTGAAAAGTAACCTCACTTCCTCGTGGAGCAATCTCTGCCGCAACATCATCAACGCGCATAGAACTGATCGTTGTTTCTATCACTCCCGTTGTAGGTCCTGTTATTAGAATATTGTCTCCGACTTTTAGTTGCTGCGCTTCAATTTTGAACTGACCAATTTTTGCCTTGGAGTAGTAGTGCATTCCTTTTCCTAAGAATACTTTTTTAACGGTTGCTTTGGAACCAGAACTGTCCGTCCATTCTCCCAATTCTTGACCTAAGAAATAACCTCCCCAAAAACCTCGATTGTAAACCGTTTCTAAGCGAGACATCCAGTCTTTAACCTTCTCTTTAGAGTAAGTTTCGTCATTGAAGGCGTCTATTGCTTCTCTGTAACATTTGATAGTGGTTGCCACATATTCTGGTGCTCTTCCACGTCCTTCTATCTTCAAAACGGAGATTCCAGTGTCGATAATTTGATCTAAGAAATCAATGGTGCACAAATCTTTGGGCGACATGATGTACTCGTTGTCAATTTCCAATTCATGGCCGTCTTCTAAATCAATAACTTTGTATTTTCTTCTGCAATTCTGCACGCAAGCTCCTCTGTTGGCAGAAGAATTATTGGTATGAAGACTTAAATAGCATTTTCCAGAGACCGCCATGCACAAAGCACCGTGACCAAATACTTCAATTTTTACAAGTTCGCCATTTGGACCTCGAACATCTTCTTTTACAACGTCATCGCAGATCTCTTTCACTTGTCTCAGGCTTAATTCTCGAGAAAGAACCATCACATTGGCAAAAAGAGCATAAAACTTGACGGTTTCTATGTTGGTAACGTTAAGTTGCGTCGAAATGTGAACATCAACCCCTTTAGACTTTGCATAACCAATAACGGCTTGGTCAGAAGCAATAATTGCTGTAATACCGGCCTCTTTTACTCGATTTACAACTGTCTTAATCAGAGATAAGTCGTGGTTGTAAATAATTGCATTAAGCGTTAAGTAGGATTTTGCCCCTCGTTCTTTGCACTTCTCAGCAATCTCTTCCAGGTCGCCAAGAGTGAAATTCATAGTCGCTCTTGCGCGCATATTTAATTGGTCAACTCCAAAATATACGGAATCTGCTCCACTGTCTAAGGCTGCTTGCATGGCATCGAAACCACCTGCTGGCGCCATTAATTCTATGTTCTTTATTTTTCTCACAGTATAAAGAAATTTAATTCTTGATTAGAATCATTACTATTTTTTAAACTTCAAGGCCTCAGATCTACCTTTCTTAAATATTTTATTGCTAAGCTCTTTTCCTTTTCTCATCTCTTTTTGGACTTCGAAAGGGAGTGCATTGATTTCTTGGCATTCCTCAGTGCAACAAGTGTTCATTCTTTCTTGACAAGTTGGACATTGGATAAACAAAAGATGACAAGCCTCGTTTGCGCAATTTACATGGTCATCACTTGGTTCTCCACATTGGTGACAAACAGAAATGACATCTTCTGAAACTCTTTCGCTTCGTCTGTGGTCAAAAACAAAGTTTTTTCCTTTGAATTTATTCTCAAGATTTTGTTCTTTGACTTGCCTCACGTACTCAATGATTCCACCCTCTAATTGGAATACATTTTTGAACCCTTTGTGTTTGTAATAGGCGCTTGCTTTCTCGCAACGAATACCGCCAGTGCAATACATCACTAAATTCTTGTCCTCTTTGTGTTCTTTTAAATCATTCTCAATAATGTCCAAAGAATCTCTAAATGTATCGACATCTGGTGTCACAGCACCATCAAAGTGACCAATTTCACTTTCGTAGTGATTTCGCATATCGACAAGGACAGTGTCTTTTTGTGCTATTATTTCGTTGAATTCTTTTGCTTTTAAATGAACTCCGATGTCGGTTACATCAAATGTATCATCGTTTAAGCCATCGGCAACAATTTTATCTCTTACTTTTATTTTAAGCTTCAAGAAGGATTTATCGTATTGCTCAATAGCAATGTTTAATCTGACATTCTCTAAAAAATCAATACGATCTAAATGCTCCTTAAATTGAGTGAAATTCAATGCTGGAACAGAAATTTGGGCATTTATTCCCTCAAAAGACACATAAGTTCGACCTAAAACATCAAGTTTATTCCAATCTATGAATAGATTGTCTCTAAAAAGCTGAGGATTATCGATTTTGTGGTACTGATAGAAAGAAATTGTAAGACGCTTTTCTCCGGCATCATCAATCATTTTTGCTCTTTCTATTGCACTTAATTTATTATACAGTTGCATGCTATATCAATAGTTAATTACGAATAAAGGACAAAAGTAGTCATTTATTTGAAGTTTTTTAAAAAATCACATTTGATTTGAATCACATAGAAAACTGACGAAAGTCATAACGCGAAGTGATTATTCGAAGTACTTTTAAAATAAAAACGATTATGGGACAACTAATAGAAGTAAATCAAGGAGAAGTACAAGTGAAATTCACATCTCCAACAACAGGAAGAATAACATTGGAAGAATTAGGAATCAAAGATGAAGACCTCGTATTAGAGGGTGGTTTTTTGCGCTTACTTTTTGATTTGGAAGGAATAGGGAAGCACAATTATTATTCTGTGCCAACTGTTGAAATTGCTTACAAAGAAAAATGCAAAGAAACTCACTGGCAGTGTGAATTTAACGGAGAGACTATTTTGGATAAAATGGACCACTACGGGAATTCTACCGTTATGCTTTTGCAAAGAAAAAAAATAGAAGATTTGGAGCATCACCATCAGAATAAACTGATTATTCATGCCGAATTCCCTGAAAAGGTTCATATTGACACGAAAAAGTCTTATGTGAATTTCTTTAAGTAAGATACTAGGTGGTGGATGCTGTAATTATGTTGTCCACCGTCTTTATTTCACTGCTTAAAAAGAACTCTACGATAAATTATAGCAATAAAAATGCTGTTTAAAGTCGCCAGTAGCAACAGCGCCAGTAATGCCAAAACCATCGTCGATTTTGCATTGATTGCATTTTGAGGACCTTGAATCATGCGCTCGTAAATTTCTTCCTTGGTCATGACCTCAAAATCTTCATTCTCTGCTCTGTACCTTTTTAGTTCTTCAGGGTCATCCAATCTCTTTTTCATCTCGTAGGTAATTTCTGCGACTCGATGAGGAATGTAATTGGTGTCTATTTTTGAGTAATAAAAGAACAAGAAAATACTGATGATAACCGCGTAAGGTACTCCAGCTGTCATTCCTGTCTTAATATCTGCAAGAAGGCTTGTTTCTTCCGATGAACTTTTCTTGTGCTTGTACATTCCAACCGCGATGGCTAAAAGAACACATAAAATATTCAACATCACTGCAGGGACAACGTTGTACCCAAGCATGCCAGAATAAAAGAAAATCATCTTTATCACAATCCAAATTGCCGCGAATTGTAATCCAACTTTAACTGTTATTCTCATAGCCTTGTGTTAACCATTCATTGTTGCTAAGAACTCCTCATTGGACTTCGTAGAATCCATTCTGGACTTCATGAATTCCATTGCCTCAACAGGATTCATGTCAGCGATAAACTTACGGATTAACCAGATTCTTTGCAGAACATCTTTGTCAATCAATAAATCTTCACGGCGAGTTCCAGAAGATGTAATATCAATCGCAGGGTATATTCTACGGTTAGAAATGTTACGATCCAATTGTAATTCCATATTACCTGTTCCTTTAAATTCCTCGAAGATAACTTCGTCCATTTTAGAACCTGTTTCCGTCAATGCAGTTGCAAGGATGGAAAGTGAACCTCCATTTTCAATTTTACGAGCAGCGCCGAAGAAACGTTTTGGTTTGTGCAATGCATTCGCATCTACACCACCAGAAAGTACTTTCCCAGATGCTGGAGAAACGGTATTGTAAGCTCTTGCCAATCGAGTGATAGAATCCAATAGGATGCAAACATCGTGACCGCATTCTACCATTCGTTTTGCTTTCTCCAAAACCATGTTCGCCACTTTTACGTGTCTGTCTGCAGGTTCATCAAAAGTCGAAGCAATAACTTCAGCATTTACCGATCTTGCCATGTCTGTAACCTCCTCAGGACGTTCATCAATGAGCAAAACGATTAAATATGTTTCAGGATGATTCGCTGCAATTGCATTGGCAACATCCTTTAATAACATTGTCTTACCTGTCTTAGGTTGTGCAACAATCATTCCACGTTGTCCTTTTCCGATAGGAGCGAACAAATCCATCACTCTTGTTGACATCGTTTCTTGCGAATGTCCTGTCAATCTGAATTTCTCGTCTGGAAATAGGGGAGTGAGGTACTGAAAAGGCACTCTGTCACGAATGTAAGAAGGATCTCGACCGTTAATTGACTCAACTTTAACCAATGGGAAGAATTTTTCGCCTTCTCTTGGAGGTCTAATCGTTCCAACAACGGTGTCTCCTGTTTTTAATCCAAATAATTTCACTTGGCTTTGAGAAACGTAAACATCATCTGGAGAAGATAAGTAATTGTAATCAGAAGAACGTAAGAAGCCATAACCGTCTTGCATCACCTCCAAAACACCTTCCGCAGAAACAATTCCAACTAAATTGTATGTTTCCTCGTCTTTAGTAGGTTGATTTTTGTTGCGATTCTGGTTTGGATTGCGGTTTTGATTCGGATTGTTGTTCTTGTTCTGATTAGGGTTCTGATTAGGGTTCTGATTCTGATTCTGTTGACGATTGTCGTTGCCCTTATTGTTTTGCTGACGGTTATCGTTTTTTTGATTTGAAGATTGCTCTTTTTGCTTATGATTTTGCTTAGAGTCATCCTTTTTGTCCGTTGCGTCTTTTTTAGTGTCGTCTTTCTCTTTTTCAGAAGATTCAGGTGTGGCAGCTGAACTTGTTACAGCATCCGTTTTCTCCGAGCTATCTGAAGTTGTTTTTTCTTCTGTAAATAAGCTTGGTTGAGATGATTTATCTTCTTTTGAAGGTTGCTCTTCTTCAATAACTCTTTTTCTGACTCTCCTTTTCTTTGCTTGACTTTCTTTATTGTCTGCCTTGTCTTCAGAAGAAGATTTTTTAGAACCAGATTTTGAAATTACTTCAATTAATTCTGCTTTCTTGAAGGCATCTGTTCCTTCGATTCCTAACATTTTTGCCAAGTCTCTTAACTCAGGTAATTTTTTGCTTTCTAATAGAGCTTTATCCATGTAATGTGTAATAAAATGATTTTCTGATTATTTTTTGTGCCTTTGAATTTTGGCTTGAAATATTCTTTTTTTGGGAAATTGTCGCGAAATGCGAATCGAAAACGAAATTCGATAGGACAATGATACGAATAATATTTTGTTAGGCAAGTTCGGTTTATGTAAACTTATTAAATTATTTGATGTACTACACTGTTGAAGTACTTTTGATGACTTGGTAATCAAGAGCTAGGAACTAGTCTGTTTCTACATTCAGAGTAATATGTGAGTTATCTTCTTTTGCTCTGCAAGATAGAATTATATTGACAATAGGCACAAGGAACAACCATCCAGATTGGTTAACATCATGCATTCTTCTAAAACCAATTGAAATGGATGGAATGTACATGATTGTAATATAGATGAAAGCTATAATTTGAGAGTCAAGAATAGTACAAAGAATAGTTAGAGGTATAATTGTTATAAAATAAATAAAATAAAAGGACCAAAAATCAAATCTACTCGTCTCACCCTTAAAGTTGAATGCCATTGATAAACCATTAATAAATGCCGATAATATTTTTCTCATAAACTCAAACTGAATTCCAAAGTACACAACATTTTGCGTTTTGACACATGTTTTTCTGTGAAAAAACAAAAGAAATCCTTATCTTTGAAATATGACACATACATTTCATATTGACGGATCATCTGAGAAAGCTCAAGCCTTACTTGAGTTTTTACGGACTCTTGAATTTGTAAATGAAGACAAGAGTGATTTTGTACTGACTGATGCACACTTGGAAATTCTAAATGAAAGAAGACAAAATCATTTGTCTGGAAAGAGTAAATCTTACACTTTAGAAGAAGTAATGAATTCGCTTGGAAACAGATAAATAAGTTGATTAATTCATGAGTAATAAGTATAAGCTCACTATTAAGGAAGAAGCTAGCTTTGAGATTTCTGATGCTTATGAATGGTACGAATCTAAACAAGTGAATCTTGGCGGTAAATTTAAGAAACATCTTCTAAAAACATTCAAGTCCATTTTGGCGAATCCCATGAGCTTTCAAGTGCTATTTAACAACCACCGACAAGCTGTAGTCTCAAAATTCCCTTTTGTAGTTATTTTTGAAACATTTGATGTTAATGTTGTCGTGTATGCTGTTTTTCATACGAGTCAAGATCCAAAAAAGAAAAATCGGATGTAGTTTTTGTCGTTCAGAATAGCCCCCATTATTTATTCACTATTCTCCCCACTTTGATTATTTTTGAGCCATCAACAAGAACACAATGAGAAAAATCATCTTATCTTTTTACATCCTAAGCACGAGCTTTTTATTCGGGCAAGGGCACAACCTTGTTGATTTTGTGAATCCTTTTATCGGGACAGGTGGTCATGGGCATACTTATCCTGGAGCATCGGCACCGTTCGGATTTATGCAACTTTCTCCTGATACCCGATTAGACGGTTGGGACGGTTGTGGTGGCTATCATCATTCTGATTCGGTTATTTATGGTTTTTCACACACGCATTTGAGTGGAACGGGTGTTTCTGACCTTGGAGACGTTCTTTTGATGCCTTTTAGCGGAAAATCTACGTGGAACAATGGCGCAAATGGAGAAAATGGCTACAATTCTTCATTCTCACACGAAGATGAGATTGCAAATGCAGGTTATTATTGGGTGTTTTTAGAGAAGCACGGAATTGAAGTTGAACTGACAACATCAGAGCATTGTGGAATGCATCACTATTACTATTCTTCAAAGGCAGAAAGGAAGATTATCCTTGACCTAGAGCACAGAGATTTACTACTCGATGCTGATATTGAGTACTTAAACGATTCCACTTTTGTCGGGAAAAGGATTTCAAAAGCCTGGGCAGAAGAACAACACGTTTATTATGTCGTGCAGTTTTCTGAAAAACCCATCAACATTTCACATCAAAAAAATGAAAAAGGACTGAAAACGAAGCAAATCTTTGAATTTGGAGACAAAACCAACGAAATTGTAGTCAAAATAGGCGTTTCAGCGGTTGATATTGACGGAGCGATGAATAATTTGGCAACTGAAATTCCGCATTGGAGCTTTGATCAGTTGAGAATGGAATGCCACGATAAATGGAACAAAGAGCTGTCTAAAATCGAAATTGAAACGGAGAATAAGACTCAGAAAACGAATTTTTACACCGCACTTTACCATTCTTACTTAGCTCCAAATATCTTTTCTGATGTCGATGGAAGGTATCGCGGAACAGACTTGAAAATTCATTCTACACAAGGCAAACAATACACTGTTTTTTCTCTTTGGGACACTTTTAGAGCGACGCATCCTCTTTTTACGATTACACAGCAGCAAAAAACGAAAGAATTCATAGAAACCTTCCTAAATCACTATCGAGACGGTGGAATTCTTCCTATTTGGGAATTGAATGCCAATTATACCAGATGTATGATTGGTTATCACGCTATTCCAGTGATTACAGACGCTTATGTCAAGGGAATTCGCGATTTTGATGCAGAATTAGCCCTGGAAGCAATGATGCATTCTGCAGAACTCGATAAATTAGGACTTGATGCCTACAAAAAGAAAGGATTTATCGGTTCGCAAGACGAGTCAGAGTCCGTTTCCAAGACCTTGGAGTATGCTTACGATGATTGGTGCATCGCCATTCTTGCAGATTCTCTCGGCAAGAAAGACATTGCTCAAAGATACTACGCAAGGTCTTTGTTTTATAAGAATTTATACAATCCAGAATCAAAATTCATGCAACCAAAGTTCAACGGTGGCTTTAAAGATGATTTTCGCCCTGATGAAGTTACTTTTGACTACACAGAGGCAAATTCTTGGCAGTATTCGCTGTTTGCTCCGCACGATGTCGATGGATTGATAGAACTACTCGGAGGCAAGGACGAACTTGAAAAATGGTTAGACAGGCTATTTACAACCAATTCTGCCACCACAGGAAGGCATCAAGTTGATATTACAGGATTAATTGGACAGTATGCGCATGGAAATGAACCCAGTCACCACATGGCGTATTTGTACAATTTCACAAATAATGCGGCGAAAGGACAGGGTTATATTCATCGGATTTTGTCAGAATTGTACAGCAACTCTCCCGATGGACTCAGTGGAAACGAAGATTGCGGTCAGATGTCGTCTTGGTATGTGCTCAGCGCAATGGGCATTTATTCTCTAACGCCCGGTTCGGATAAATACATGCTGGGGACTCCTTTGTTTTCTTCTAAAATCAACCTAGAGAATGGCAAAATCTTTGAAATTATAGCAAATAATGTCAGCGATGAGAATTATTTCGTTAAAAGTGTTCAGTTGAATGGAGAACCGCTAAAAAGATACTACATAACGCATCAAGAACTCATGAATGGCGGTGTTTTAAGCTTTGAAATGACGAATTCTCTACAAAAGAATTTTGCGCCAAATCCTACGCAGAAAGTGAAAGTAACGCAGTTAATCGTGCCTTATTTAAAGAACGCAAAAACATCATTTAAGCGTAAATTGAAGGTTGAAATTGTCAATCCGAACAAAGAAGGGGATGTTTATTATCAATTATCGGGCGGAGAAGCTCAATTATATACAAAAGTGATTAAAATTAAAAAAACAACGACGCTAAAATCTTGGGTGATGTCGTCAAGCTTAAAAAGCCTTGAATTGGTCAGTCAGCACACCAGAATTAACTCGAAATGGGACATTGTTCTCAATTCAGAACCTCATAAACAGTATCAAGGGGAGTCGTATCAAGAGCTAATCGACCAACAATTGGGCGGAGACGATTTCAGAACAGGGAAGTGGCAAGGTTTTTACACGGATGACATGGATGTTGTCATTGATTTTAAAAAGAAAACGCAAGTGAATGAGGTTGCTCCGCGATTCTTGCAAGATGTCAATTCATGGATTTGGTATCCTTCAGAGGTTGTTTTTTACTCATCAAACGATGGTAAAGAGTGGGTAGAATACGACCGAGTTAAAAACGAGTTTCCGACCACAGAATACGGCTCTTTTATTCAAGAATTATCCTCGAAGAAAGCCATTAAAACAAGATATATCAGGGTGGTTGCGAAGAATTTTGGAGTCTGTCCAGAATGGCATTTGGGAGCAGGGAAGACCACCTTTATTTTCTCCGATGAGATTATAATTCGTTGATTTTTCTTGCGAATCGTCCCTCATTTCGGGAGAATTCTTAATTTCAACTCATGAAAAAACTTGCATTGCATTGGAAAATATTAATTGCCATGGTTTTCGGAATCATTTGGGCAATCATTTCGGGCCATATGGGCTGGAATCAATTCACGAGTGATTGGATAGATCCTTTTGGTGTGATTTTTATCAATATCCTCAAATTCATTGCTGTTCCGCTTGTTTTATTCTCTATAATCACTGGTGTTGCAGGCTTGGGGGATCCTTCTAAATTGGGTAGAATGGGAGCCAAGACACTCGGAATGTACCTCATTACTACAGTTTTTTCCGTTACTGTCGGGTTATTGCTCGTTAATACCTTCAAACCGGGCGTTCAGAAGAACAAAGAAACAAGAATTGATAACCGTTTGGAGTATGAAGTCTGGGCAACTGATAACAACATCGAAATTAAGGATGGACGAAACATCATGGCAACGGTATCTGATGAGAAACTGTCGGAAATTCGCAGTAAAATATCGTCGGATATGGAAAGCGAAGATTACAAAAAAGCAGCAGCAAAAAACGAAGCAAAAAATGCCAATAAAAACGAAAGTCCATTAAAACCGCTGGTAGATATGGTTCCGAGCAACCTTATACAGGCCTTAGGAAGCGGAAAGTTAATGTTGCAAGTGATTTTCTTCGCGCTATTTTTCGGTATCGCAATGATTCTCATGCCGAAAGAAAAAACAGAAAGCGTTCGTTCTTTCTTCGATGGAATGAATGATATTTTTATCAAAATGGTGCACATCGTTATGGATTACGCACCTTTCTTCGTCTTCTGTTTAATGGCCGGAGTCCTAGCAAAGTCAGCCGATACACTGGATGAGTTGGTTGACATCTTCATTGCGCTCGGTTATTACACCTTGCTAGTCTTTAGTGGACTGATGCTCATGCTTTTTGGTTTTTACCCCCTACTTTTGAGAGTTTTTGGTGTAAAAATAGGGTACAGAGCCTTTTTTAAAGGCTTAAGTCCTGCTCAATTTTTGGCTTTCTCAACAAGTTCAAGTGCAGCCACCTTACCTGTTACTATTGAGTGTGTTACGGAGAATTTAAGAATTTCAGAAAAGGTGTCTGATTTCGTTTTACCTATCGGAGCAACGGTCAACATGGACGGCACATCTTTGTACCAAGCAATAGCGGTTATTTTCTTGGCGCAATACCACGACGTTGATCTTTCGATGATGCAACAATTGGGCATTGTCGCCACTGCAACCCTCGCATCCATAGGCGCAGCGGCGGTTCCCAGCGCAGGACTGATTATGTTAATGATTGTTTTGGACTCAATTGGCCTCAATCCTTTGTGGATTGCGATTGTGTTCCCTGTCGATAGAATCTTGGATATGTGCAGAACGGTAGTGAATGTTACGAGTGATGCTACGGTGAGTGCTATTATTGCGAAGAGTGAGGGGGTGGAGTAAAGAGTGAGGAGTGAGGAGTGAGGAGTGTGGAGCAAGAGTTGAGAGGTTTGGTGATTTTTTCTTTTGTTTGATGGGAAATGTGTATTTTTAAGGAAAAAACAGGTTGGATAGAGTGCATTAGTTGCTATGTTGAAATGTTGGCGTTAATTAAGAAATAATGAAACAAGTTTTAATTCTTCTCTTTTTATCGGTCACTATTAATAGTTTTAGCCAAAATTTTAAAGCAAAAGTTGATAGTATCTATGATTTTCATCCTCACAAGATGTCCGATGAAGAACAGCGAAAAATATTTAAAAAATTAGATGTGTTTTTTGAAATGGTTATTGCTGATACTGGAAAATATCTACCCTTATTAAGACAAGAACTAAATACAGAAGACCATACATCATATTTCTATTATGACGCTGCACACCTTTTAATAATAAATAGTGAAAGTAGTTCAGACCTGAATCTGGCGGTTAAGTCTTTTGTGAAATCTGATATTAGGGATTTATCTCCAAAAAATTATGTTAATCTATTAATGGGGTTGGCAAAAAAGGGCATCAACATCACAGATGCCGCTGTTAAGATATTATCGGACTCCACATTCTCTTTTTTCATTCCGCAGCATGCAATGACTTTCAATCAAGGTTATTGCCTATTGTTTTGTTTATCTCCTCTTCCTGTTGATTACTATACGGATACCTTAATTTCTATTTTTAGGGAAACTAATTCTATCGTTACTCAAAAATCCATAATAACCACCCTTTGGTTTTCATACTCATGTAAAGGTGATGAATTCTTAAATTCATTGACACCATCAAATACTTTGGATAAAAAAGTATCTAAATATGCAAAAGATCTTTTAGGAAGAATACTTTCAAAAGAATATGAAGATATAATGGAGGATTTGGATAGTGAAGAACTGAATAAAATGTTCGACTCAGGAGACCTTTTAAGGTTTTCGGATGAATCAATTCATTATTTAAACCTGATGGTCAAGCTAAAAAGAAAGAAATTAAACTGCCGCTAATAGTGTATATGAAGTCATGGCAGCCTGCGGGATGCTACGCATCTTTACAAATAAAGAAAGCATCATCTGCTTATGGCTAAACCGTTATAAAGTTCACTTTGATAATTACCCACAATGAACAACCCATAATCCTATTTTTCTTACTCCTCACTTTTTCAAGTCTAACTCAAAGTCGATTAGATGTTGAGGCATATTCTAACACCACAGCTAAATTAGAAGATAACAGAAGGGTTGATTCCATACACGTAAAAATCATCAACCTGGCTACAAATGAAGAATCATCGTTTGATTTTGTGGAAGAAGGTGTAGAAGATTGCTATTTAGAAAATGGAAATTTTAAATTAATTTGCTCAATTACCGGTGAAGACGATTCTGTAATTGTGAATGTTCGCACTTTTACTGGTAAAATCACTTTTGTGACTCTATTGTTCGAACCTGAATCTGAATTATCCAGAAAACAACGAAAAATACGAAAAAAAAAGTATGTTAATATGAGGGAATTGTAAATCGAGCACACTTTTTTTGCGTTTCTTACTCCTTAGTTACACATATTTGGTGTAATTTAACATCAAAACATGAATCATGGCACGAAAAAAATTGTTTCTACAAGTAAATCACTTTTTTCCTAAAAGTGAAGCTGCAAACGTTGAGCAACGACAAATTGATTGGATAAAGGCCAAAATAGAAAGGGGAGAAGAGAGCGGATTTACAGCAGATACGAAAGCGCAAATATTAGCACAATCTAAGTCTCTATTGGATAGCTGATTATTTTTTAGCACTACTCTTTTTTTACTAATCAAAATTCTTCAATTATTCCTCGGGTGAAACGAAATTATCGCATCCTTCAAAAAAGCTTGGTCCAAATGTGTATAGATTTCAGTTGTCAGAATAGACTCGTGACCCAACATTTCTTGAATGGCTCTGAGGTTGGCACCGCCTTCCAATAAATGCGTAGCAAAGGAATGACGAAAAGTGTGCGGACTTATATTCTTCTGTAAATCAATCTCTTGTGAGAGGTTTTTGATGATGGTGAAAATCATTACACGTGTTAACTTGGCTCCACGACGGTTCAAGAAAATGTAACTTTCATGCCCTTTTTGGATATTTAAAGAGGCCCTCACATTCTCCGTGTATAAATCCATTTCTTTCTTCACAGAATCACTGACAGGGACTAAACGTTGCTTGTTTCCCTTGCCAATAACACGAATGAAGCCTTCTTCAAAAAAGAGGTTTTCGAATTGCAAATTAACCAACTCAGAAACACGCAAACCACAACTGTATAAGGTCTCCAAAATGGCTTTGTTTCGATGTCCTTCGGGTTTGCTTAAGTCGATGGCATCTATCAATTGATCTATTTCTTCTACAGAAAGAACTTCGGGTAATTTACGACCTATGGATGGCATTTCTAACAGTTCGCTGGGGTCGACTTCAATTTCTTTCTCCAGAATAAGGTATTTGTAAAATTGCTTGACACCACTAATTATTCTCGATTGACTGCGCGCACTCAAGCCTAAATCATACAATTCTTGAATAAAATTCTTCAAGTGAGAATAATTTATTTCTTTTGGAGAACAATCAATGCCACTGGCAAAGTCGTGTAGTTTCTCAACATCACGCACATAAGCAGCAACAGAATTCTCTGCCAATCCTTTCTCGATTTTCAAGTATGAAACAAAATCCTTAATATAGCGATTCCAAGATGACATTTATGAAGCTATTAATTATCAATGGACCAAATTTAAATTTAATTGGTCAACGTGAACAAGAAATATACGGCAAAGATTCGTTTGAAAGCTATTTTGAGGAGTTAAAATCTAAAAAAAGTGTCGATTTGGACTATTTTCAATCGAATATTGAGGGAGAATTGATCGATTCTTTACAGGCATCCAACCACGATGGGATTATACTCAATGCCGGTGGATATACACATACAAGTGTGGCAATTCGAGATTGCATCGCGGCGATAACAACACCTGTTGTAGAAGTGCATATCAGCAACATCATGAAAAGAGAATCGTTCCGTCACGAATCAATGATATCAGCAGTTGCAGAAGGTTGCATCTTTGGTTTTGGCTTGAAATCTTACGGCTTGGCAATTGATTACTTCGAGCAAAAAGTGAACTAAAGATGCAAGAACTCCTAACTTATTCTCTTCTTGTTGTTTTGCTGGTTATTGCTGCTTATTTCTACCGTAAAAAGAAAGAAAAGCAAAGAAAATTAAGCGAATTAATGTCCAGGCCCTTTCCTGAAAAATGGCGAAGTATTTTGCTGAAAAAAGTATTGTTTTACCGAAATTTAGAGGCAGAAGACAAGCAATTGTTCGAAAAACAAGTTCTGCGATTCTTAGCAACCAAGAAAATAGAAGCGGTCAGCACAACAATCGATGATACAGTTCGGTTGATGGTTGCATCAAGTGCAGTGATTCCGACCTTTGCGTTTCCGAATTTCAATTATCCAGCAGTTAGAACGGTGCTGATTTACCCCGGAAGTTTTGATGAAGATTTTGACGTGACAAAGCACAAAGGGCATCGCCAATTCATTACCGGAATGGTTGGAAATAAGGCGTTAAAAGGAACGGTGATTCTTTCCAAGCCAGATTTATTAGCAGCCTACAACGGCAGTCGCAAGAAAAGCAATGTCGGAATTCATGAGTTCGTTCACTTAATGGACGGAACCGACGGAGCAATTGATGGCATTCCAGAACGCTTACTCGACCATTCTTACGTCGCTTCATGGCTTTTTGAGATAAAAGACGAAATGGAGGACATCCTAAAAGGGAAGTCTGATATTAATCCTTATGGTTTGACCAATAACGCAGAATTTTTGGCTGTTGTCAGCGAGTATTTCTTTGAAAACCCGAAATCGTTTAAGAAAAAGCACCCAGATTTGTATAAATATATGGTTGAGATTTTTGACCAGAAGCTTTGACAATTGACAATGTGCAATTAGTAATGTGCAATTAGCAATTGTTGGCTTCAATAACTTCACACTCATCACTCCACACTCCTCACTGGTTACCGAGCGTCAGTCGAGGTACACTCAAAAACTACAAAGACTCCTTCACAATCTCATCCACCACACTTGGGTCGAGCAGAGTAGAGGTATCACCAAAATTAGATTGCTCACCCTCGGCGATTTTTCGGAGAATTCTGCGCATTATTTTGCCTGATCTTGTTTTGGGTAATCCTGTGACGATTTGTATCTTGTCAGGCTTTGCAATCCTCCCAATCCCTTGTGAAACGGACTCTGTGAGAGATGCTGTGATTTCCGATAATTCTTTGTTCGTTGCGTTTTCTACCACAACATAGGCATAAATTCCTTGCCCTTTAATGTCGTGCGGATAACCGACAACTGCCGATTCTATGGCGAACTCATTGGTGTTAAGTGCATCCTCAATTTCTGCCGTTCCAAAACGATGTCCAGAGACGTTGATTACATCGTCAACTCGACCGATTATACGATACATTCCATTCTTGTCGCGTTTAGCGCCGTCTCCTGTGAAATAATAACCGTCATAGTTGGAGAAATACGTGTTCTTGCATCTATCATGATCTCCGTAAGTCGTTCTTAAAATAGATGGCCACGGGAATTTCATGCACAAATAACCTTCTTTTTCATTCTCTGTGATTTCATTGCCGTCTGCATCCAAAAGTACAGGTTGAATTCCAGGTAGAGGATAACCTGCATGCGTTGGATTCATCGGAGAAAGATCTCCCAATCCAGAAAGCATGATCCCGCCTGTTTCTGTTTGCCACCAAGTATCAACGATAGGGCAGTTGTTCTTGCCGATGTTCTCATAGTACCAGTTCCATGCTTCTTCGTTGATGGGCTCGCCAACAGAACCAATGACTTTTAGTGAACTTAAATCGTATTGATTCACAACGTCTAATCCATGAGCCATCAATGTTCTGATAGCTGTCGGCGCCGTGTAAAACTGATTGACTTTATATTTCTCACAGACTTGCCAAAAACGACCTGCATCAGGATAAGTTGGTACGCCTTCAAAAATAATGGAACTTGCCCCTGATAATAAGGGACCGTAAACGATGTAAGAATGCCCTGTTATCCAGCCGATATCTGCGGTGCACCAAAAAACATCGCCTTCGTTGTATTGAAAAACATTCTCAAAAGAGTAGGAGGTATAGACCATGTAACCTCCGCAGGTATGCACCACGCCTTTTGGTTTTCCGGTAGAACCAGAAGTGTATAAAATGAAGAGCATATCTTCTGCATCCATTGGTTCAGCAGCGAAAGTTGAAGATTTACCTTTAATTAATGTGTGATAATCAATGTCTCGACCTTCTTTCATGTTTGGTTGAGAATTAATACAGTTGAGCACAATGACATTTTCGATGCTTGAGCAGTTTTTAACTCCTTCGTCCACCATTGATTTTAAGTCAACCTGCTTGGTTCCTCTATTTAAGCCATCTGCCGTTATGACTAGTTTTGCTTTGGCATCATCAATTCTATCGGCCAGTGCATTGGAAGAAAATCCTGCGAAAATAATGGAATGAACGGCTCCAACTCGTGCGCATGCAAGAATAGCAACCACAGATTCCAGAACCATTGGCATATAAATGCAAACTCGATCGCCTTTTTGGACGCCCAATTCTTTTAAACCGTTCGATAATTGACAAACTTGGTCGTGCAGTTCTTGATAAGTGATTGTTTTTCCTTCCGCATTGATGTCATTCGGTTCCCAATAAAAAGCAACTTGTTCGGCTCTTTCTGGAAGATGTCTGTCGAGTAAATTTTCTGTAATGTTCAGCTTTCCGCCTTTAAACCAGTTGATTTTTGGTTCTGAGAAATTCCAATCAAGTGTTTTGTCCCATTTTTTCTGCCAAGAGAATGTTTCTGCAATGGCTCCCCAAAATTCTTCAGGGTTTTCAATACTTTCTTGGTATTTACTTTGGTATTCTTCGAATGATTTAATGCGTAGATTCATTTTGGTTGATTTTGGAGATGAAAAATAATCAAAAAAAACAAATACCGAGTAGTGATAGGGAGACTTTTATTAGTCTAGGAGCGAATTAAGGTTATTTTATCATTATACCTGACAAAAATATTGATTTTATTCATTCCACTTTTTTTTGCCGCAGCATACCTCTACAAGCTCGGCACGGCGTAAAAAAAAGTTCGCAAATTTATGTTGAGCGAAGTCGAAATAAAAACTGCATTGCGCTGAGATTTCTTCATTCGCTCAATCTTTATCAATATTAAGTTAATGCGCCTGAGCTCCTGTGTCGCTAGTCTTTTAACTAAAATATTGATTTCGATTTTACTCTTTCCAAAATCAAGGCGCGAACCTCGCTTCGAAACATTAGATTATCTTCAGATAAAAAATCTTTTTAATTCTAAAAACATTATGTAACATTCAAAGTTCTATTAAAATCTATTATATTAGATACTAGGACAATGTTTTATGCTCTTTTTCTGGTACAGAGTTATTCTAGGAGAATTTTAAACAAAAAAAAGCCTGCTTATCATCGATAAACAGGCTTTGGAAATAAATATCAAATATTAAACAACTTTAACGTCTACTGCGTTTAGTCCTTTTTTACCTTCTTTTAGATCGAATTCTACTTCGTCACCTTCTTTAATCTCATCGATTAATCCTGTAACGTGTACAAAATGTTCTTTTCCTGATTCGTCTTCAACGATAAATCCAAATCCTTTAGATTCGTTGAAAAATTTTACTGTTCCTTTGCTCATTGTAAATATAATAAATAATTAAGTGGCAAAGATACTCTAATTTGTGAGTTGAGACACATTTATTTTAATTATTCTCTGATTTACACCATTAAAGAGCGAAAAACAAGTGTATCTTTGCAACAAAATAGAGCATTACTATGGGATTTGAAGAATTAGGAATTAAGGCAGATTTTGTGAAAGGACTTACAGAAATGGGCATTATTGAGCCGTCAGAGATACAAAAGAAGATGATTCCGCTCTTACTTTCTGGAGAATCTGATGTTATTGGTCAGGCACAAACAGGTACAGGAAAAACGGCTGCTTTTGGTTTACCAATGCTTCAAAAAATAGACCTCAATAAGAATGAAGTGCAAGGATTGATTCTTTGTCCAACTAGAGAATTGGGGAAACAAGTGGCAAAACAACTGTTTAGATACACCAAATACTCCGCTAAAATTTTTACGGAGGCGGTTTATGGCGGAGAACATATAGAACGACAAATAAAATCGCTTTCAAGAACAACGCATATCGTGGTGGCAACTCCTGGAAGGTTGATTGACTTGGTCAATAAGAAAGCTGTTGATTTATCTCAAGTAAGAACAGTGATTCTCGACGAAGCAGATGAAATGTTGAGTATGGGCTTCAAAAAAGAACTCGATGAAATTCTCAGTTTCTTGCCGAATGTAGAAAGTAAGTGGATGTTTTCTGCAACAATTCCACATGGATTGAAAAATATTATCGCTAATCACATGTCAGAAGGGGTTGAGCACATTAAAATTAACCCAGACAACGTGGTGAACAAGAAGATTGACCATAAATATGTCGTTTGCGAAGAAGATGCGAAATTGTATTTGTTGATGCAATTCTTAAAATCAGAACACAAGAATAGGGGAGTCATCTTTTGCAAGACAAAGGCGGCAACTAAAAAGTTAGCGAAACAACTGATTGCAAAGAACATTTCTGCCGATGCTATTCATGGCGATTTATTGCAGAAAGAACGTGATAAAGTAATGCGCGCATTCAAAGGAAAGAAGATACAATACCTTATTTCAACGGATGTTGCAGCACGCGGAATTGATGTCGAAGGATTGACTTTTGTTGTTCATTATCAGTTGCCAGAAAGCGACGAATATTACTTGCACCGCTCTGGAAGAACTGCTAGAGCTGGTAAAGACGGAGTATCAATGGTTTTCGCAAACACTTCAGAAGTGAAGACTTTAAGAAACTACGAAAGGACTTTAGGGATAGGTTTTAAGCAAGTGAGGTAGGGGGTGAAAAATCTGTGTTAATTTGGAGCTTTCGAGTATTGGAGCCTTCGAGCATTGGATTACTTTTGGGAAAAATATTAGAGTCTACCCCTCATAGACAGGTTTGCTGAAATCTGCACGATTTGCGTGGAAAATGAAAGATGACAAATTGAAACGCACTTTCATCTACGACGTAAAATCACTGAATCATTAGAACATTGAGTCATTAAGCCTTACTCACAAACCCTCCCTTTATGTTCGCCAGAATGAAAATCAACCTCCAAAGCCTTCATTTCTTCAATTAATTCGGCAGACGGCGGTGTGTTTTGCATTTTGGAAAGGTCAGGTTGACCTGCATCTACCCAAGCGGTGTACCAAACAGAACCGACGGTTGAAATCGCTGATCGCAACCTTCGCTCCACCATGCCGTTCATTCTTCGGTGGTATTCTTGGGAGAATTCATAAGAATAAACCCTCGTTGTGATGCTTCCTCTTTGTTCAAAGGAGTATTTTTTGTCCGTTCCAAGGTCTTTGGTAACGTCTAACTCCATTTGAAAAACGGAATCCAACGCAAAATGAGCCGCCATGACTCCTTGCCAAATTCGCTCTTCCAGATTCTCTAAATAGTCCGCCTTTCCAACGAAGTAGTCGTAGTTTTTGTAATTGATTTCCACCAAGCGACTTTCCCATAAGCCATGAATTCCTTTCTGGTCGGTGAGTTGACCGTTGTAATTTTCGGTTGTGTGCAAGGGGACATTTGCATCGCCAATGTAATGACCGATATCTGCAGAATATTTAAGTATTAGGTCAACATTCTTGCTTTCAAACGCTCTTTGCAAGCGATATTTCATAACCATTATATGCCACGGAACGATGCCGTAAGCCTGTAAAGTGTCTTCGGAGAATTTTTCAACGGCATCCTTCCATCTTCTCGGAACAATCTCAAAAGGATTCTCGCCGTGTTCGGAATAATGGTCAATGTCAACGTAATGTCTTTGCGCTTCTCCATCAACGGCATATCTTCGTTTATCAGGATCAACGGCATGTTCTGTGAGGTATTCGATGTGTTCTTTGTAGAATCCGAACATTTCTGGCGGCAAAGTGAAAGTGGCAACTCTGTTAATTCTCTTATGTCCGAAGAAGCCCCATTTCTTTTGGGAGAATTCTTTCTGACCTAAACCTAAAAAGAGAGGAATAGAAAGAACAAAAAGGACTCTATAGTTTAACCAGCTTGCCATTCTTTAAAATCGGGATAACGGTTGTTTTGTTTGGCGTTAAGCAATATTTAATGTCCTCGTTTAAGTTGAGATTCTTCAATCTTCTTCTGTGAGAACTTGATTTCAAAAAGCCTAATGGGTTATCCCATGCTGAAATATACAAATATTTTGCAGCAATAGAAGAATCTTCCGTAGAAGTATAGTTACCCGTTTGAATTAATTGGTCGCACAGTGCGCCGGCGCAAATTGTGTCTTCGAGGTTGAATTTATCTTGCCAGCCAGAGCATAGGCAAAGAATGTTTTTGTTCTGTTTTGCGAGCCATTCTGCAAGTGCATCTAAGTTATTGAGCGCCCCAACCACAACCGTCGGTGCGTCAGACGCAATGCTCAATGCTTTGGTTCCGTTGGTGGTAGAAAGTACCACTTCCTGTCCGCGTAATTCTTCTTTCATGTAAGAATACGGAGAATTGCCAAAATCAAAACCTTCCACAATTTGACCTTTTCGTTCGGCGCCCACCAAATATCCTTTCTTTTGATATTCTCTTGCTTCCTCTATCGTTGCAACGGGTATGATTGCTTTGATTCCGTTGTCAAATGCAGCGCAAATCGCAGATGTTGCACGAAGAACATCAATGACAACAACAATGTCGTATTCTCCCTTAAAATACTCGTATTCTCCAGGGGTGAAACAGACTTCGATACGTTTTCTTTCTTCCATTGTTTTTTAGAGCTTTGGAGCTTTGGAGCATTGGAGTGTTGGAGCTTTCGAACCAATGCTCGAATGCTCCAACACTCCAATGCTCTGTCCTTATTTATTTCCTTTCGCGTGATCTGCCAAGAAAGTTTCCAATCCTGAGGTTGTCAGCGGATGATTTGCCAATGCTTTGATTGCTTTTAGCGGTCCAGTCATGACGTCAGAACCAATTTCTGCGCAATGAATAATATGCATTGGATGTCTCACGGATGCTGCCAGAATTTCTGTATCGAAAGAATAATTGTCGTAAATCTGACGGATTTGAGCGATTAAATCGAGTCCATTGACAGAGATATCGTCTAAACGACCGAGAAAAGGGGAGATGTACGTTGCTCCAGCCTTTGCAGCGATTAAAGCTTGACCAGCCGAGAAAATCAAAGTGCAATTCGTTTTAATTCCCTTTGAAGAAAAATGCTTGATTGCTTTGATGCCTTCCAAAATCATCGGGACTTTAACGACAATATTCTTGTGCAAAGTCGCCAAGTATTCTCCTTCTTTAACGATGCCTTCATAGTCAGTAGCAATCACTTCTGCACTCACAGGTCCGTCAACAATGTTGCAAATGGTGATGTAATGATTGAGAATGTTTTCTTCTCCAGTGATTCCTTCTTTCGCCATTAAGGACGGGTTGGTGGTAACTCCATCAAGTATTCCTAGTGCGTTTGCTTCTTTTATCTCGTCAATATTTGCTGTATCAATAAAGAATTTCATAGTTGAATTTTATTTTTGGTAAAGATAGTTATTTTTTTAAGTGAGGAGTTAGGAGTGTGGAGTGTGGAGTGATGAGTTTTTAAGTTGATTGCTGTTAGATTATGAGTTGTGATGAATTTGAAGTTGTACCTCGACTAACGCTACAACGCTCTAACAATCTAATGCTCAAAAAAAAGAGGGGTAAGCTACTTACATCGCACCGCTCAACCTCAATACCTTTGCTGCGTTCCCGCCCTGGAGGATTAAGAGGGAGCTGGTCGTATAAGACTTACCCCAGCCGCAAAAATAGTAGATTAATTCTTTCCTACAATAGAAAAGGTGTTTTTTGAGAAAGAAATTTTGGAAGAGTGGAGAATTGGAGTGTTAGAGCATTCGATTTTTGGAGCATTGGAGCGTTAGAGTATTGTTGAATTAGAGCGTAGGAATATTTACGCAGAGAGCCACGGAGAAGGCACAGAGAAAGCACAGAGAGGTTTAGAGTGTTAGAGTATTAGATTACTGGAGCGTTCGAGCTTTAGATTGTTGGAGTTTTAGAAATGTCTGGCTTTGATTCCGCACTCCGCACTCCTAACTCATCACTGGTTGCCGAGCGTCAGCCGAGGTACACTCATCAATCTTCCAAATGCATAAAATCCTTCTTCGCCAATAGTTCATCTTCCGATTCTCTAAAGTCGGGATCATCGATGCAGCAATCAACGGGACAAACAGCGGCGCATTGAGGTTCATCGTGGAAGCCTACGCATTCTGTGCATTTGTCAGTGGCGATGAAATAAACATCCATATCAACAGGTTCATTGTCATCGTCTGCAACGACTTCATCACCGCTCAGTGTTGTAATCATGCCTTTCAAAGAAGTTCCGTCAGAATATTTCCATTCAGCGCCACCTTCATAGATAGCCGTGTTTGGACATTCTGGCTCACAAGCCCCACAGTTAATACATTCGTCTGTTATTATAATCGCCATTATTCTCTAATTAAAGTGCAAATATAGTTAGCTTCTCTCATTTATTTCTACAATTCGCTAATTTTTAACGAATGATAGTAGGTTTTTCTTTAGAAGTAGATAATTTCGCACCGTGAAACAGGAAGATATAATCAATGGCTTTGTGCAATTAGGTAAACTAATGTGCGCACTGGGAGAGAATAAACAATGGACAAACTTCTCTGTTGGTGTTACAGAAGAAGAGTATATTTCTTTGCAAACAATCATCAATCGACAGATTTCTTACAACGGCTGGTTTACCAAAAAGAATGTAAGTAAAGGTTTATTTGAATTAGGAAGAAATCTAACAGACAGTAAGTTAAAAGAATGGGTGTTGGACTATCGGTTTTCTGATTCTCCTAAGAAGGTTGCGCTAATCATGGCAGGTAACATCCCCTTGGTTGGTTTTCACGACTTTCTTTGTGTGTTGGTTTCAGGAAATTCTGCGGTGTGTAAATTGAGTTCTGACGACAAAACCTTACTTCCTGCATTGGGAGAACATCTAATTGAGTTCGTTCCGGGATTGAAAGAGAGAATTATTTTCACAACGGGCAGAATAGGGGAGGTTGATGCTGTCATTGCGACGGGGAGCGACAATTCTCTAAAGTATTTCGAACAGTATTTTGGAAAGTACCCTCATATTTTTAGAAAGAACAGGACTTCTGTGGCTGTATTTAAAGGCAACGAGACGAAAGAAGAAATCAACGCCTTGGGGGTAGATATATTCAGTTACTTCGGCTTGGGTTGTCGCAATGTTTCGCATTTAGTTTTCCCAAAAGGCTTTGAGTTGAAACGATTTTTTGAGGCTATCATTGATTACAGCGAGATTATTCACAACAATAAATACGGCAACAACTACGATTACAACAAGGCGGTTTACCTGTTGAATCAACACGAATTGATGGACAATAACTTTGTTCTGCTGAGAGAATCAAAAGATTTATTCTCACCCTTGTCTATGATTCATTACCACTTTTACGATTCTGCCAGCGAAGTGGAGGAATATTTAAAAGAAAACGAGGAGAAAATTCAAGTAGTTGTAGGAGAAAGTTACGAAGCTTTCGGTTCTGCACAATGCCCTGCGCTAGATGATTATGCGGATGGAGTAGATGTGATGAAGTTTTTGGAGGGGGTTTAGCTTTCTCAATAATGAATTGAATTTTTGTGATCTTATTAGCCTGTCAGGCCAAAAACCTTTAACCTTTTACACTCGATATCACTTATAGTGGAAACCTATTTATTAGTTAGTTCTGTATCCACTTTTTGGCATTGCCCCAAAAAGTTCGCAAAAAAGTCTAGCGCTGCATTTTCTTCATTTCTTTCCACTCTTGAAAAGCGATACTTTTGATGATACTACCCTGCACTAACGTTTGGTCTTCAAAAGCTATCGCTTTTTCTTGCTGTCGCTGCAGTCTTTCAAAAGTATTAGCGCATTTCAATTCGCTGCTTTCATTCTAAAAATGATGCGCGGATTCCGCTTCGAAAAACCGACAATCGTTGGCAATACCAATCAGACTATAAAAAAAAACCTCATTC
Source organism: Fluviicola sp. (assembly GCA_002734065.2). Classification (GTDB taxonomy): domain Bacteria; phylum Bacteroidota; class Bacteroidia; order Flavobacteriales_D; family Crocinitomicaceae; genus UBA4466. The sequence continues at coordinate 86,140 of NVXU02000012.1, forward strand.
ACACAGTTCTCCAGTTTCCTAGCGTTCTGTGCAAACAAGGCATTCATATCTCGACATACTTCTACTTCATCTCGACTACCGCTCGATGGGCGTCTCAGTAGAGTCAGCTCGATAACCGTGATTCTACTAATCACTGTCTTCGGGTTCTTCGGTTTCATCAAAAGGGATGATACCTTCAGTTGTTCCACCAGTTCTCAAGTCAATAATCACTCGTGCATTCTTGTACGAAGTGAAGAACTCCAGTTCTGATGGTTTCAACACGCCAGCGAGTAAATCCAACTGTCTTCTCAACATTGTGTCAAGATCACCGACCAATCCTTTAATCTGGGTGGTAATCAACTTTCTGTCGATAATCGCCTTGCGCGGTGCGTTAAAGATTATTCTCAACTCATCGTGTACATTATTGAGTTCATCCAACATTTGTTGAGAGACACCAAAGTCGCCCAATTCAGCCAAATGCAATTCCGCTTTCTCGATGACAAACGAAATTAATTGATTGACACGAAAATCAGACTTGTACAATAAATTAGAAGGTGGAAAATTCATCTTCTGCTTTAGCGATTCGTTACCTACACTCTGTGCATAGGCTTTCAACGCATTGGAAATTGGAATAACCAATTCTGATGCTTCTTTGCGTTTTTTGCTTTTCACTTTTCCGACACCCAGTGCTATAAAGGCCTGGTTGTACCCCAAAGTTTCTAATTGGACTAACTTCTCTGTAAAAGTGTTGAACACTGATACAAACGCTGGTAATCCCGTCCAGCTCGCTGTGTTACTGTTGACAACCGTTTTTACGGCTTTGTACATGCGTAACTTGTTTCTAACTGTTTTTTTCATAACTGAAAATTTATTTGATTAATACTAATTACTTGTTGTAGTTCCAATACAGTGCCAAGATGTGGATTGAAATGTTAAAAATGTATAAATTGATGTGGGGGAGGGAGGAGTGATGAGTGCGGAGTGAGGAGTTTTGAAGTGGATTGTTGTTAGGGTGTATAAGGTATAGCGGATAATGGATAATGGAAGCTCGTTCCTGTTAGCACTTCGACATACTTCAACAAGGCTCGGGCAGCTTGGTGACCATAGTGCGGAGGACTGGGAGATAGGTGCGGAGAGGTGAGAGATGGGTGCGGAGAGGTGAGAGATGGGTGCGGAGGAGTTGCAGATTGGGCTGGAGATTGTGTCGATTGACCAAATAGGTAGTGGAGATGGGTGCGGAGGAGTTGAAGATGGGTGCGGAGTGATGAGAGATTGAAGCGGAGAGTTGAGAGATTGACCGAATAGATGTTAGAGATGCTTGCGGAGGATTAGGAGATGGGTGAGGAGATGGGAGTTTTTGAAGCGGAGAGGTTTTAGAGTGGGTTGTGTTTTTGAAATGGGCTATTGTCGTTGGATAATAGGATAGATTGTTTTTAGTAAATTATTCTTTTTTATAATATAAACATGGATACCTGAAAGCGTTTGAGATTTATATTTGTGCTCAGCCCCACGGACTAATTGCATATCACTATCTTCTAAGGCATGCATGCATTCATAAAACAATTGTTGTACCGTCCATTTTTTAGGAAAAAACGTACTTGGATTGTCTTTTAAGCGCCATACATCCTTTTTTTTGTCATAAAACTCAATTACAGCTTCCCATACCTCACTCTTCTCATCAAAATCAAGCTCTTCTACAATTCTAACTTTTTCTGGGTCATAAAAATGTATACCACTGATTTTCCCTTTTGTTATTAGACCGTTCGTTGAATGCGTTATCATTCTGAGCATATCTTGAGGAATTCCTTTATTTCTAGGGTATGGAATAAGATTATTGGTAAACTCAACTATGTTTTTATCTTTAAGAATTTGTTGAATTCTCCTTGAGTTGGACCTTGAAAGTTCTTTATATATTGTTGAATTACGCTTAAGGCTTCTAAGAGATTTGTACGGTCCGTCTCCTCTGCTAAATTTAATTAAAAAATCTAGAGGCGTTTTAAATATTCTAGGTCCTGGAGACAAATCGTTATCCGAATTAGAAGCACTTGACATATAGTCGTCCGTAATGAAGTATAACCATTGATTTTCCATTTGTAATTTTTTTGTATTTATAAATAACCATCAATATACAGTTTTTTAGAAACTTGCTTCTATGCGAATTTAGTACATTGTCTTTAATACTTAGCTTGCGTACAACAGGATGATAGCTTTTTTTAAGTATGAGATAAGAAAAACTAAAAAAAAGAGAAATTCTAATATCTTTATGAAATGAATCAAATAGAACGTAAATATAAAGCAAAATTCATCTTGTTCGGGTTCAACTCGGAGATGGATAGAATTGAATTAGATAAAAATGTAATCATACGGAAAGGAAGTGAAAATGAATTGGAGGAGATGTATGAGAAAGCTAAGCTGAATAGAGAGCTTAGTCAAAAGTTCTTTTTGGAATATGAGTATATGGCAATTAGAAGCAGCATCATGCCGAATGAAGGGTATGATTTCATGGAGAAAGTTAACGCATTTTTTGAAATTTTCACAAAAGGGAGTGTAAAAACAGCACATTTTATTTCATATGTATTAAGCGAAAATAAATTTGAATCAATAGGGTTTAGTAATGATACAAAGGTTAAAACATATCTTTCAGAAGAAACTTTAATCAAGGCAAAGGATGAAGAGATTCTTGTTTCAAACTGGAAGCGGTATATTCTTAATTACGAAAAGAAAGCTTTAAGGATTGGAATTCGAAGACTTTTGTTTTCAACTCAAAAATATGAATTCGAGGACAGACTAATAGATTTAATGATTGCGTTTGAATCTACTTATTTAGATGAGAGCGAAAAAGGAGAGTTATCATTTAAACTTGCTCTTAGATCATCTTACCTGCTTCGAACCAATTTTGATAGAAAAGAGGTGTTTGATTTTATGAAAAAGGCCTATAGTTTGAGAAGTTCAATTGTTCACGGCGCTAACATTAAAGGTAATGTAATAAAATTTAAAGGCCGAACGCTTGATTTAAAATATGTTGTATTAACTCTGACAGATTTGATGCGTGTAACCTACATGATTATTATAACAGAGCGCAAAGAATCTAAAATGAAAGACTTAATAAATGCTATAGATTATGAGATTATTGATTCTTTCAGCTAGCATCAAATTATTTACTTATGTTATAAGTCATGTTCCAAATTCCTTTAATAATCGTATATTTAGACTTCAAATTTTCTATGAGGTGAATCGTAGAGAAGTACATGGATACTCTTTATTTCCGCGTTAAAAAAATTTGTGATAGAAAAAAGTCAAACAATCACCCATACAATAGGCGATATAATTGAACTCTCTTCGATTGCAATAACTTCTTTTACATAGTATTTATGATGTAACAAAATAAGTAATTAGTTGATGATATGAAACAGATAATAACACAGAAAATAGAAAGAGTTTCAAAAGAGCTTTTAGAAAATTATTGGAAAGAGGTAACAGAACTTATTGGAAGAAGTCATGGAGTATATGCATTATATAGTGACAATGAGCTCTACTATGTTGGGAAGGCTGTTGATTTAAAGAAAAGGGTTAGAGATCACTTAAAAGATAAACACGTTGCTCAATGGAATTACTTCTCTATTTTTTTGGTGTCCAAATTAGAACATGTAGATGCGATTGAGGCTTTATTAATTAGAATTGCCAATCCAAAGGGGAATATAGCAAAACCTAAAGGAGGCATAAACAGTCAGCTGAATGAACTTAAGAAGATGATAAAGCTGAGACAATCGGAGCAATTGGATAGAATGTTTGGAGATAAGTCTAAAAAAAACAAAAAAGCAAAAACAGTTAAGAAAAAAGGAAATAACCCGATGCTAAAAGATAGATTCGAAAGGCCAAGGCCATTAGCAAAAGAATACAAGGGGAAAGAGTATAAAGCAACTTTATTAACCTCGGGAAAGATTAAATACGATAAAGTGATATACGATTCACCGACTGCCTCAGCTAAGGCTATTGTTGATAGATCAACAGTAAACGGATGGACTTTTTGGTATATTCAAAATGACGATAATAATTGGGTTAAATTAAGACATCTTGACGATTGAGTGTTGAAAGTAAAAAAATAGAGCTTTTGCAAAAGCAAATGCACCAACTGTTGTTGGATCCGGACTTTGAAGAAATTCAAAACCTACAAACGGGTGTGGTTGATTTTATGTCGATTCTCAGAGTTGAAAAAAAAGAATTACAACACTCTAACATGTTAAGCTGGTTATTCAATCCAAATGAAAATCATGGCTTGGGTGATTATTTTATTAAAGCGTTTATAAAAAAATGTTTTATAGCCAACCATCATAGCCCCATTGGATATAACGGCAAAGAATTATCCATCATGCAATTTGACGGTTTGGTTTTTGATGATTTAGTAGTAAAAAGAGAGCACAGAAATATTGATTTACTGTTTTCTTCAGAAAAATCAAACTTTGCTATGGTAATTGAGAATAAAATATTCTCTGGTGAGGCTCTGGGGCAACTTACCAAATATAGGACTTATGCTGATGAAAAATTCAAAGATAAAGAGCACCTTACATTAGTCTACTTATCCTTTTATAATCAAGTTATATCGGAAGATGAGCAACAAAATTATTTGCAAATAACTTACGAAGACATCAAAGAAATTTTGAAGGATATCATCAAAAATGAAAGAATCAGGCTAAAAGAAAATATAAAGTTCATTATACAACAGTACTTACAATCAATACAGTCACTAATGGGAGAAAATGATAAACTTCATGAATTAAGCAAAAAAATATATGCAAAATATAGACCAGCGCTTGATGAAATATATAAACACAATTATACCTCAGGTTATAATAAAACTCCCCACAATCTTAATGAACTCATTAAAGAAAGGAAAGAAATCATATCATTTAAGACAAATAAATCATATGTGAGATTTCAGCCAAAATTCTTAATTGAAAATGAAGAAACCTTACGGAAAAATCATTTTTTAGCAGACAGTGAGAGTATAGATGATTCGTGGCTGATACTTTACGAGTTCAATATTGGAAAGGACTTTATTAATTTTGATTTTAAAATTGGAGTTTCTGAGCTACCCGAAGCAAGACAAAAACTGTTTGATAAATATATGGAAAACAAAGATATCTTTACTAAAGTAGATTTGAACAAAGGAAAGCTTTTCAATAAATGGCATATGTGTTTTCAAGAAAAAATTCTTACAAGAGATGAGTCTGAACGATTCGTTGATGATATTGATAAGATGCATCAGCACATCAAAAAGAAGTTTGATCATCTTTTGGACCATCATATTCCTAAGTTGAACGCAGTTATTAAAGAGGCTACTCAAATTATTGCTTAGCTAGGTAAGCTAAAACTCATATTGTCCTATAATGTATTGCGTTATGTTACTTAGCTTGGAGAAAAGTCTTTATAAAAGGGGAGGGGAGGCAGTTTAAATCTTTCTTCATCAGGGACTAAACGGATTACTTGTTTTGTGGAGGGACGGAGCAAAATAGGTAAGGAGTGATATCTCAGAGCAGGTATTTATTGCAGATTAATAAGGGTGTTTTTTACAATTTACGAATACTAAATTGAGTAGAAATATTTATTCCAACTGCCCTAGACGTTAATTTGATCTGTTGTCCTGCCTTCTATTCTAATGGCGGAGAGAATATAGCTCGCTCTTGACTCTGATAAAATCGAACTGACAAAATGACAGTTTATCGCTGATTCTTAGTGGCTTATAGGATATTTCACACAAAAGTCGTGAAGGACAATCCACAATTGTGTAAATCTGTCAGAAAAAATGCCGTGGCACAAGTTTTGAGTAAAAAAAAGTGCCGCAGGAAAACCTACGACTACTTTTAAGATTTTGATCAATTTACCGTTTCTGAATTGAAGCTCGCAATGATAAATTGAAGGACAAAAATAGACGAATTTTTGAATTCACCAATTTTTATCCACTTCTATTAATATCCTATTTAAGTACAGTTTTGCTAATGGCTGCGTAGGTAGAAAATCTGCTCATGCGTAATTAACTAAATCCATAAAAAAAAGAAAAATGGAAAATTTTGATCCGAAACTGTACGAAATTTTTGGTAGACTGGAAAAGGATGCGACGCAAGATGAAATTAAACAAGCATACCGTACTTATGCGAAATTTTATCATTCTGATACAACTAGCGAAGAACAAAAGTATGCAGAGGAAATGATGGTTAAATTGAATAAGGCGTACGAAATCCTTTCTAATCCAAAAAAGCGCGAAGAATATGATCGAAAACTTGAAGAGTATTTCAAGGCAGAAGAAAAGAAAAGAAATGAAGAGGAGCGAGCTAATTCGAGAAATCAAAATCGGCAAGAATATTCACATATCTATACTAATCGGAAATCGACTAACTCAGGCGTTGGTGCTTTAGTCGGTGTTGCCTTAGGTCTTTTAGCACTTGGACTGATCATTGACGCGTTTTCGGACAAAAAATAATAGTAGGACATGACAATATTAGGATTTGGAGCAGCAATAGCAAAATCATTGGCTGTCGGTAAAGCAAAGCATTATATAACCTCATTCTTTAAGGATGACCGTACTGTATTTGAGCAACAATTAGCAGAAGTTATTGATAACTCAAAGCAAAAATACATAGAAGAATACAACCCCATTCTCGAACCCGAAGGCGATAAGTTTACATTCTTAACTTCATCGAAGTTCGTTGAGAATTTATTGGAATTTTCATTTTTCACTTCTGAATTAAATGAAGGAGGTTTGGTATCTGGGATGGATGAGTTCGAGAGATTAATTATTCCATCGGAAAAGGAAATTGAAAATTTCATAGAAATATTCAAAAATGAGTTAGAGATAAACGAAAATCTAAAATCGTTAGAAATCAAATCGGACCCAACTCGATTATTACTTCACCTTACAAAAAAAGTAACAGAAATAGGGGACAGTATTCAAAGTGCAATTGCCGATATTAACACGGATTTGAATAGTGAATACGAACGAGAATTAAATGCGTTTCATTCTGACATAAAAGAATTTAAACCAACATCAGCCCTTAAACACTTGAAGCTTTTGGAAAACAAACTTGAAGAGTCTGGAAAAGGTTCAAAAGAGACTCGAGCAAAAATCTATCATCTAATAGGAGATGCTCATGGCGAATTGCTGGAAAATAAACTACAGGCACAGTATTACATCAAGTCTTATCACGCGTGGCTGGGATCTGTTCGGCATAAAGTTTATGGCGCGATTGGTTACTTTGAATCCGATGACTTTGAAGAGTCTAAGAAGATCATTGAAGATATTCTTTCTCTCGAACCAATCAATCCTACAGCAAATGCTTTAAAAGTAGCAATGATTCCTAATTGGATGGAAAATGTACCCAAGATCACTGTAGATGATCCTAAGTTCAGAATCAACTACGGTTATAACCTTTTCAGAAATAACAAAGCTGAAGAAGCTTATTTGCTTAACGAAGAAGAAATATTGGATTTGGAAGGTTCAAAAATAGAGATTAGCCAAGAGAACTATCGAAAAATGTTCTTCTTGGCGCAGTTAGCGTTATACCATTCTTTTGGAAAAACGAAATCAACTCCGATGCTCTTTTGGGAAGGGAAAGAAAATGATCCGCAATTAAATATTGGTATTCAAATTTTTGATGCTCTGATTCAAAAGCTTAAATCGAGTGAGTTATATGATAAATATACAGATGGACATTTTCTATTGAATTTTGCTCAATATCATAAAACAGGAAAAAAGGAATTCACGAAAGAAATGGAGAGAATCTTTGAAATTCTACCTGCTCGTGCTAGAAAAATAAGATGTGAAAGTTTGGCGGTCAGCCTTGCTCAAAAAGGTGAAATAGAAAGAGGATTAGAGATTCTTGAAGATGAAGATTTCGGTGATTCTTCTTACAACCTATTTGTTGGTGCAACTTTAGCAGGAGTGCTAGAAAATTCTGAAAAAGTAGAGAAATATCTTGGGAAATATATTGATTCTCTGGATATCATAAATGAAGATGTCGCTCCAGCTTGTTTTCAGTACATTTCTTCCTTTTTTAAAACTCCTGAAGAAAGAGTGTTGTTTTTAGAAAAATTGGAAGGTAAAATTAATTCGAACAAAGTTTATTTATTCTTAAAAGTTGCTATTGACCTGATAAATGATTCCAGTTGGGGTGGTGGAAATTGCGTTGAGCTGATTGAGCTATTGGAGACCGATGATTGGAGGCTTGCTAGGATTATTGCCATTATTCTGATGAATCGTCAAGACTACGATAATGCCATAATGATTCTTGACGAGGTTCAGAAAGTTGATTTGTTATCGTCTAATTTGGATGTCATGATTGACTTGCTGTATCATTCGCAGAAACAAACTGATCGCTTAGTCGAATTGCTTCAGGCTAGTCGATCAAAACCTAGATACATTGATTGGTATTTTTATGAAGTTGATTTACTCTCCATCATTCCGGATTGGAATAATGTCATTGAAGTCTCAAAAGAGGGATTGAAGCAATACCCTAATGATTCAAGGTTAATCGAATATTTAATATTAGGACTCAATAAAGAAGGGAAGTCAGATGAAATCTCCGATACTCTTAATGAAATCTTAGACCTTACCTCATGGACGCAATCAGGAGCATTTAGAGTAGCACAAGTTCTAGTAGAAAATGATTTGACCGACCTAGCTCTAGAAATCACATTTCCTTTCGCGAAAGACAGACAAAATACACCAGCTCGAGAAATGTACGCGCTTATGTTGGGCAGAAAAGCAGATGTTTCGCGGTACATGCTAAATAAGATTGAATCAGGAACTGTTGTAGAGTTGATAATTGATGGAGAAGTTGAATTCTTTGATGTAACCGAAACCTCCCTTATAAATAACCCTAGACTAAAACTAGTAAAGGATAGTACGGTGGGAGCCATACTGGAGAGCGATCGAGGAGAAAAAATTACAATTGCGTCAATCTTGCCTCCTAAATATGGGTTAATACGAAGTATTTTTGTCGATATCCAGCGTAGACCGAAAGCAGGCTACAGTGCAAGGCAGTTTCAATTTAATTCGACAGATCCAGAATCAATGTTGAAGGAAATTCATAAACAATTCGATTCTCAAGACGAACTAAATCGTCAGAAGAAAATTGAAGAAATGGTTCAAAGCTATAACGAAAATCAAGAATCATTCGGATCTCTGGCGAGAAACATATTTAGGGGAAATCATGTAGATTGCTATGGTTTTTTAACTCAATCTAACCGACAGTTTAATACAAAACCACAAGTAAGGTTTAATGGGTTGGTTCTTCCAGAAGATTTGACGTATATAATCGATTGGTCAACTATTCCGTTGTTATTCGACCTTTACGATAAGAAATTAATTACTAAATACCCATCGAAGTTCCTAATATCCTCATACGTATTATCAGATATTGATGATATGATTAAATCATTAGGCGACGGTCATTCTGGCATATCGCTGAAATTCACTGAGGATAGAGTGATTCCAATTCAAATGCCTGAAAATTATGCAGAGCATAAAACAAAATTTCTCGAAAATTTAAAAAATTGGGTAAATGAATTTTGTCTGGTAGAAGTTGTGAAGGAGAAGCTTGAAGTAGCTTTAAGGTTAAGGCAGAATAAGAACTTTGATTCAAATATGAATTACATTATTGACAATGTGTTTCTAGCAAATAGAACTGGGCATGTTCTACTTACAGACGATGATATATATGATCCGTTCGGTTTAATATCTGTTGGGCATCAAATTTCATCACAATATTATTTCTCTACGAAATTTTCAAATATCTGGGAGTCAGATATTCTACCCGAAATGCTTATGTTAAATTATAGAGGATTAAGCATCTCAAGTCGAGTACTTATAGATAGCTACTCATCTATATCAGATATAAAGTCACAGAAGTTCAATTCTGCGTTAGAAAACTTGCCAATAAAGGTTTCTATGGAGAAACATTCGCTAGGGGAGTCAATGAAGTTTATTAAACATCTGTATTTATTGGATGCGGAATTAGGGCAGAAAAGGAGAATTTCGACTCAAGTTCTGACGAGTGTTTTACGAGGACTCGAAAACCTTCAGGATATGGAAACTAATGCTAAAACGTTAATACGAGTGATGTTTGCTTTGCAACCTGCATACGCAGACTCTGTCATTGGTGACTTTGAGGCAGCTATTAAGATTATCAACTCTTAGTTGAAGACAATTTATCGTTGATTTAGAGAATCATAGATTCGATTATGTTAAATAGAACGTTATTGATAACCATAAACTAAAGTGCGTTGGACCGAACAAACGGCGAGCGTGCGTTGGCTGTGAATGCATATATACTTAGTAAATCATCAAAGGCGTTTACGTTTCCTGATAAGGGCTACTTTGATAGATTTACTTGTATTAAGGCAGAGCGCGTTGGCGCATCGTTTGTTCTTGATTTTTTTGTTTCTTTTTTGATCAAGCAAAAAATGAAAAGAATGATCTTCTTACTGAGAATTGAATATTTAACCCCATAATGAACAACTCCCCAGGACTCTGGCAAGAAAGCGGTATTGCAAACTGACTGAAAGGAATTTGCGAATACGGCTTTGCGCGATGGCGAAGAAAGATTAAAACTTTGTACGTTGGAAAATAAGACCTTGTGCTGATGGTAGAGGATTGAAAATTGCGCGAGCAAAATCATTTGTAAGTTTCTATTCAAATATTTTGCTTAGCGATTAAGAGCCGAGCGGGGCTATTTAAAATAACGCTAATTATAGGGCAATTGACAACTCGGAGCAAGGACTCGCTATTTATACATAGTGCATTATAGCTGGCATATTGTTTTGCAAAGCAAATACCCATATTGTCCTATAATTAATATTATGTTAAATAGAACTATCCCAACTTGACATTCTCCTTATCTTATACTATATTGTAGCATGAAACTTATTCTCTGGGCTTTCTTTCTCTCCTCTCCTTTCGGAACTCTTTCACAGAGCGACTCAGTCTATATCGAATTTGCTAACGACATTGACGAATACCCAAATTGCAAAACAGTATTCGCTGCAAATGGGCATTATCAATTGAGCAATTCTAAATTACCACAATTAGAGATTCCTTATACATTACAGATAATACCCAAGAATTTAACGCGCAACGGTAAATTAACGAGTTATTCTAACCGTGTGCAACTTTCAAAATTAGGGAGTTACGATTACCCAACAACTTTTTATGAGGTGCTAACTTACCATGAAGTAAAAACAAAGAATCCTTTCGATAGAGATGGGTATGTTTGGCTTCCCGACGACCCCATTGAATTAGCGAAGAAAGGATATATTCTAGTTCCTGAAGAGCATTATGATGCTTTGGGGATACAAAATAAATTTGAAGTCGAATACCATCCAGAATCTGGTATCATCGATGGAGTCTTTATTTCAGAACATTATTTCTATCACAGAATTCCATTTTTTGAGGTCTATCCGAAAGAATTGGATTTTTTAGATACTGTTCATGCATCCATTCAGCAAGAAGTTCAGTTGAGCATTGATTCTGTTTTTGCGCCCTTTTATTTTTCTCAATTTGAAGTCACTAATTATGAATATCGTCAGTTTGTTGATTATGTACGAGATTCCATTGCACTAAATATGGCTTACACCACTATTGAAGATGACGATTTAGCCGCTACTCTTCTTAATGCAACAAAAAAAGAGAAGAAAAGTTTGAACCTTGCCAATCGTTCAGAGAATGCAAAATTGTACGGACTCAAAAAAACGAAGCGCTTTTATAATGACCCAGCACTCATTCCTTATTTATCTTATATATACCACCCGCAACCTGAAAGATATTACCATCGCAGGGAAATTGACACACGAAAGTTGTTTTATAAAATCAATTCTACTGATTCTATTCATGTCTATCCTGATACTAATAATTTTCATGGAGTATTTGACCAGTGGGTAGCTGGAGACGTTATGGCAAACATGTACTTTTGGCATCCTGCGTATGATAACTACCCACTAGTAAATGTCAATAAAGCGCAAATTCTTGCTTTCTGTCATTGGAAAGAAGTTCATATCAATAGAAAATATGGAAACGATTCCATTTACATTCACGTCTCCCCTCCTAGCATTCTGCAATATGAAATGGCTGCGAAAAGCCAAGTTTCTCTTGGGCAAAGGTCGCAAGTTGTCGATCAGCAGAACTCTAAGTATGTTGCTTACCAAAGAAGTGCCGAGCCTTCCTTTCTTAATTTAAAGAAAGTATTTGCTGACAATGTAAAACCGAGCAAAGCTCCTAAAAGAGGAAGAAGATACTTTTTAAGAAGAATTTTTCGTTTAAGGGGAAGCAAGAAAATCAAATTCCTTAATGATTCTCTAATTTCATCACTCGATGGCAACGTCTCTGAGATGGTCATAGACAAAGTAACGAAAGAAAAAGCTACTTTTTACGGAATCGAAGCTGAAAATATAGAAAATACCCACTTCGTTCTTGGTTCTAACTACCACAAGAATGCTCTAATCATTGGTGACGACAATTACAATAGCATTTTCTACAAAACCATCAGAAAGAATGATAAATCCGATTGCTTAACAGGTTTCCGACTGGTTTACACCATAGAAAAGTTAGAATAATTAAAAAAACACCAACTCTTCTCTCCTCACTCCTAACTCATCACTCCACACTCCACACTCCTCACTCAAAACTTTTCAATACCTTCACTCCATCAAAACATTCAGAAACATATTCCTCGTCTTATTCATCCTCGGATTTCTCGTAGCGATATTTGCAGACCCCGACAAGAAAAAACAGCGAACAGATTTCGAATACACCTCCGAGCAATGCTTAGAGTTTCAGGAGTCTTCCTCATTTGAGGTGCTAACCGCACGTTCTTGGAAAGATTACATATTCAATGAATACTGCACTTCTTATATTTGTGCGAACTACGATTACGACGGCGCCAAAGATGCACGCGAACAATACACCGATTATGACAGTCAAACATCAGATGAATTTTGGGGAAAGCTCTATTATTCGCTGTACGAGCAGAACAAAGAACGAATTGGCAGCTTATTAGATTCACTTTGGACACTGAAAGAAGTCAACGATTTAGATCAATTCGAATTTGCCAACGCCGTGGTTACCTTTGTGCAAGACATTCCCTATGCCTACATTCTTGACAAAGAACGGTGCGAAGATCAAGAAGAAATTTATGGCAACTGTGTTACGGATATCAAATACGGCATCCTCTCGCCTGTTGAATTTCTGTACACCTTAAACGGAGATTGCGACACCAGAACGGTTTTACTCTATACTATTTTCAGAGAATTGGGTTACGAACCAAAAATTGCCAACAGCGATGCTTATGCGCATTCTATTTTGCTGCTAAACGTTGCTTCTGGTGGAAATGATTACATTTATGACCGTGGACGAAAGTTTTTCTTTTGGGAAACCACTGCGGCCAATTGGCCTTCTGGAACCTTGCCTCCAGATACGCGCGACCTTGATAAATGGACAGTTGTACTTAATTAACAAAGAATGAACGAAAAAATAGCTTTACTCGGATTTGTCGAAATCATTAGTTCCCTCAGTTGCGGAATTGTGATTCTTTTCTTAACCTATAAGATTCTAAAAATATACGGTCACAAACGTTTGGGCATTGACCACAACAATTTGGCGTACAATATTCTCATCGCAGGAGTTTTACTCTCGGTCGGATATACAGTCAGTGGCGTTATCCATCCTATTCTCGATTCTTACAGAATAATTAGTAGTTCTGACGTGAGCAAAACCGCATTGGTTCTTAGTTTTCTCGCTTATGGCGGTTTGTACATTCTCATTGCGTATATCTCGGCAATGATTGTTGTGTTTTTAGGCCTGTTTATTTACAGCACCATGACTTCTGTGAGTGAGTTGCAAGAATTGAAGAACAATAACGTAGGAGTGGCTATTGTTTTGGTCGCGATAATCTTTACCTTGTCGCTAATTACCAGCAATGGTATCGTTTTACTGATAGAATCATTCATTCCTTATCCAGATTTACCGGTTAGAATAGGTTAGCATGAAAAAGTTTCAGATTCATATCTTAGTTGTCAATGCGGTGGTGTTGCTGTCGATGTTTTTGCCTTATCAGATTCTTAGTGAATATGAAACGAACTGGAGAACGAATAATAGAATCTTAAGGGAAGGGAATCGTTATATTTCTGGACTCGAATTGCCCGAAACTTACTTTTTTCTTGGAGGAATTTTTGGTATTACTGTTATAACATTGGTTTGGAGAAATTTAGCAACGGCTATCATTGGCAGTGTATTGTCTATTGGTCTGGGTTTGTATGTTCCTTTACTCCTGTTCATCTTAACTTTTAATTTATTTACTCTATTTACTCTTGATAGCAACGATTTAGGCATTGGTTTTTACATTGGCGCCTTGGCGATTCTTTATTTTATTGTGATTCAGTTTATCAATTTGGTTCAGACGGCTAGGAATAGAAAGAATAATGATAGAAGTGCGGTGGTGGATATTTTGGATGATTTCTGACTAAAAATTAAGAAATAGAATACTCTAATATGAAAAGACAAATAAAAAAGGTTATATTTATTGTCTAAATAACAAATTTATTTTATGAAACACGTACTAACAATTCTATTTTCTTCAGTTCTTTTATTTACTTCTTATTCGCAATGGAATCAAATTACCTCTCCATATAATGGCAATCTAAACACTATAGAGTTTATTGACCAAAACATTGGCTATATTGGTGGAAATACTGCAATAATGAAAACTCTAGATGGTGGAATTTCATGGACTTCAACTTCGATTGCTGACTTTTCCATAAACTGTTTTTCTTTTCCTTCTTCAACTACGGGTTACTATGGAGCAAATAATAATATTGTACGAAAAACAACTAATGGCGGAACGACTTGGGCTTTACAAAACCCAAACTTAAGTCCTTATGGAGTGTTAGCAATGAGTTTTCCTACGGTAAACGATGGGTACGTTGTGGGGCAAGTAGGAACACTCAGAAAAACTACCAATGGTGGAACCACTTGGATCACGGTTAATACAGGAATTACACAAGATTTTAATGGAGTACATTTTTTTGATGCAAATGTTGGGTTATTTATTGGAGACAATGGGTTAATTAAAAGAACTTCTAATGGGATTACAAGTTGGAGTACTGTTAGTTCTGGGACATCAAATAATTTAGAAGATATTTTTTTCATAGACAATAGCACTGGATTTATTGTCGGCGAAGGTGGAACAATTTTAAAAACTACTAATGCTGGAGTAAATTGGACAGCCCAGACAAGTGGAACTAATCAATGGTTATATGCTGTTTGCTTTAAAGATGCATTAGAAGGATATGCAGGAGGAATTAATGGAATTATGCTTCATACAGTTGATGGAGGAACATCTTGGCAAGCTGTCTCTTCAAGCATACCTACAACAATACAAGATATTAAATACAATGGTAGTTTCTTTATTGGCACGGCAACTCAAGGTCGATTAATTTCAACGTATTCTGCGACTACTTCTGTAGATAATTTATCTTCATTGGAGGAAAATGACTTTGTTTTTTTCCCTAACCCTACATCTAAAAATGTTACATTGGTTTTTCAAGAATTAAGTAATCATAACATCAAATTTTATAGCTCCTATGGCACCCTTGTAAAATCAATTGATGTTTTTGAAGAAAAGAGTATCATAAGTGTAGAAGATTTACCTAATGGGATATATTTCATTGAAGCAACAGTGAAAAATTCCATCATTAGAAAAAAAATAGTGATTCAATAGTGATTCAATTCAAGCATGACGATTTTAAATCATAATGTTTGAATTCTACTATAATGAAAAGATTACCATTAATTACGTTTATTACTCTTACAATTATTGTGATTTCGATGTTTTTGCCATACCGGGTTGTAGAATTCAACTATGGAGCATGGTACGATTTAGATAATTCATTCAGGATTGAATACCGGCTCTGGGTTTAAAATTAAAGAAGCATATATTGTTTTTGCATTCTTGATAATTGCACTTGTCTCTTTGATAAAAAGAAATGTTTTAACTGCAGTGTTTTCTTTGTTTCTTCAATTGGTTTACCTACTCGTTCTATTTTTCTTAGGTGTAAACATAGTTTGGGAATATTCTAACGATATCTGGGATTATTTTAACGGAGAGGCAATAGCAGAAGTAAGAGTCGGTACTGGATTTTACTTTCTTACTCTAACCAGTATCTTCTACTTCATCGTTCTAATTGTAAATCTCGTTAAAGAAATTAAGAACAAAAAAAATCATCCAGATGCCACAACGAACATTCTAGATGATTTTTAACCAATGCTCTATGTCTCTGTGAAAAAAAGAGCATTGGAGCTTTAGAGCCTTCGAGCCCTGGACAACTTACGAGTAAAACCTACCCAACTCTGCGAACCTCTGCGCCTTCTCTGTGGTTCTCTGTGCAACAGTATATTCCAAAACTCCAATGCTCCAATTCTCCAACACTCCATTTCAACCTACCTCTTCCTCAAACTCATCACCACTCTAAACCCAATATTCACAGATGGTTCTGTTCTTCCCTTCCATTTATCTGGACCGTTGATTTCCAGTTCTTCTGCCGAACTGTTCCAACTGCCTCCCCTTGTCCTGTAAATATACTTCCCGTTTTTAAATTCTTCAATCACTAGTTCGGCTACATTTCCGCTCATGCAGTACAAGCCAAATGAATTAGGATTGTAGCTATTTACTTGAACAGTATAATACCCACCGTCCGAATTAGCCGACTCATTAATTGGATTGTAATTCGCAAGGTAGCAACCTGAAGAGTTCATAGTACTATTACTATTCCAACCATAATTGTTTGAGGATTTACCTCCGCTGGCAGCCAATTTCCATTCCCAGTCATGAGGTAATCTTACATCGTTTAAGTTGGATGCTTTTTTTGGGTAGGCTTTAACAGTTTCTAGTGTTAACCATTTGCAATAAAGTTCTACGCCTTCTTTACTAATAGCAACAACAGGGTAATTATTATAAGCTGGGTGACTAAAATAGTTTTCTTTCATAGGCTCATTGAAAGCTGAAGGGTATTCCTTGGTCCACATGGTTTGGTCAGGCTGTGCAGTTAAGAAATCATCTTTTTTATTTTGAATTATCAAGTCAAATAGAAATGTTCTGTACTCTAAATTGGTCACTTCTGTTTTTTGCATATAAAATGCTTGTATGGATACATTTTTATAAGTCCTGCTAGGAATATAAGAGTAAAATTTATCATTAAATTTCACCAACCGTTTGGTCATCTTCGCCTTTTGCTTGTTATTTGCCTTGATTTCTGCTTCTGTTAATTTCGGAAAGCGATATGGTTCTTCAAAAAAGCGTTGTGTTTTTTCTGATCGCTTCTTTACTTCCTCAACGAACTCTATTACGGGAAGTTGGATAAGTTCTCTTTCAACGACAGTCAACTCCACCTTGGTCGTGTCGTCCAGTTTACTTTCCTCGATTATTTCAGAATAGTATTCTTTAATTATCTTATCTGTTTCTTCAATTGCTTTTATAGAATCGTTTTTAGTCAAAGAAATCAATGCTTTTTTAGGATTGTTTTCTTCTTGCTTTTCTACTGTAGAATTGCTGTAAATTACAGCTGTAATTGCTAATGCACTCAATATCGTAATCATACCAATTAGTTTTAAATTAATAGAATAAGCGAGTTTCCCTCCTGCTGTTCCCGAAGAATTGACAGAATGAACAAACTGCTTCTTTGTTTCCTTGAAAGAAAGTTGCACAGGTTCGCTTTTGGCTTGATTGAACAAATCATTCAATCGATTTTCATTGTTTCTAACCATTTGTGTCCTCCTTTTTTGTAATGGATTCGTAATTGAGAATTTCAACAAGTTGCTCACGTCCTCTTTTTAGTCGTTGCTTTACCGCAGATTCCGATGCATCTTGAATTTTCGCTACTTCTTTTACGGAGAATCCTGAGATTTCGTAAAGAATAATCGCTTCTTTCTGTGCTTCTGGAAGCTCTGCCAATGCTTGGTGCAAGAAGTAAACTTCTGTTGCTTGCTCCGTTCTCGCGTTGACATCTTGCAAGTGATAACTTGTTGCTTCTGAAATAGAATCCTCTTTCTTTTTCTTGTGTTGGTTGGATAATAGTCGAACGCTAATGGTGAATAAAAAGGACAGAAAAGCATCCTCAGACCTCAAAGTATCTAACTTTTGAAACGCAACCAACAGCGTCTCATTGATTAAATCTTTGTAATCCATTTTTCCATAAACTCTTGCTCTGCAGAAGCGCTCGAACCTATCATGAATGGGTTCGTAGAGTTGAAGGAATTTATCTTGCTTTTCTTTGCTCATTAATTACACCTTTTCGTGATCTAATTGGTAAGTGTCGCCAAATTGAGATTGGTTACATTGTAAAGAAAGAAAAAATTTCGGATACTGTACGGGTTGGTCGCAACCAACCCGTACAGTATCCGAAATGCACTTTGGAAAAAAAATGGAAATAAATAGAATCAAAACCATTATCAATGATAATTAATTATTTTTACATCAAATATTAACTTAAAACCAACCCAATATGTTAGAAGGAGCAATTATCGGTATTATCGTTGCAGTTATTGTGATGATGATTCAAAAAAGTAAACAAAAAAAAGCGTTAGCAGAACTTAACAATTCAGATACGCTTGACACACCTGAGTATTCAGCATTTTTTCATCATGCAACGGAGAAAATATTTACCGGGAAAGGATTCAAATTTTTTGATGGAAATGGTGTCGGCTATTTGAGCGGAAGTAACTTTAATTACAAAGCAAAGACCGGTTTGCAAACTTTTGATCTAACCAATTGCACCATAGCGTATGCTGGAAAAAAGAAGAAAATCAACTGGATTTCAATTGAGGATAACGGAACAAAGCATTATTTCACATCCTTTCAGCAAGGAGCGTTTAAAATGGATGATTCCGAGATGCAAAAATTCATTGCGAAGTTGCAAGAGATTTCTCCTGAGAGTAAATTAGATGTTTTGTAAAAAAAAGTACGGGTCGGTCGCGACCGACCCGTACTTTTTTTTACAATCACCTTCTCTTATTTCTTCCACCACCGCCTTGGCGACGATTGTTATTTGAACTTCGTCGGTTTTGGTTCGATTTCTCGTAACTTTTCTGCAATTCTTTATAATCTGCAATTGCCTTGTCTGTTATTGGAAACGGATGATCAGAAATAACCTTGATTTTCTTATTGACTAACTTTTCGATGTCTTTCAAGTATGGAAGCTCATCGATGTCACACAAAGAAATGGACAAACCGCTTGCCCCTGCTCTACCCGTTCGTCCTATTCGGTGAACGTAAGTTTCAGGTTCGTTGGGCAAGTCATAATTCAATACATATTGCAATGATTCGATGTCAATTCCCCTAGCGGCGATATCCGTTGCTACCAAGACTCTTTTCTTCCCATTTTTGAATTCTTTCAATGCTCTTTCTCTTGCACCTTGACTTTTATCTCCGTGAATGGCTGCTGCACTTATTCCTGCTTTGTCTAACAATCTTGCTAATCGGTCAGCCCCTCTTTTTGTTCGGGAGAATACCAGCATGCTCGTGATAGATTCATCTTGCAAAATATGCTTGAGTAAATTCTTCTTCTCCGGTTTCAAAACGTGATAAACAACCTGTTGAATTGTATCTGCCGTTGACGAAACAGGATCTACTTTGATGTATTCCGGATTGTGCAAAATATTCTTTGCTAAGTCCGCAATCGCCAATGGCATAGTTGCTGAAAAGAAGAATGTTTGTTTTTTATTCGGTAATTTCGGGAGAATCTTCTTGATGTCGTGAATGAATCCCATGTCGAGCATTCTATCCGCTTCATCTAGCACGAAGAATTCTACTTTATCCAAACGGATGTGTCCTTGATTCATTAAATCGAGCAGCCTTCCTGGTGTTGCAACGAGGATGTCAACTCCTTCTCTTAGTCTTTGTACTTGAGGACCTTGTCCTACTCCACCAAAGATTAAAACGTGTCTCAATCCCAAACCTTTGCCATAATCTCTAATGCTTTCTGCAATTTGAGCTGCCAATTCTCTGGTTGGTGTTAAAATCAATGCTTTTATAGGTCTATTTCTATTGGTGCTGTCTTTTCGTTGGTGCAGTAATTGCAAAAGTGGAATGGAGAATGCTGCGGTTTTTCCTGTACCTGTTTGGGCACAACCTAACAAATCTCTACCGTCCAGTGCTAAAGGAATTGCCTGCTCCTGAATCGGAGTTGGTTCTGTATATCCAAGCTGATTGACGGAGTCTAATATTTCGGGCAAAAGCCCTAATTCTGTAAATTTCATAGGTGCAAAGATAGTTAAATTGTGTTAGGAGTGATGAGTGATGAGTGAGGAGTGTACCTTGTTATGTCCTGGTATAAGTAGACAGATTAATTTTCCTTAAGCAGCTTTATAGACTTGACTTGGAACTTTAAAGTTTAATGCCCAGTGAGGTCTCTTGTTATTGTAACTTAGGACTGCTTGTTTTAGTA
>NVXU02000013.1 GCA_002734065.2 Fluviicola sp.
CTCAAAGAATACCTTGACTTCAAGGCCGAGCAATACAACACAAAGCAATTCATAGACACCGACCCTATTCAGTTGCCGCATCGTTTTTCTCGCAAGGAAGACGTCGAAATTGTTGCCTTATTAGTGTCCACCATCGCTTGGGGAAAGAGAGCAATGATTATTAAAAGTGGTGAACGCTTGCTCGATATTATGGAGCACTCCCCTTTCGAGTTTATTCAGAATTATGAACGAAGAAGTGATTTAAAATTTGTTCACAGAACATTCAATGCTATTGATTTAGACTTCTTCTTTAGAAGTTTGCAGAACATCTACAAAAATGGAGGATTGGAGAAAGCGTTCTCACCCCACCCTGATTTTGAAGGAGTGAAAGGGAGAATTATCAATTTCAGAACGCAATTCTTAAGAACAGAACACGAGCAACGAAGCGAAAAACACATTTCTAACCCAGAAAAAAATTCTGCAGCAAAAAGAATCAACATGTTCTTGCGATGGATGGTCAGAAAAGACAACTGCGGCGTTGATTTCGGTATCTGGAACTCGATTTCTCCAAGTGAATTGTACCTCCCTTTAGATGTTCACACAAGCAATAACGCAAGAGAACTAGGGCTGCTTACTCGCAAGCAAAACGATTGGAAAGCGCTGGACGAATTAATGATTCAGCTCCGGAAAATGGATGCAATTGATCCTGTTAAGTATGATTTCGCGCTTTTTGGAATTGGAGCGTTTGAAGGGGAGATAATATAAATGTACTGGGCGGTCGCGACCGCCCAGTACATTTATATTATCCAATTTCATTCACAAAAAACACTATATTTGAAGCATGAAGTTTTTGTATCCTCAATTTCTATGGGCATTATTGGTTCTGATTATTCCAATCGTCATTCACCTTTTTAATTTTAAACGGTACAAAACGCTTTATTTTTCAAGTTTATTTTTTGTTAAACACGTTGATCAAAAAACTAAATCGACAAAATCACTGAAGCATCTTTTAGTGCTTTTAAGTCGGTTATTGGCATTCATTTTCTTAGTTCTGGCCTTTGCGCAACCTTATTTCTCCAACGGGGATTCTTCAAAGCAATCATCGGAATCACTCGTTTCGATTTACATTGACAATTCTTTCTCCATGCAAGCAAATGGATCTGAAGGAGAGTTGCTTTCTGAAGCAAGAGAGAATGCACGGAATATTATAGAAAAAGCATCCTTAGATACGCGATTTTTGATTGCAACCAACGATTTATCCGGCAGTGAAGAAAGAATTCTAACGAAAATTGAAGCTTTTGAAAAAATTGATAAAATCAAATTCTCCGCTCTCACACGAACGATTGACGACGTGGTACAATGGCAAGTAAACGGTTACGAAAAGAATCAGTTAACAGACAATGTTTCCATACAAAGTGTTTTATTGAGTGATTTTCAAAAACTAAACGGTGCATCTGTCTCTAAAATCAATGGAGAAAACATTACTTTCTTGCCCATCAAATTAAATGCAGAAAACAAAGCTAATATATTCATTGATTCTCTTTGGTTCTCCTCTCCTATTCATAAAATTAACACGAAAAATGAACTGAATATTCGCATTGTTAACAAAGGAGAATCGGATAAAGTGAACACAGAAGTTCTCATTAGCATCGGTCAGTTCAAGAAAACGATATTCGTTGACATACCTAACAATCAATCTATTACAACAAAAATTGGTTACATGGATAAATCAATGGGAACAAAAACAGGAAAAGTGCAAGTGGTTGACAATCCCGTTTTTTTCGATGATTCTTACTACCTTTCTTACGAGGTGAAAAAGAACATCAACGTTCTTATTCTAGACGGAGAAGATGCCGTTCCCAACAGTGCAATGGTCTTGGATTTGGATAATTATTTTAATTATTCTTCAAAAAAAATAACGGCAATTACGAAGAATGATTTTGAAGAAAAAGATTTTGTGATTATCAATGGCGCCAATGAAATGACCAACGGAATGACCAATTACCTCACCGATTTCATTTCTACAGGCGGTTCTGTTGCACTATTCCCAGGTAAGAATCCGAACATTTCAGGCTGGAATGCATTCTTACAAATCAATGAACTTCCCCTTCTTGGAAAAAGAATCTCAACAGGTACTAAAATAAAGAATTTGAACTACGATGATCCATTTTTTAGTGGTGTTTTTGACTCCAGAACGAAGAAATTGAATCTTCC
This sequence comes from Fluviicola sp., assembly GCA_002734065.2. GTDB lineage: Bacteria > Bacteroidota > Bacteroidia > Flavobacteriales_D > Crocinitomicaceae > UBA4466. The sequence continues at coordinate 2,194 of NVXU02000013.1, forward strand.
AAGTGTTGCGACAGTCTATCAGGCAATCGTGACGAATCAAAGCATGGCGAACTCGCTCATTGAGTTGCAGAACGGCTTACCGCTCTTTGCAAAGGTTCAGAAAAATGGCAGTGCCTATGTTTTTTACAGTTCGCTGCACGAAGATTTCGGCGCTTTTGCCAAAGATGCATTGTTCTCAACCATCACACTTAGAATGGCGGAATTAAGTCAGCGAAAACAGCCCGAATACATTGTTATTGGAGAAGATTCGAGGTATCCTGTCTATGAAAAAATCAGCAAGGAGAATCCAATTCACATTGTTGGAGAAGGCGTTGATTTCATACCTCAAACGACTGCTATGTCAGGCATTAATTACATTTCTCTAAAGGATGCTAACAATATTCAACAGTTAAAAGCCAATAATTTCGAGTTAAAAACCGATAAAATAATTGGTGCGATTAGTTTGAATTACAACCGTAAAGAATCTGACCTAAAAACGAACAACGAAGAAGAAATCATTGCGCAGCTTAAAAACATGGGCGCAGAGAACATTGAATTCAACGAAATAGGGGGAGATTCTCAACTTTCTACCATAGATATTCAAAAACCTTTTAGTTATTGGAAGATTTTTATCATTTTAACTCTTATTTTTGTAGCAATTGAAATGCTGTTAATCCGATTCCTAAATTAATTTTATTCACTATGAAAATCTTAATTAAGCAAGCTAAAATCACTGATAAATCTTCACCATTCAATGGTCAAGTTAAGGATATTCTCATAGAAGATGGCATCATCACTTCCATTGAAAATTCGGTTGATGACAAAGATGCACAAGTCATCGAAGCCAATGATTTATGTGTTTCTGGAGGTTGGGTTGATTTAAAAGTAGATTTCTGCGACCCTGGGTTTGAACACAAAGAGACCATAGAATCAGGATTGGACGCAGCAGCATTTGGCGGATTCACACACGTTGTCGTTTTGCCAAGTACGCAACCTGTTGTGGACGGAAAAAGTCAAATTCAATACATGCAACGCAAAGCCGATTTTCATGTCACGCAATTGCATCCAATGGGAACGATTACTCTTGGAATGAAAGGGGAGAATCTTGCCGAAATGTACGACATGTCACAGCAAGGAGTGAAATTATTCACCGACGATTTAGTGCATGTAAATTCTGGAATAATGTACAGAGCACTGCTCTATTCTAAAAATTTCGGCGGAACAATAGTTGCATTCTCTCGTGACAAATCACTGGCTGGCAAAGGAATTGTGAACGAAGGAATGGCTTCGACCAAAACGGGCATGAAAGCAGACCCTTCTATTTCTGAAATCGTTGAAATTGAGAGAAATATCCGTTTGGTGGAATACACCGGTGGCAAAATGCACTTTACCGGACTTTCAACGGCAGAGGGTGTTGATTTAATTCGAAAAGCAAAGAAAAACGGACTGAATATCACGGCGGATGTTCACTTGGAGAATTTACTCTTCAATGAAGATGCTGTTTTAGGGTTTGATTCCAACTATAAAACGATGCCTCCTTTGCGTTTTGAGTCTGATAGAATTGCACTTTGGAAAGGAGTTTACGACGAGACAATTGACGCAATTGCATCCAATCACCGCCCGAAAGATACGGAAGAAAAAGACCTTGAATTTGATTTAGCAGAATTTGGAAGCATCAACTTACAAACTGTTTTTTCTGCCTTGCGTTCTTGCAAAGAATTTGATTTAGAGAAAATCACAGCGACTCTCGCAAATGGCTCTCGCAAAGTGATTGGGATGATTGCAAGTTCTATAGACGTAAAAAATGAGGCTGATTTAACACTCTTTTCTCCTTCAAATAAATGGGTATTTTCAAAAGAAAAGATATGTTCTAACACAATCAACAGCCCATTTGTTGAAAAAGAATTGACAGGAGAAATAATCGGCGTCATTAATAACGGTAAATTGGCACTCAAAAATTAACCGTATGACTACGAAGCGTAATTTTATAAAGCAGTTTTTCAAAGACAAGAAAATGGTCGGTGCCGTTGCGCCGTCCTCTAAATTTTTGGGGCAAAGAATGTTGGAGAACGTTGATTTCTCATCCGATAAGATAATTGTAGAGTTAGGTCCTGGAACTGGTGTTTTTACCGATTTAATCATCGCGAGAATGGCAGAAGATGCACAACTTTTTGTCTTCGAGTTGAACGATAATTTTTACAATTCCCTGAATGACAGAATCAATGACCCACGCGTTAAAATAATTCACGATTCTGCTGAACACATTATGGAGTACTTAAATAAGGACACCAGAGCAGATGTTGTAATTTCATCTTTGCCACTCATGATTTTTTCTGAAGAATTAAGAAATAGTGTCGTGCAAGAGTCCTTTGACTGTTTAAAAGAAGAAGGGAAATACATTCAATTCCAATATTCTAAGCAATCGAAGAAGTTGCTGCAATCGAAGTATGCTGATGTTTCCATCAAGTTTACGGTTAAGAATTTTCCTCCAGCATTCGTTTACACATGTCTCAAAGCGTAAAATCATTCGTTTATTATAAATTGTATAAACCCTACGGTTATTTATCCCAATTTTCGGGAGAATCTAGCGATAAACTTTTGGGAGAATTGCATAATTTCCCCAAAAACGTTTATTCTGTTGGGCGCTTAGACAAAGACAGTGAAGGTTTGCTTTTATTGACCAACGACAATCGTTTTAAAACGAGGATGCTTTCTCCAGAAAGTAAAAAATGGAAGACATATTGGGTACAGGTCGAAGGTCAAATAACGCAAGAAGCCATTCTTAAACTAACAGAAGGAAGAATCACAGTACCTCACAAAGGCGTTGATTTTACTGTATCTCCAGCGCTTTGCAAAGAAATAAACGCCCCAAACATTTCGGAGAGAGTCCCTCCTATTCGTTCTCGAAAATCGATTCCCACCTCTTGGATAGAACTAAAAATTTCGGAAGGCAAAAACAGGCAAGTTCGCAAAATGACTGCTGCTGTCGGCTTCCCTACCTTGCGTTTGGTTCGCTATTCTGTCGATAAATATACCTTAGAGGACATGCAATTGGGCGAAGTTAGAGAATTTCGACCGATTACGTTCTAAAAGCTACCGTACAGTCAATTGCTATAAATATGGCACAGGTTTTGCCTACCTTAGTTATACTATAAAACGAAAGTTATGATTACATCTATAGAAATAGCGAAAATTTTAATTCGTCAGAAACAAAAAGCAAAGAAAAACAAAGGAGGCTTTGATGCTGGTTTGTTGGGGTTGGGTGGTAGGATTAGTACGGTGAAGAAAAGGAAGTGATTGGTTAGATTGGATTAGGGAAAATAAAGACAGTCCGTATTTCCAATTCTTCAATTACACGATAGATTGAATTCATCCTCAGCCTCTGACCCGTATTTTTCTGTGAACCCTAATTTTAAAGCCATAGATAAATCTTCACAAGCACTCTTTTCATCTCCCAAACTGACAAACACAAAATACCGATTATAATATAGTCCCGCTTCTAGAGAGTCTAATTCAATTGATTTATTAAAATCCTCTAACGCCAAACTCGATTTGCCAAGTCTTCTGTACGTCATTCCCCGGTTACTCCATCCCATCGGATCGTTAGGATAAATCTGTAAATATTCTGTATTAAGTTTAAGAGCTTCTTGATAGTCACCTAATTTTGTGTAGCAAAGTGCTTTATCTAAAATTGAAATGCTATTTTGCCCATATTCCTTATCTGATATCTCAAATTTTATTATGGCATCCCTGTACTTTTCAGCTGTAAGAAGGTATTCAGCTTCTTTTAGTATAGGATTCATTTCTGAAGAACTACTGTTTTCATTGTTGTACAATTTAGTTTGAGTTTTGCCCTCATCAATATTTCTTTCTGAAAGTTTATTGTTCTGACAGCCCAAGACTATATATGCAACGCCGACAATTACTAATGAATAATATTTAACATTTCTCATAAAATTCTTCTTTCCTTACACTTAACCTCTATTTCCTCTCCCTCAAATTTAACAAATTCATTCCATAATCTCCAACTTTGCTCGAAATTGAGTTATCTTTGCCGTCCATGAATTTTTTGAATCAAAATATGATCATCTATAAGACTTTAGAAGAAATTGAGATTATGCGAGAAGCAGCGCAGGTGGTAAGTCGCACTTTAGGCTTGGTTGCAGAACATATTCAGCCTGGAGTTACTCCTTTAGAATTGGATAAAATTGCAGAAGATTACATTCGTTCGCAAGATGCAGTTCCTGGATTTTTAGGCTTGTATGGTTGTCCAAATACACTTTTAACTTCTGTCAACGATCAAGTTGTTCATGGCTTACCAACCAACACACCTCTGGAAGACGGGGATATTGTTTCTGTCGATTGCGGAGCGGTTTACAAAGAATATTACGGAGACCATGCCTACACTTTTCAGGTGGGAACAGTTTCTGCAGAAAAGAAAAAATTACTCGAAGTAACCTATGAATGCTTAATGTTAGGCATAGAAGAATCTCGATTGGGTAACAGAATAGGAGACATCGGTTTTGTTATTCAACAGCATGCAGAAAAGAATGGTTACGGAGTTGTTAGAGATTTAGTTGGACATGGACTGGGCAAAACTTTGCACGAAGAACCGCAAGTTCCTAATTATGGACGAAGAGGTCGTGGTAAGAAAATTAAAAATGGTTTAACCATCGCTATTGAACCTATGATTAACATGGGGACTGAAAAAGTGATGCAATTAGATGATAATTGGACCATTGTTACTGAAGATGGAAAACCCAGCGCTCATTTCGAGCATGACATCGCTATTATAGACGGAAAACCTGAAATTCTTTCTACGTTTAAGTACATTGAAGAAGCATTAGCGAAGAAAAAATGATCAAAGAAGATAGGCTAATTTTCATTGTTGCATTGACCTTGTTGGTGTATGCGACTTCTATCTATCTCAGTCAAGGAGCATTCATTTTTCCATTTCCTTTTAACAATATTATCCTTCTTTTAGTTGGTACACAATTCTTCTTTTGGAATAAAGAACAAGGCTTCCCTGCCCTTCTGCTATTATTAATCGGCTTATTCGCAACATTTGGGACTAAATACTATTGGTCCACATTTTTGTCTTATGAATCAATGGTTTCGCTGTCAGAAAGTCTAATAACGGATGTTTTTCTTCTTTGCTCCTATTTTTGCATCCTGTTATTTGCAATCAGCTCTAGTTTACGCCAAAAAACATGGATAAGTATAGGATTAACTGCATTATTTTGTGCATTGTTTATCTATGGGCAGATTTATGGAGAACTGTTAGTCGTCCTCATTAGTTATGCCGTTATGATTATCTCCAACCTTTACAAACCTGTCTTTCAACCACTTCATTTGATTTGGATTCTCTTGTTTATTCTTGATGGGAGCCAATTGATTTCTTTTCTATTGGCCTAAAAAAGTTTTCTATTATTTTTAGTGAAAATTGTTGCCAGAAAGCTATCCTTTTGCTACTTTTGCCGTCCGTTCATTTAACGAAATGGACAAAACGGAGAGGTGCCTGAGTGGCCGAAAGGACTTGTTTGCTAAATAAGCGTACCTCAAAAGGGTACCCAGGGTTCGAATCCCTGTCTCTCCGCTTTTAGAATTTGATTTATTGTTCTGTACACAGGGACTGAAGCAGCACTGACGTTTTACCTCGGCTTCGCTCGGCAACCGTCTTCTTATAAGTGGTTCTTTGCTTATATTCTTGCTGAAGAATACTTCAAATTAAAACAAAGTAATAATTGCAGAATAGAATAAATTCTTTATTTTTGCACTCGCATTTACAAAAGTCGTTTTGTAGTCAATGCGCATTTTATTGAGAGTTATAGTATAACTCGGGGTGTAGCGTAGCCCGGTCATCGCGCCTCGTTTGGGACGAGGAGGTCGCAGGTTCGAATCCTGCCACCCCGACACTTAATGGGGATGAGCAATCATCCCCTTTTTTTTATACTATAACGGGCCCGTAGCTCAGCTGGATAGAGCACCTCCCTTCTAAGGAGGCGGTCAAAGGTTCGAATCCTTTCGGGCTCACTAAAAGCCCAGTAACAGTAGTGTTGCTGGGCTTTGTTGTACCCATAGTTGGTACCATAATTAGTCTTGTCACTCTAATTCTTTATAGGAGTCAATGGAAGTAAACTAAAATATTTTTTTGCCATATCTCGATTATTTTTACATTCTTTTTTTGTAGCCAATAATTATTTTGGCTCTATGTTAAATAGAGCCGATCTATTTATAAATTGTTTCAAGTCTCGGATAATAAGTTGAATAAATCAATATTCAAATATCGAGTTTCTTTACCGATCTCTTTTTTTGTTAAAACACCTATTCTTGATAATTCATCTAAATATTTTTTTGCAGTATTTAAACTTTTAGTGTTTTCGTCTAATATTGATTTTGGACTAATATAAGGTTGTTCAAATATTTTTTCGATAATCTCTTTTCTAAATTTTGGGTTCTTAGATTTTATAAAATTAAAAGTCGTGTTGAATAGGTTGTCAATTTCCTCTATTTTTTGAATGGTATATAATGAAGTTTCTTCTACGGCTTTCAAAACAAAAATAATCCAACTTTCCCAACTGTTTCTTGAGGTAACAGAATTGAGTAAATAATAATACTCTTCCTTTTCTCTTATAATGTAAGCACTCAAATATAGTATCGGCATTTCTAACAATCCTTTTTGAATCATTAATAAAATGCTAAATATTCTACCTGTTCTTCCGTTACCATCTCTAAAAGGATGAATTGCTTCGAATTGATAATGAGATATCGCTATCTTAATTAAAGGATCATAATCGTAATTAGTATCATCATTCACATAATTAATAAGATTATCTAATTTCTCTTGTAATACTTTCTCTCCTCTTGGTGGAGTATAAACTATAGAACCACCAAGTAAACCACTCCCTCTTTTTTTTATAACCGTTTCTGTATGTGATGGACGTATACCGTCATTTACTTGCTTTATGATTTGGTATATTTTCACAAGTAAATTAGAGGATATTTTTTTCTGTTTTTGCATTATTTCAAAACCTTTCCAAAGCGATTCTCTATAATGCAATACTTCTTTTGCCCCTCCTTTTAAATCACTACCTTTTATTGTTAAAGATTTATATAATTCATCATCTGTTGTAAAAATGTTCTCAATTTCGGTACTTGCCTTTGCTTCTCTTAACGCAATTGTATTTACAAGCACTGATTGATTATGTAATTTTCTCGCTATTCCTTTAAGTTCAGCCAATGCCTTATTTGCTTTATTCAAAGCAGTTAAGACGGGTATAGTTATAACGTTTCTATCCAATGGTGGTAACAATGGTAGGTCGTTATAAGCTTTATTTCTGTCGTAAGTGTTCATCGAAACATCATTTACTGTCAAAAATAGTCATTTTTTGACAAATAACACATTTTGCTGTCAATTTTATCTAAAAATAAGTCTTGCTGTCTAAAAATAGCCTTTTTTGATAGATAGACTGTTTTACTATCAAACAAGACTCTGTATATATTCTAACCGATTTTTTAAGGGTCACATAAAGCCCCGAAAACACTGAGTTTTAGAGTCGAAAAAGCCAATCCTAAGCGCATTGGCTTTACTTGTGCCCCCCGCCAAGATAAGCTTCCACTCCGTTCCAGTGCTTTCACTTTTTCCTCGAATAAGTTTCAGGTCAAACAAGAAAAAGCGATAGCTTTTGAAGACTGAGAGCCGAATTCTCAAATTCGGTAGCTCGAAGGAATTGTCGGGAAACAAAAAAAGCTTTCCTTTCAGAAAGCTTTTGGTGACCCCTACAGGAAGAAATTCAAACTTTTTGAAAGATTTTTCAAAAATATTAGAATTTGATTTTTCAATGTAAATAGTAGCTATTGTTCGATGTGTTTCAATGTTGGAACGCTTTTGTTGCGGAATCCGTGGAATGTGCCATGGATGACTGTTCCAATGTTGGAACGCTTTTGTTGCGGAATGCCCGGAATGTACCGGACAAAATAAAAAGCGGAGAACCAGTGCATTTAAACCAATTCTCCGCTAGAGTGACCCCGTCAAGATTCAAACTTGAAACCTCTACAGCCGTAATGTAGTGCTCTATTCAGTTGAGCTACGGGGCCTTTTCACAATCTATTTAATTGCGAGTGCAAATATAAGTCGTTTTTTGTTTTCAG
>NVXU02000002.1 GCA_002734065.2 Fluviicola sp.
TACCGCGGCTGCTGGCACGGAGTTAGCCGGTGCTTATTCTTACAGTACCGTCAAGCTCCCTACTCGAAGGAGTGTTTCTTCCTGTATAAAAGCAGTTTACAACCCATAGGGCCGTCTTCCTGCACGCGGCATGGCTGGGTCAGAGTTGCCTCCATTGCCCAATATTCCTCACTGCTGCCTCCCGTAGGAGTCTGGTCCGTGTCTCAGTACCAGTGTGGGGGATCACCCTCTCAGGCCCCCTACCCATCGTTGCCATGGTAAGCCGTTACCTTACCATCTAGCTAATGGGACGCATGCCCATCTCTTACCGTAATCTTTAATTATAAAACTCATGCGAGTATATAATACCATGGGGCATTAATCCGAATTTCTTCGGGCTATTCCCCAGTAAAAGGTAGGTTGCATACGCGTTACGCACCCGTGCGCCGGTCGTCATCAGAAAAGCAAGCTTCTCTATGTTACCCCTCGACTTGCATGTGTTAAGCCTGCCGCTAGCGTTCATCCTGAGCCAGGATCAAACTCTCCGTTGTATAAAACTTTGAATTCTGTTGAGGCTCATTCAATTTAATTTAATCTTTACGCTGTTTCCTTATTTCTCAATATCTCAAAGAACTTTTATGTCACAATTAATTAAACCAATAACTAACCGAAATCTCTACTTAAAACCTCAACTCGTTCGTTAAGGGACCGCAAAGATACATGCAATTTTTATATTAACAAGCTTTTATGAAAAACTTTTTAAAATAAACTAAAACCGCAAAATCAAAACCACTTAGCGCTCTAAGCGGGGGGCAAAGATAGACACTCTTTTATAAACAACAATAAAATTTATTGAAAAAAATGAAAAAAAATTACAGTCATACTTAAGCAACTGGAAAACAAGAGCTGAGAAACGAAAAAAAGCCACCCTAATTAGGAGTGACTTCATTTTCTTTTAAAATTTGCTCAATAAATGAACCTTATTTTTTCTTTTTCTTCTTGGCTTTTACTTTATCAAGCCATTTATCACTTTTCATTTCTCCAAGAACATTTACTTTCTTCATGCGAGAATAATCTTCTGCAGCAAGTTGCATTTGCTCCTTTGTGTCTCTTCTTATTAAAACACTTCCACTTCCAAGGTTTTTAACCTCTATATAGAAACCATCTTTTAATCTTGCTGGCTTTGTCGCTGGTCTTCCCATTCGATAATTGTATTATTTGTTTATTAAAATCGTTTGAATATACAAAAGATTGACGCAATTCAAACTAAATTTGCTTTTTTTATGATTTCTTTAACGTTGAATTGAATACCTTATTTCATTTTCGACAGAAATAAGCTTCATTCTCCCGAGAACAATCAATTCTGATAGTGCCAAATCCAAACGATTATTTTTGAAATTAGACACCTTATATATATAAGACAAACTTATGTGCTCTTTTTCTTTCGACAAATGCATGATTTCATTGTGCTCCTCCCCTTCTTTGATGAGATTTTTCTCCTTTTCAAGCTTCCATGCTTTTGTGATAATTTTATTGGCAGGGAATAATGAAGAATCTACTCGCAAAAAATAAGCGGTCGAATTGTTTATTTTAATGGAGTTCTTTTTCTCCGAAGGATCAACCTCAACAAGAAGTAGAAAATGCCTGCCCAAAGTTATTGCTGTCAGGGAGAAAGAAATAATTCCATTGGTGAAATCTTCTACTATATAATCTATGCTTTTGGAACTTGCTTCAGGGTCAACGCCTATGGTTTTGCCATTCTTCTTGACGCCAATTAATAAACTGCCTCCGCTTGAGTTTGCAAATGCTGAAATAATTTTTGCTACTTCAACTTCATTCTCCGCGCTTTCTAAAAAATGAAAATGCTGATCGCAACCTTGCTTTATTTTCTCTTCAATAGTACGACTTATCTGCTCCAAATCTCCCATGATTTTAAGGCTTGATGTTTCAACATTGATTCTCCATTCAATATCATTGCTCCACTTTCTTCTGCCTTTTGGAGAAATTTCGTTTTTGCAGGATTGTAGATTAAATCAATGACCAAATGATTTTCGCTAAGACTTGAAAACGGCAAATCGATACAGTCGTCAATGCTTGGAGAAGTGCCAATAGGTGTGCAATTGACTATTAATTTGCATGAACGAATCATTTGTTCGTTGACTTCTTTATAAGAGAATTGATTCTTCCCTTTTGGCGTTCTGGAAATAAAAATGACCGTCACTCCTAACTTTTTCAGAACGTATTCTACCGCTTTTGAAGCGCCTCCAGTTCCAAAAATTATCGCCCGTTCGTGCTGATTAGTCATGAAGGGTTTGATGGATTGGTGAAAACCATAAGCATCGGTGTTGTGACCAATAGTTTGTCCGTTCTTAAAGCTGACAACATTTACGGCGCCAATTTCTTTTGCCACATTGTCAATTTCGTCAAGAAAAGGAAAAACATCCTCTTTATAAGGTATGGTGACGTTTAATCCTGAGAAATTCTCTTGAAAAACATCCTTAATTGAAGAAATTGATTCAATTTCAACATTTTCGTAGGATGCATCGATTTTATTCTCTAAGAAATAGCTTGTGAAGAATGCTTTTGAGAAAGAATGTCCAAGAGACTTGCCGATGAGTCCGAATTTCTTCATGATTCGGTATTCTCCGTTTTTTCTTCTTTTGGCGCAAACCTTTCCAGGATGAAAATCACCAAAAAACCGACGAATAAAAACAGAACAGACATGGCAATTTGAGCATCTCCATCAAAGGAAGACGGCAAAACATTTTCTTGAATGAACGGGACACTTTCTCCATGAGAATTAATCCTGAATTCTTTGGTCAATTTCCACGGCCACACTTTATTTAATGAACCTATCATAAAGCCTGTGAGAATGGCAATTGTGATTTCTTTGAATCGTGTAAAAAGATACTTTAAAACCTTTGCAAAGGTCAGCAGCCCAATTGCACAGCCGAGTGCAAAGAGGCCTATGATTATGAAGTCTCTGTCTGAAATTGCTCCCAGAACCTTGTCATAGCTCCCCAGTAACAGTAAAATAAATGCTCCTGAAACGCCTGGCAAAATCATGGCGCAAATTGCAATTGCTCCACTTAATACAACGTACCAATTCGCATCGATTGAAGCCACTGATTGAAGAGTAGTAATGTAAAAAGCAACTGCTGCACCTATAATTAATGCGCCAATAACTGAAGGATTCCACTTTGTAATTGTTTTGCCGATTAGCCAAATACTGGCAATAATAAGTCCGAAGAAAAAGCTCCAAATAAGCACTGGATGTGCTGTAAGTAAATAACTAACGATTTTCGCAAGACTGACAATACTGATGGCTATTCCTGCGAATAGAAAGACGAAAAAGGTGCCATTGATGTGTTTCCAAACGGCTTTGAACCCTTCTTTTTTCCATAATTTTAGTGCGCCAAGATTAATCTTGTTGATGCTGTCAATTAATTCTTCATAAATTCCCGAAATAAAAGCAATTGTTCCTCCTGAAACGCCCGGAACGACATCTGCTGCTCCCATTGCAATTCCCTTTAAGGTAAGTAGTCCTAATTGTAATGTTGATCTTTTTGCCATTAATATTTTTCTAAATTAGGGTCAATTTGTTCTATCCAAGCCATGATGCCCCCTTCTAAAATGAAGGTGTCTTTAAAATTCATTTCTGTTTCGAGGAAATTAGCAATTGCTTCTGCTCGCTTACCTGTCTTGCACATCACCACAATACTGCGTTCTTTCGGCAACTCATCTAAGCGAGCACTTATTTCTGCCATGGGAATGTGAATCGCATCGATGCTACAAATGTCGTGTTCATAGCATTCTCTAACATCAAGAATAGAGATATTTTCTCCATTTGAAATTCTTGATTCAGTGTCTTTTGGACTAATTAATTGCATTCTCCTTATTTTATTGATGCGAAGATATAAAAATAGTATTACTTCACTTTGACAGAAACAATCATCACGAAGTTGGCGACAAGCTCATTATTTGCGTCAATTGCAACAACATCAATCGACTGATTAACTCTTTCTTTAGTCGCATAAGAATTAAGAATTGCCTCTCGAATTAATTCTCCTTGGTCAATTTTAAAAATCACATCCGACTCTGCTCGTTTGATAAATTCGCCTTTAATTCCCTTGAAAGCAAATGAAACTTTGTGTCCCATTGTTTCGGAGAAGTAGAATACGTGCAATCCTGCCGCTACATCTGCTCCCACTGCCAAAGCTCCGAAATACATCGAATTTAGATGGTTCTTTGTTCGTCTTCGTAGCTTAATTTTCACTCTACTTTCTTTCTCATTGAGAAGAAGTAACTTGGGTTTAACAAAGCCAATAATTGGTATTTTAAAAACGCTCAGCAACCATAATTTTCGTTGCATTTGCTTTAAGGTGATTTCTTTAGTCTTCTCCATATTCTTTCTTTAATTCTGCCATAATTTCACTGATAGGACGAATCGATTTCACATGCTCAATCGAAGGACCTGCACACCAAACGGTTTTGTAGGTCGAACTAAACGCAGCTTTTTGTAAACTTTTCATTCCTTTGAAAAATGTAAATGCTTTGAACCACTTTTTCAATCGTTTATTCTTACTCAAAAAACGTTCTAACCAGTTTTGCTTTGTTCCTATTTGCTGAACATACTCTGTATTAATAACGGTGCATGGGGACCCGGATAGTTTGGTGGTCATCACGATGTCTTTTGCCGAATAATCAACGCAGGCTTGCTTGTATTCTTGAGAGACTCCTGCTTCATCGGAGGCTATAAAAATGCTTCCCATTGAGATTCCGTCCGCTCCATAATCAATCATTTCTCGAATTTCGTATCCGTTACCAACTCCCCCAGCAGAAATCACTGGTATTTTGCATTCTTTCTTGAGAAGAGGAATCAATTCTTTGAAAGATAGCGGTCCTGCGTGACCTCCAGCCTCTTTATTCACAGCAATAATTGCATCTGCACCTAAAGTTTCCACTTTTTTGGCATATTCAACATTAACGACATCGCAGAAAACTTTCACCCCTGCTTGATGTGCCATTTTTATCGTTTCTTTCGGAGAACCTAAGGATGTTATCAAAAAATCAACCTTCTCTTCGCAACAAACTTGCAACTGTTCTTTGTACAGAAAGTTTGATTTATTGACGATTAAATTAATCCCAAAAGGTCCCTTTATTTCTTCTTTTATTTCTCTAATGGCCGTTCTTAATTCTTCAACTGTCCTATAATTTAATGCTGGAATTGCACCTGTAGCACCCGATTTAATGGAAGCAACAATCATTTCTTTGTTAGAAACCAAAAACATGGGAGCAACAATAACTGGGAAATCAATACTGAGCATTTTGCTTAACGCAACTTCTTTTGCAGGAATTTTCATAGTACGAAGATAATAAAATTGACGCGCTCGTTCCTCGCTGTTTGAGTTTTCGATTCGCTAACGCTGTTCGAGTGTTCGACTGAAGTTGTTTGTAGGTTAGAGCCTCTTGCTCGAGACTCCCAACTCAGTTCTCAATTTTACTATCTTTGTTCCATGTCAAAAACAAGTGCTTGGATCAGTGCAATGCGATTGCGAACCTTACCTCTCTCTCTTTCTGGGATAATTTTAGGTTCTTCCGTGGCGCACTACAATGGTTATTGGAACACGCTTATTTTTGTTTTTGCTTTAATTACCACCATCCTTTTTCAAGTGCTTTCCAATTTTGCCAATGATTTAGGAGATGGAATAAAAGGCACTGACAATGAAGACCGTATCGGTCCAAAAAGAGCGGTGCAATCAGGAATAATATCTTCAAAAGAAATGAAAATTGCCGTAATTATAACGGCTGTGTTGTCTTTTGCTTCTGCTGGAATGCTCATCTTTTTGGCAGCGCAGAATATGAGTTCTGCAACGCTTTGGTTTTATGTCGGATTGACGATTGCAAGTGTTCTCGCAGCAATAACTTACACCGTTGGCAAAAAAGCCTATGGTTATCACGGATTGGGTGACTTAATGGTTCTCTTTTTCTTCGGAGGAGTTAGTGTTTTAGGAGTTTATTCTCTCTATGCTCCTCACTTTCTGATGGAAAATATTTTACTTTCCGTTTTTGTTGGATTGATGAGCGTTGCCGTCTTGAATCTGAATAATATGCGTGACTTTGCCAGTGATTCAAAGGCAAATAAGAACACACTTGTTGTGAAAATGGGTCCGAATTCTGCTAAAATATATCATGCGCTCCTCGTTATCATCGCACTAAGCGCATTGGCTATTTTTATTCAGAAAGTAGAAAAACCACTGCTCAATTTGGCCTTGCTCCCATGCATTCTTCTGCTTATTCACTTGAGAAAAGTCATGTCAACGAAGAATGCAAAAGATTTTGACCCAGAATTAAAGAAAGTTGCACTGACAACCTTTGCGCTCTCATTATTTACTGCAATTGGACTGTTTTTACTATGATGAAATCAAAATTCCATAAAAAAACCTTCCATTTTAAACTTCCGAGCGGGACAAGCAGAGGAATTCTCACAGAAAAACATGCATGGTTCATCGAAATTTGGGAAGAAAGCAATCCTTCAATAGTCGGAACGGGAGAATGCAGCATCATTCCAGGATTATCGCCAGATTTTGAAAATTTTGAGTCTTACGAAGAACAACTCAGCAAAGTTTGCGAAAATTTGCAAATTGATTTAGAAAATTGGCCGTCGATAAAATTTGGAGTAGAATGTGCCCTTCTCGACTTAAAAAACGGAGGAAAAGGAGTCGTTTTTGACAATTCATTCTCTCGTGGTGAACGAAAATTAGCCATCAATGGATTAATTTGGATGGGCGATAAAGAGTTTATGCAGTCGCAAATTCAGGAGAAAATAGACGCAGGATTCACTACGATTAAAATGAAAATCGGATCCATTGATTTTGAAACGGAACTAAAATTATTGCAATCTATTCGTGCAGAATTCTCCAGTGACCAAATAACACTAAGAGTGGACGCAAATGGCGCTTTTTCTGTCGATGAAGCACTTGAGAAGTTGCGAAAATTGGCAAAATTCGGTATTCACTCCATTGAGCAACCAATAAAAGCTGGACAATATGAAGAAATGCGAAATTTGTGCGTCAATTCTCCCGTAAAAATCGCTTTGGATGAAGAATTAATTGGAGTCAATCAATTAGAGAAGAAAAAAGAACTGCTCGACCTTATTCAACCTGATTTTATCATTCTTAAGCCAAGTTTACACGGCGGAATTTCTGGTTGTAAAGAGTGGATTTCTCTTGCGGAAGAAAGAAAAATTAACTGGTGGATAACCTCTGCTTTAGAATCGAACATAGGACTGAGTGCTATATGCCAATTTGTTGGAGAATATAAAAACAGGCTTCCACAAGGCTTGGGAACAGGTTCTCTCTATACCGATAATATTCCTAGTAATTTAATCGTCAAGGAAGGTCAAATTTACTTATCATTGTAAACGAATGAAAACCCAATTTTTCAAATCTAATCCTTTAAGTGACTCTCTTCTTATTAAGAATAAAGAAACACTCATCCCTATCCTTGTCTTCTTTTTTGGAATTTGGTACTTCTGTCTTCGAATATTGGGCACAGGTTTAGAATTTATCCCGGGAGATTTAGGTGATTCAAGGTTTATCAACTTTCTTTTAGAACATGGACATCAATGGTTACATGGCAACGTTAACAACTTCTGGGATGCCAACTTTATGCATCCATTTAAGAATACAATCGCCATTTCTGACAACATGTTGGGCACCATGCCCATATATTCTTTGTTTAGGTCTTTTGGAATCTCCGTTGAAACTTCTTACCAATTATGGTGGATTGTTATTTGTTCATTGAACTTCTGGTCAGCTTTTTTTGTTGTGAAAAAATGGTTTAATCGATGGGATATTGCCATTATCGTTGCATGGGTCTTTGCTTTTACCATTTTCAATATGGGGCAGCTTAACTACATGCAAATGATGATACGATTTATGGTGCCAATTGCCTTTTACGCTGCTACTAAAATGATAGAAACCAAAGAAATGAAGTATTTCATTCTTTACTCGTTCGCGCTGATATTTCAATTCTATTCTGTCATATATACAGGTTTATTTCTTTTATATTTCAGTGTTTTCTACATCTTTATTTTTGCAATCGTTAAGAAAGAGTACTTCTTTTTTACGTATTTATTCCGTAAAAAGAATCTCCTTAAAACCGCTTTAACGATAACTCTATCCGTTATATTAATGCTGTTAATCATTGTCCCCTATCTAAATATCGCAGAAATTATTGGCTACAAAACATACCCTGAAGTACAAGCTATGTTGCCGACATGGAAATCATACTTATTTCCAAATGAAACAACCTACTCGTGGACTTATCTCAATCGTAATTTTCAACCGAGTGATATTTATTGGTTGCACTATAACTTTATGGGAATTCTCCATCTATTGACACTCGTTTCTCTCCCATTTCTCTGGGTATATTGGAAAATAAAAAAAATCAGGCCTTCCAGGTTAATCATTGCTTTAAGCATTACTGTCTTTATTATTTTTCTATTCTATTTCAAATTTGACAATGGTTTCTCTTTGTACGAATTTGTTTTCAAGCTGCCCGGAATGAATAGTATTCGTGTGATGAATCGCTTTATTCACGTCACTATTTTCATGTTACTCATTCTATTTGCCCTCTTTTTATTGAAGATTCCTAAAAAATGGACGCCTTTTATCTTTCTACTTGCCGTTTTTGATAATTCTTTCACAACGGAGAATTTAATTCGCCAAGATAAATTAGTTGTTGAGTCACGTAGAGTTGAGACAATTCAACTCGTCAAAAATAATCGTTCAAAGAGTGACCTTTCTTTTGCTATTATTAATCCCAACGAACCTCCATTTATGACGCATATTGATGCCATGTTTACAGCTCTGGAGTTAAAATTCCCAACATTGAATGGCTATTCAAGTCATGGTCCGGTAAATCACAGTGTCTTTTTCCAACAAGACAATATGGAAGGTTTAGAGAAATGGCTGGATTATAATACTATCAAGAAGGAAGATGTTTTAATCCTTGAACGAAGACAATAGCGCACTAAAAAGAAAAGAAATGATTTCAGATTTAACCGTCATTGATGCAAGTTCTGTTTTAGCTGGTCCTTCCGTTGCGACTTATTTTGCAGAGTTAGGTGCACGAGTTATAAAAATCGAGCATCCCAATCATCCTGACGTTACTCGAAGTTGGAAACTGCCAAGTGAAGAAAAGACAAGCTCTGTTTCTGCTTATTTTTCCAGTATTAATTACAAGAAAGAATACCTTCAATTAGATTTAAAAAACGAAAAAGATCACGCCTCATTTTTGAAGCTGGTTGCAAGCGCGGATATTTTGGTGACTAATTTCAAAAAGGGAGATGATATCAAGTTAAAAATCGAAGACGAGCATCTTCAGGCTATTAATTCGCGCTTAATTCACGGAAAAATAAATGGATACGGTTCCAATAGTGACCGAGTGGCCTACGATTTAATTCTTCAGGCAGAATCAGGTTTCATGTCAATGAATGGAACTCCTGAAAGCGGTCCAGTGAAAATGCCCATTGCATTTGTAGATGTTTTGGCCGCACATCACTTGAAAGAAGCGATACTTTTGGCGCTTTATCAACGGGAGAAAACTGGCCAAGGAAAAACACTCAGCGTCTCTTTGTATGATGCAGCAGTGAGTAGCCTTGTTAACCAGGCGTCTAACTATTTAATGGCAAATCATGTGCCTCAGCGCATCGGCTCTTTGCATCCTAATATTGCACCTTACGGAGAATTATTTTCCACCAAAGATGGAGCAACAATCACATTTGCAATTGGTTCAGATTTGCACTTTAAAAAGCTTTGCTCCGCTCTAGAAACCAATAGCACAGCATCAGACAGAATGTACAGTGATAATCAATGTCGCATTAAAAACAGAACAAAACTTGCCGAAGTACTGCAAGAAAAAATTGGGCTATTTAGTTGCGCTGACATTCTCCAGAAGTTACAAAAACTCAACGTTCCTGCTGGAAAAGTGAAAAATTTAGACGAGGTTTTTAGTGAGAAAGCAGCGCAGGAATTGGTGCTTGAAGAAAGCATTGACGGAGTGGAAACAAAGCGCATTAAATCCGTAATTTTCAAAGAAAATGATTGAGGTTAGAGCACCTAAAACAGAAAACGAATGGAAGGCTTATTATGACTTGCGTTTTGTTGTCTTGCGAGAACCTTGGGGGCAACCTTTAGGAAGTGAACGAGATGAAAGCGAGGATGCAGCATTTCATTTTGCGCTGTTTGAGAATAATTCCACCTTAGAACTAAAAGGAGCCGGAAGATTGGATAGAAAAGATGCATCCACGTATCAAGTTCGGTATTTTTGCGTTGCTTCCGACTCTCAAGGCAAGGGCTACGGAAAAATATTAATGAAAGAGATAGAGAACTTCGCGAAGAAAAAAAACGCAAAAAAAATCATTCTACACGCCAGAGAAAACGCTGTGACTTTCTATAAGAATTTGGGTTATGAAATCATCGAAGAAAGCTACCTTTTGTTTGGTGAAATTCAGCACTATTTGATGAGGAAGGGGTTGGGTTAGAGAGTTAGAAACGCTGCGCTCTTAAAAGAATCTAATTTCTAAAAGGACGGAGTCCGTTTCTAAAGCCCGAAGGGCGTATCTAATAATCTAAGAGCGAAGCGTTTCTAAAAGGACAATCTCTGCCCAAAACTCCTTGATACTTCTACCCGATGCTTCAATCATTTTGGGAACAATGCTTTCGTTAGAAAAACCGGGTGTTGTGTTCACCTCAATAATCACTACTTGACCGTTAACTACCATGAAATCTACCCTTGCAATGGATCGCAAAGAAAGAAGTTGATAAATATCTTTGGCAATTTTCTGCACCATTTTCGTTAACTCATCACTGATTCTTGCCGGTGTAATTTCTTCTGAAAGTCCTTTATATTTTGCCTCAAAATCGAAGAAATCATTCTCCGAAACAATCTCGGTCAAGGGCAATGCAATGAGTCCCTTCTTAGAACGATATACACCGCAAGTTACTTCTGTTCCATCTAAAAAACCTTCAATAATGACTGTTTTTCCTTCTTTGAAAGCTGCTTTTATCGCTTTATTGATATCCTCCTTTTTTGAAACTTTCGAAATGCCATAACTAGAACCTGAATCGCAAGGTTTTACAAAAACGGGAAGTCCTAGTCGCTCAACGATTGCATCATTGCTTGGAATATCATTCGCGTCCGTACAGTAAATAGAATCCGCAACATTGAATCCGAATCCTTTCAGGAATTGATTGCAATACCACTTGTCAAACGACAGTTGCGAAGCCAAAGGCCCCGAATTTACATAAGGCATATCTATCATTTCAAGGTAGGCTTGCACTTTTCCATTCTCTCCCGGGTCTCCGTGAATATAAACGATAGAAAAATCAATTTTAATCACTTCATTCTCCAAAACAAAGGACATTTCCTTAGAATCAAACGGAATTTCTTCTTCGTTTATCTTTGCAAACCATCCTTCTTTTTTCAACAAAACAAGAAACACATTGTAAGCATCTGGAAAGTTTGATTGAATATTAATCGCACTTTTTACAGATATATCGAATTCTGAAGAGAATCCGCCACAGATGATTGCTACATTGGACATTGATTTAATGATTTAATGATTTAATGATTTAATGATTTAATGATTTAATGATTCGAAGGTAAGCAATAGCGCTAAATATTTATTGGGCAACTTGAAAAAGTTTTCAGCAAATAGGATGTGAAGAACTAATAACCCCTCTTGCTATATGCTCAAAACTCTTGCTCAATCTCTTTTTACTATATTTGTAGAACACGAACCTTTTAAGCCGAATTTCACCGGTTTTAAGATTACTTTTTATGATGAAGTCAATATTCTTATTCATTTGTTTTACGATAAGCGCAGTCAGCTATTCGCAAACAATTCTCCTCAATGATAATTTCGAAAGTGCATCTGGGCTTTGGACAATTTCAGGAATTCCAACTCCAAACACCTGGGAAATGGACAATTGCGCAGGAAATGGACCTGGATTTGCAGGATTAAATTCAATGTATATTTCGGATGGTTCCGCTGGTTGTGGTACAACTGGAAACGAACAATATGCTTATTCCAACAGTGCTTTATCTTCCGTTTCAATAATTAATTATGCTGTAATTAATGCCAGTTGCCTGAATAATTTAGACCTCAATTTTGATTATAAAATTGATGCAATATGAGACATTGGAGAACTCGTTTACTCAACAGATTTAGGACTTAGTTGGGTTGTTGTCGGTGCATCTTACACAGCGACTTCTGTTTGGGCATCAACTTCATTAACATTACCTGCCGCACTTGATGGAGCGAACTTTTGGTTAGGTTTTCGATTTACTTATGACAATGCTGAATCTTCACTGAATCCTTTTGCCATTGACAATGTTCTTTTAGTTGGAAGTGACATTACTCCACCAACTATTATCTGTCCTTTGGTTGTACCGCTTTATGTAGAAGCAACTTGTTCAGCAAATATCATAGATTATACAACTCTTGCTTCAGCTGTTGATGTTTGTCTAGGTTCTCCGACAATCACACAGACACCAATAGCAGGAACTGTGGTCAATGTTAATGATTCTCCAACTATAATTCTCACCGCAACAGATGCTGCGGGGAATCAAAGTCAATGTTCGTTTACACAAACAATTTTTGATACAATTTCTCCAACAGTTACCTGCCCAGGAACACAAAACGTTGTAATGTCCACAAATTGTGATGCAACTGTTGGTGATTATTTATCATTGGCATCTTCTGCGGATAACTGCTCAGCTTTTGGTTCAGTAACGTTGTCGCAAACTCCAAATTCAGGGGCAACAATTGGTGCCTCCGCAACAATCTACATCACAGCAACCGATGCTTCTGGCAATACTTCAACCTGTAATTTTGGTTTGCAAACGATAGACAATATTGCCCCAACTGTAACTTGTCCAAATGATTCTACAGTGAGTACCGATACAGGTTGCGACTATAATTTAGCTGATTTCACTTCTTCAAGTATAGGAGCAGACAATTGCAGCCTTCCGGTTGCTTTATCATTCTCTCAATCTCCAACAATAGGGACATTAATACCCGCAGGACTTCAAGTTATAACAATTACTGTTCAAGACACGGCTGGAAATACGGGAAATTGTCAATTTAACTTAACCGTTGCTGATCAAGTTGCGCCTGTTGTAACAACTTGTGTCCCCAATCAGAATGTGATTGCTGATGTCGGGTGTCAAGGAACGCTTGTCGATTATTCTTCATTGCTCGCTGCAACGGATAATTGTTCCTCGGCAGGTAATTTAATTGTAACTCAGAATCCAGTTTCTGGGACAATCATCACTTCTACGACACTTGTGACAATGAGCATCACAGACGAGGCTGGAAATTCAGTTGACTGTCAATTCAGCGCGTTGATTTCTGATACAACAAGCCCTGTTCCAACTTGTCCAGCTGATTTTTCACTGGCTATCAATTCCAGTTGTCAATACACGTTGCCTGATTTGACAGGGTCTGTAACAGGAACCGATAATTGCTCTGTTTTTGCAAACATGACCGTTACTCAGAATCCAGCGGCAGGATCAATGGGTACTGGGATTAGCCCAGTGTTATTGACTTTGATAGACGAGCAAGGAAATTTAGGGACCTGCATCACAACAATTACACCTATTGATGTTACAGCTCCAACAGTAACCTGTCCAACTGTCGCTCCTGTGAATAACGGAACAAGTTGCGATTACATTCTCCCTAATTATGGATCTTTGACTTTGGTCTTGGATGATTGTCCTAATTTCACAATTTCGCAAATACCTGCACCTGGTACAATTGTCAATCCAGGAACAACTGCTATCACCATTTTAGTCACTGACGCTGGAGGCAATTCCGTTTCATGTCCATTGAGTTTGGTAGTCATGGAGAATCAAGCACCAACGATAAGTTGCCCTGCAAATATTTCACAATGTGATCCTTTGGTCACTTTTGCAGACCCAATAAATGCTGATAATTGCTTTAGTTATTTTTACCAAACGGATGCAACAGGACTTTCTTCAGGAAGTACTTTTCCAATCGGGATAACAAATTTACAATATGAGGTTGCCGATTCTTCTGGCAATTTAAACACGTGTTCTTTTCAAGTCGAAGTTTTAGATTTTCCTTCTTCTGCTAACATCACGGACGATACACTTCGTGTTTGTGATGCAACTTCTGTCATTGTAAATGCAGACCCTATTACAAGTGGTTCCGGTTTGTGGACCGTTCTTTCAGGAGCTGGGAATTTCAATAATCAATTTGCAAATTCTACTGGAGTTAACAACCTTCTTGATGGAGAAAATAGTTTTGTATGGACAGTTAGTTCTGCAAGTTGTGGCACCCTATCAGATACTATTATAGTAATAACAGCCGTTTCGCCTATTTCGGCAAGTATTCCTGTGGATACCATGTTTGCTTGTGATTTATCAACCATAGATTTAATCACAGGTGTTGTAACCAACGGTTCTGGACTTTGGACAACGGATTTAGATGCAGTCATTGCTGTTCCGAGTGCGAATATTACAACGGCATCCATTCAAACAAATGGATGGCAATATTTTGTCTGGACGGTTGGAAATGATGCCTGCCCGTCTACCTCAGACACAATGTTTGTGATATCCAATTTAGAACCAAACATTCTGACATCTGACACAACTATATGCCAAGATGATTTGGCAAGTTTACTTGTTTCTGCAAGTGCTCCAACTCCTGAACAAACTGTTCTTTGGGCAGGAGTTTCAACCTCAATTTTCATTTCTGATCCTTCATCAAACACAACAACCATAAGTGATTTTGACATAGGGCAGAACATAATCACTTACAGCGTATCAGTGGATGGTTGTCCAACGGTGACCGATTCAATTTTAGTTATTGCCACATTATGCGATGGTTTTAATCCTGTTTTCCCAACTTTAATTACACCAAATTTAGATGGTAAAAACGATTTATTTGAAATTCTGTATTTGGAAGAGTTATTTCCAGAATGTCACCTTGCTATTTTTAATCGTTGGGGTTCTGTTGTTTATGAATCGATAGGTTACGAAGAACCTTGGGACGGAACTTACAACAACGAAAGATTACCGATGGGAACTTACTTTTTTAAATTAGAATTGAATGATGAAGAGAACAGAACTTTCACAGGAGACATCAGCATCATTCATTAATCACAGAAGCATTAGCATTATGAAATACTTATTAATTAGCATCAGTTTATTGTTCATCCAAGAATGTTGGTCACAGCAAGAATCACAGTTTGCCAATGTCATTAGTAATCCGTTCATTGTGAATCCTGCGGCGGGAGGCATGGCAGGAGTCATGCAATTTGAAACAACAGCCCGAAGACAATGGTTGGGTTACAAAGGTGGTCCAAGGACGATGATGTTTACTGGAAATAGTCAAATTAAAACGGGTCGGAGGTCTGTTTTGTCAGAATTCAATGCGAAAAGTGCAAGTCTGTTCAAAAATCCGAAACCAACTACCGGAGCTTTAAAACACATTGTTGGAGGTAAGTTTATCAACGATGCTATCGGACCGTTTTCAAAAACGTCTGTATATGGATCTTACGCAATTCACATGCCTTTTATGAATGACATGAACTTTGGCGTTGGCTTAGGCGCTGGTTGGAGTAATTTTAGAATTAACCAAGACAGAGTTGTTCTTTTTCAAGATGACGACCAAACCTATGCGAGTTTTTTGGGCAACTCTTCTTCTCAGAATATTTTCGATGCAAATGCAGGACTTGTATTTTACAATGAACGTTTTTTTGGAGGATTATCAGTTTCTCAAGCATTAAAGAATGATGTCGTTTTCAATAATGTTGAGACGCAAAGTTCGTACAACAGACACTTGTTTTTAATTGCTAAATACAAATTGGATGTCAACACTGATTTTCAATTAGAACCATCCGTTTTTATTAAATACGCAGAAAACTCACCGTTATCGGCAGATATAGGCGCAAAAGTTCTCTATCATGATGCTATTTGGCTCGGTTTGCAATACAGAACAAGTAATGCATTCATCGTTCAAGTCGGTGTCAATTTAGTTAAGAATCTCTACCTTTCTTATGCTTATGAATTCTCCAATGGAGTCATCAGGACGGCACAAAATGGCACGCATGAAATCAATTTAGGTATTTATATTGGGAATAATAGAAAGGTAAAGAAGGAAATGGAGAGAGAAGAAAAGAAGAAGGAAGTACAAGAGAGTAAGGAGCAAGAGCTGTGAGCAACAGTAACTCAAAAGTCTTACTCTCCAATCTCTTGCTCAAGACTCCAATCTCTTTTTACTATCTTTGCTCTGAAATTCAATTGCCATTATGAGAATCATCTATTTATTAATGAAAATCTTCTTGAACTACCCTCTTGCGGTCTATTATTCAAGAAGAAAGATGGTCAATTCTCCGAAGCAAATATTTGGAAGAACGATTTACGTGAGTAATCATGCATCTTCCTTTATGGACCCCTTAATTGTTGCGGGGTTTAACTGGCCGTCAATATTTTTCATGACTCGGTCTGATGTTTTTACCACTTTTTCGAAGCCTTTTATGTGGGCAGCGCAAACCTTGCCCATTTACCGACAATTGGACGGGAAAAACGCCACAAAAAAGAACGATGCTGTTTTTAAACGATGCGCCAAAATTCTTTCCATCGGTCAAAATTTAATTGTTTTTGGAGAAGGTTTTACAGACGATACATTCATTAGAAGGCTAAAACCTGTCAAGAAAGGAGCGGTGAGAATTGGATTCATTGCCTTAGAGAAAATGAATTGGAAAAAGAAGGTGTATATATGCGCTGTTGGTTGCAACTATTCTGACCCGAAAGAAATGCGCAGTGATTTATTGATTTCTTATTCAGACAAAATTTGTCTCAATGATTTTAAAGAAGAATACGAAGAGAACCCTGCGAAAGTAATCACAGATCTTACACGAAGAATTGAAGTATTAATGCAAGCACAAATCAGTGATAACAGAAAGTTAGAATTGGCTCCTTTGCATGAAAATATCATGAAAATCACTCGAAAAGGGATGAGTTTTCCAAATTTTGACCGAAAAATCTCTTTATTGAAGCGCTGGAAATATTCTCAAAAGTTGGCCTTATGGTTAAATGACGATGCCAGAAATCAGGAAGAACTTGCAACAATAAAATCAACATTGGAAGATTATAATGCATCCTTGGAGAAAGTAAAAATATCGGAGCAACTACTTTTTTGGAAGAAGGAGAACCCAACGGGTAGTCGAAGCAAAGAAATTTTGTACTTAGTCTTAATGGCGCCTTTTGCTTTGCTCGGAACAATTCACGCAGGAATTCCTTATTTGTGGGTGAAAAGCTTCACGGAAAAAACAATGAAACGACCTGTTTTTTGGAGTTCTGTGAAGTTATTTTTGGGTGTAATTACCATTGCATTATTCAATATTATTTTACTTGCAATCCTCTACAACACAATAGAATTAGGTGTTAGCGGATGGTGGTTGATTCTGTATTTCTTTGTTGTTATTGGTTTTACCGCACCCGTTTTCTATGATTGGATGACCACGCTGAAGTCGTTTAAGGAGAAAGGGGAAGTGAACGGGATGAACCTTGGTGAACTTATAAAAGAGAGAGAGAAAGTGGAGAAAGATGTGGCGATGTTTTTAGGGGAGGAATTCAAATGAAAACTTCCATCCTTACAAAAATCAACCTGTCAATCGTTGTTTATTTTGTCTTTGTTTTCTTAATTTACACCTATAAAATTGAGCACGTTTTAATTGGTGTAATCTGGGAAATTACACTCCTCCCAATGATGCTTGCTCCGTTTGTATTTTTAGGTTTTAGCATTTATTCTATTCTAAAGAAGGAGAAAGATGTCTGGTTCCTAATAAGTGCAGCTCTTTTATTCATCTGTGTAATAATACTGATTGGTAGTTTGTTTTAATAAAGAATCTACCCTTTCACTCTCAAAAACCAAATCAACCCGACACCAACCACTACTGAAATTACAATATTGGCAATGGCAACACCGAAATAACCATCATTCATCAAGGTGACTGTTTCATTACTGAACGTACTAAACGTACTGAAACCTCCACAAAAACCAATGATGAGCAAAGGTTGCAACCACGAAAATGCTTCTTGTTTATTGCTAATAAAAATCACAAGCAATGCCAAGATTAGGCAGGCAAGCATGTTGGAAATAAAGGTTCCAAGCGGAAAGTTGGTGGTAAAAATTGCAGACGCACCTTTCGTTGTTAGGTACCTCGCTAAACTGCCGAGTCCACCGCCAAGAAAGATATATAGATAGGTCATTTAGCGTCTTTTATACTGTCAATTATCTTCAAAAATACAAAACGATAAGCAATTAACGCTGAAATAACACCTAACAATCCTCCAACGAGAACGTCACTCAGGTAGTGCACGCCGAGGTACATTCTACTGTAAGCAACCAAAACTGCGACAAAAAAGAGGTATGGAAAGATGCGCGGATAGTATTTTCTCAAGGTCAAGAACGCAAAGGTACACACAGCGAAAAAGTTAGCGGCGTGAGAGGATACAAAACCATACATTCCACCTTTGTAAAGTCCGCCATCAGCGTATTGGTAGAAATGCAATTGGTCTGTTAATAAAGTATGATGAGAAGGTCGATAACGCAAAAATACTTCTTTAAAAAGATGCACCGAAGATAAATCGGCAATAGCAACTGCTAAAATCAGACAAGCAACAAACAATCCTGCTTTTTTTAGTCCTGCCTTTCTCATAAAGAGAAAGAGCAACAAAAAATAAAAGGGAATCCAGGTCAATTTTCCAGAGACAATCCACATTACCTCATCCAAAAAAGGAGAATTCCAACTGTTAATAGTGAGAAGAATAGATTGGTCGAGTGATTCTAAAAAATCAATCATCGTTTAATGTTTTCCAAATCAAGTCGTTTAATTCAGTAATTCCTTGCTGAGCAACGGACGAAATAAACAATGTTTCAATTCCTTCGGGCAGTTCTTTCTTAATTTCTTCGGTTAATTCCTCGTCCAACATGTCCGATTTTGAAATTGCTAACAACTTATCTTTGTGCATCAATTCTGGATTGTACAACTTCAGTTCGTTGAGTAAGATTGCATACTCTTTTTTGATGTCATCACTGTCCGCTGGAATCATGAACAAGAGCAAAGAATTTCTTTCAATGTGGCGCAAAAATCGCAAGCCTAAACCTTTGCCTTTGTGTGCATCTTCGATGATTCCTGGGATGTCAGCCATGATGTAAGAACGATGGCCTCTGTATTTTACAATTCCTAAATTCGGTTTAATGGTTGTAAATGGATAGTTGCCAATCTCAGGCTTTGCGGCAGAAACAACAGACAATAAAGTGCTTTTTCCGGCGTTTGGGAATCCAACCAATCCGACATCTGCCAGAACTTTTAATTCCAAGATCTTCCAACCTTCGCCTCCATCTTCTCCAGGTTGCGCAAAACGAGGTGTTTGATTCGTTGATGACTTAAAATTATCGTTTCCTAAACCTCCACGACCTCCTTTCTGAACAATTTTCTCTTCTCCGTCTTCTGTAATTTCAAAAAGAAACTCATGCGTTTCTGGATCACGAACAATTGTTCCGAGTGGAACCTCAATATACACATCACGACCTTGCGCTCCCGTTTTTAAAGCGGAAGAACCTTGCACTCCATGACCTGCTTTGATGTGTTTTTTGAACTTCAAATGAAGCAAAGTCCACAGTTGTTTGTTTCCCTTCAGAATTACGTGACCTCCACGTCCGCCGTCACCACCATCAGGCCCTCCTTTCGGAATGTATTTTTCTCTACGAAAATGCGCAGAGCCTCCACCACCTTTTCCAGATGTGCAATGAATTTTTACGTAATCTACAAAGTTGTTTGAAGCCATGTCAAGGGTGTTGAATCTTTAATTTGTAGTAGGGGTCAGTCGCGACCGACCCCTACTACAAATTAAAATCTTATTTTAACGAATCAATTGCTTTAAACAATCGTTCTGTAATATCTTCTATTGATCCTACTCCATCAACCATCATCCATTTGTTTTGTTCTGCGTAGAAATCTTTAACGGGTGCCGTTTCAGCTCGGTAAACGTTAATTCTTTTTTGGATAACTTCTGGATTTGCATCGTCAACTCGTCCGCTTTCTTTTGCTCGATTTGCTAAACGCAGCTTTAATTCTCCTTCTTCCACATCCAAAGAAATCATTTGAACGATGGAAGAATTAATTTCCGCTAAAAAATCATCCAATGCTTGTGCTTGTGCATTCGTTCTTGGAAAGCCATCAAAAATAAATCCTTTTGGATTATCATATTTCAGTACTTCCGACTTTAGCAAATCAATGGTTACATCATCAGGAACCAACTGCCCTTTATCCATGTAACTTTTTGCTAAAACTCCCAATTCTGTTTCCCCTTTAATATTCTTACGAAAAACATCCCCTGTTGATAGGTGAATCAATCCATATTTATCGACCAATCTTTGCGATTGTGTCCCTTTTCCAGCACCTGGAGGTCCAAATAACACAATGTTTAACATTTTATCTTTTTTGTAGGGTTATTCATTCTTTAATTTGATAAATCGCATCTAAATTTCTTCCTTTCTCATCGTAATCCAAACCGTAACCTACAACAAAAGCGTTTGGTATAGAGAATCCGATGTAATCAGGTTTGTGGTTACCTGTAAATGCTTCTGGTTTGTATAATAAAGAGCAAATTTTCACTGATTTAGGGTTCTCCATTTCTAACAAAGAAATAATCTTGTTCATGGTTAGCCCAGAATCAATGATATCCTCAACAATGACAACATGCTTTCCGGCAAGGTCATTATTGAGACCGATTAATTCATCAACTCTTCCTGTAGATTCTGTTCCGTGATACGAACTCATCTTGATAAAAGTGATTTCAGAAACCAGATCAACTTCTTTCATTAAATCAGAAGCAAACATAAACGAACCGTTTAATACAGCGATAAAAACAACTTCTTCGTTTTTAAAATCTGCATTTAGCTCCGTTGCTAGTGATTTAACTTCTTTGGCTATTTCTTCTCGAGTTATAAATATCTCGAATGTTTTATCTAGAACTTGAATCATTCTTTTCAGTCAATTTTGAATGGTAAAAGTACGACTTTCTTGAGAAATACTTCTAATTATTTCTTAGGGAATTCACTTTTTAGATGATTCGCTACTTCTTGCAGATGCTTTTCGTAGTTAGCTTTTGGCTTAGTTGCGAGAAAAAAGAACACTTTTTTGATTAGTGTTCGTCTAGAAATGTTCTCATTTTAAAGAAAAACGAAGCTCATTGAAGTGAAACCAAGACAAAAGCTAATTGCTAATTGCTAATTGCTAAAATCGGTTTATCTTTGAGGGCATGAAAAAAAATCTCTTTGGTAAAGATCTTCGTTTGGGCATTCTCGGAGGAGGTCAGTTGGGAAGAATGTTTATTCAGGAAGCTGTGAACTATAACATTTCGGTTCATATTCTTGAGAATGACTTTAACGCACCAAGTGCATCACTTGCCTCTCCATTCACAAAGGGAGATATTCAAAATTATGACGATGTTCTCGCGTTCGGAAAAGACATGGATGTCTTGACCATTGAAATTGAAAACGTGAACATTGAAGCTTTGTATGAATTAGAGAAACAAGGTGTAACGATATATCCACAACCTCGCGTTTTAGAAATTATTAAAGACAAAGGATTGCAAAAACAATTCTATATAGAAAATGACATTCCTACCTCATCCTTTTTTCTTTTTGATAAGAATAAAGAACAGGATTTAGCAACTAAACTTCCTTTTGTTCAGAAATTGAGAACGGGTGGTTATGATGGACAAGGTGTTAAAATTATTAAAACGGAGGTTGACTTAAACTCTCTTTTTGATGGTCTAAGTATTATTGAAGAATTGATTCCTTTCGAGAAAGAATTATCAGTGATTGTTGCAAGAAATGAAAAGGGAGAAATTGTCTCTTTTCAAACGGTAGAATGTGAGTTCAATGATGCCAATTTGGTGGAGTTTTTATTCTCCCCCGCAGACATTTCTGAAGAGCTTGAAAGCAGAGCTATTGAACTGGCAAAAGAAGTCATTCAAAAGTTAGATATGGTGGGCATCTTAGCCGTTGAGTTATTCTTAACAAAGGATGGAAAGTTGCTGGTTAATGAAGTTGCACCACGTCCGCACAACAGTGGACATCATACAATCGAATGCAACGTTACTTCTCAATTCAGTCAACATTTGCGCAGTATTTTAGGTTTGCCTCTAGGTTCTACAGAAATTATTCGTTATGGTGCAATGGTTAACTTATTAGGTTCAGAAAACCATACTGGAAAGGCAATTTATAACGGACTAGAAGAGGTGATGGAAATTCCTTCGGTTTACATTCACTTATACGGTAAAGACATCACGAAACCCAATCGAAAAATGGGGCATATCACCGTAACTGGAGAAACGCTAAATGAGGCCAAAACGAAGGCTAAATCGATCATGAATTCCGTTAAAATCACTTCATAGTTCGAAGAAATTTAATTTATCACACGAATTACTCAAAGTTTTTAGTAAATTGGTTTTCTAAAAAAGAAAACTGATTCGTGAAGAGACTTTTATTTTTCACCTTTACTTTACTCCTACTCAGCACTCAATTAAGTGCTCAACTTCTCACATACAAGAATTACAATCATAAGGATGGTTTACACATGTCCGGTATCAATTGCATCACTCAAACACCAGATGGCACCATCTGGTTAGGAGCAAATGGAGGTGATTTAATAAAGTTTGATGGGAAAACATTTTCAGAAATTAACTTGGGCGTTTCAAATAATCACCATTTTAATAACATTGTTACAAATGACAATGAACTATTATTTGCCTCCAATTATCTTGGTTTTTACTCGTACTCCCCTACAAATAACAAATTGACTAAATTTGATTTAGAAGATTATTTATTTGGTGACGCTTTAAGAATTTTTCAAAAAAATGATTATACTTATTTTATTGGAACGAGGCAAATTTTAGCAAAGAAAAAAACGCTTGAAAAAATTATGTTTTTTGAAGTTGCCTCAAAAAAAATAGTGGTTTTTCAATCTTTTGAAACTGATAATTCTATCTTTTTATTAACCAATTATGGCGGGTACGTTCTTCGAAATGGTGAAATTAGGAAGCTGAGCGAATGGCTCGGCAACCATCTCAAAGAAGACAGTGTGAAAAGCATTCATTTTGGCTCTTACGCAAATGGGACTATTCAATTGTATCAAGAGGACGGAAAGCAACAGCTTAACATCAAAATTGATGAAAATGACTCAATTATCTCTCTCAAAAAAAGGAACTTAGTCATTGAATTGCTTGAAGATGACCAAATTAAGTCCTACACTTATAATGATTATTACAACAGGCCTACATTTCTTACAAAAAATGGGCTTTTGTATTTTCTTAAAAATGGTAGATGGAAGCTGAATCCACATAACTACTTCGAAAGTCTAGAGAAAAACCGCTTGATTTATTCTGATTTAAACGGCGACTACTGGATTCTTTCTTCCATAAAAGGTATTTATAAAATTTCTAAAGACCCTTTTACAAAAATAGAATTATCTCCTATTCACGCTAACCCTGCGATTAACTACGTTTATTACTTTGAGTCTGGAATAACCCTCTTGAGTACTTTTGAAGGAAAAACCTATGTAGAAACGACCAAAGGCTCTCTTCAATTTGAAGAATATGATTTCATTACGAACGGAATAACAAAAATTGATGATACGTACTTTTTAGCGACTAACAAAGGAATGCGAATCTATGAACCCAATGATTCTCAAAAAATAGAAGATCAATTTTATAAAAATAAAAATATCACTTTCATCTTCGCGCATGGAGACGACTTATGGATTGGTCTTGCCGGTATTGGATTGAAAAAATACAACACCATTACACACCAAGTTCAGGTCCCCATAGTAAACGGTGGACGGATGCCTAGCCATTTTTACACCGCCCAAGCAAGTGAAGATGGAAAATCAATATACTTTGGTTCCAATTCGGGAGTATTCACTTTGGGTATTCAAGAAAATGTATTGAAAAAAATACATTTTAACAATGTCGAATTGGGCTTTTACAGCGGGCTTTCAACAAAAGACTCTTATGGAACAATTTGGTTTTCAATGGAATTAGGAATCATTGCCATCACTAAGAATAATGAAATACTAACCTATAAAGGGGATGAATATTTCAACTCTACTTTGATTTACTCGCTAATTGCTGATGATTTTGGAAATTTGATCATTGGAACTAATAAAGGGTTAACTCTTTTAAAAGTTGATTCTGATGGAAAAATCATCGAAAGGAAGATTTACGATGAAAGAACTAATTTCCTGGGTTATGAAACGCACATGCGTTCACAGTTTAAGAGCAAGAATGGGATTACACTTGGTACAATTGAGGGCTTGTTTCTAATTGACACAAAATACCTTGATAATCTTCCCGTCCCGTTAATGCCTAACATAAAAATAACTGAGAATAGTTTGGGAAATAAAGAGATTGATGCCTTTAACTTTGAATTCTCACTCAGTAATCCAAAAAT
Source organism: Fluviicola sp. (assembly GCA_002734065.2). GTDB lineage: Bacteria > Bacteroidota > Bacteroidia > Flavobacteriales_D > Crocinitomicaceae > UBA4466. The sequence continues at coordinate 24,539 of NVXU02000002.1, forward strand.
CAACAGAATTACTTTTTCTTACCAAATGGATGGAGGAAAATGGAATACTATAGCAAATGATGAAAATTTTGTTTTGATTAGTGGCTTACCTAGCGGCGAACATATAATCAATGTCAAAGCGTCGTATGATGGAGTGAACTTTGGAAAAAGTAGTTCGACAAAAGTAAAAGTCATCACATCTATTTGGAAGTCAAGTTGGTTTATAGCTTCACTAATTGGCGGATTATTCCTCTTGAATTTATTCTTGCTCAATTATTACAAATCTTTTAACGGAAGTGGATTAATTAACACCAAAGATATTGATGTTCATCTAAATTTAACTCCTGCGATTTTATTATTTGCGACAATCACAGCCCCTTTAACTCACATTCTTGGACCTATCATGGACTCGCAACTAAGTCTTAATTTAGAAACAACCTTGATTTTAGCATTCATTTTGCTGTCTCTATACTTAAGTTCACTTTCAGCTAAAGCAAACAAAAAGTTTTATTTATACGGTAGCTTACTTAGGTTTGGATTATTTGTCATAACCGCAGATTTTTTATGGGAAATTTATACATCTAAGCTTCATCCATACAATATTATTGGCATTGTTCTTATCTCAACGATGGCACCATACATACTTGGAAAAATTAAAGAAACAGCCATTTATTCAATTGTGATACTTTTCATATCTATTTTTTTCATCATCATTATCGTTGATCCTGTTTATCCAAAATACTATTTCTTATTGGGTATCTCTGTCTCCTCATTTTTAATGATTTTTTACAGCTACCTTCGTTATGATTCTTTAGAAAAACTTGTTTTCATCTCTGCAATTATCAACCGTGGAAATATGCCGGTTATTGCTTTTGATCAGAAAGGAGTTATTAATTATTCAAGTGAAAACATTTCCAATTTTTTAGATATTTCTCATTCGGAAATCCTTAATAAAAACATAACTATACTCAATAACTTCATCCCTTTTGATAGCAGTTATAAAGACATCGATATTACCAAAGATTTTAAAGATGGTCAAAAATACTTGACGCCGATGATTGACAATGAGAGTAAAATTCGTTGGATGGAATGGGCTTTTCGAGATTTTTCAAGTAATGTAAAGTTAATTCTCGGTCAGGATGTAACTGAAAAAATGCAGTTAGAGAATACCTACGAGCTCCTAGTTCAACACGCAGAAGATTTTATATATCGATGCGACAATAAAGGGAATTTTAATTTCATTAACGATGTGTCATTTTCAAGATTAGGTTATACGAAAGAAGAACTGCTTTTTACCAATTCTATAAAAATTGTTGCTCCAGATTTTAGAGAAGATATCATTGAATTTTACCGAGAGCATTTTCGTCAGAAGAAAATGACATCATACAAAGAATTCCCTATTGTTAAAAAGAATGGAGAACAGATTTGGGTAGGGCAGTCAATTACAACAATTTTCGCTCCAGGTTCCGAAACCCAAATTGGTGGTTTTATCGCCTTAGCTAGAGATATTACTGATGTTCGTCTTCAGCAAGAACTCATCAATGAGCAAAGTAGCTCAATAACAGCAAGTATTAATTACGCTAGAAGAATTCAGCACAACTTATTGCCTTTCAAAAAAGAATTCGAAAAAGAATTCCAAGAACATTTTATATTCTCTCGACCGAAAGATATCGTGTCAGGGGATTTTTATTGGATGGAAAAAGTAGGAGATAATCTCATTCTTGTGCTGGGTGATTGTACAGGTCACGGAGTGCCTGGGTCCTTTATGACTCTACTCGGATTCAACCTCCTAAATACAACTGTTCTTGAAAACAAAATTGTAGATCCTGGTAAAATTTTAGACCGTTTAGATAGGAAATTAATTGAATATTTACCACGAGGAGAAGGAGAGAATACAGTAAATGACGCGATGGAGTTAACCGTTTGCGTCTTTAATGACAATTCCGACGAGATGATGTATGCGTGTGCTGGCTCAAGATTTCTTATTTACGACAATAACGGTTTTACTATGTTTAAAGGCGACAATAAACACACAGGTGATATTGAGGATGGATTCTTAGGTTATAATACACATTTTGCCAATTTTTCATCCGATAGCAACTTATTCTTATTTTCCGATGGTTTTCAAGATCAATTTGGAGGAGTCAATGATAAAAAATTCTCTTTTAGAAGGTTGTTAGAATTGTTTGAAGAAAATATCAACTTGCCATTGGTTGAACAACAAAAAATAATTGCAGAAGCTTTTGACCAGTGGATTGGAATCGCTGAACAGACAGATGATGTGACGGTTGTTTCTGTGAAAAGAGGGGTTAAGTAATGTTAAATAATTTTGTAGGGGTCGGTCGAGACCGACCCCTACAAAATTATTTAACATAGTCCTGCTTCACCACCAACATATACCTATCGTCATCCAATTTTATGTAACCTTGCTCATAGCAAAAGAAATACTTTGAACCTGTCTTTGTTGTGTAGATATTCGTGTAATAATGGAAATTGAAACCATCCTCAGCAAGTGTTATTCCGTCAACCGTTTTTTTGCCATCTGGATTCAAATCGGCCATGATTCTACGATTTTTACGCAGAATATTATTAATTCTTCGAACGTATTTCGTGGCATCCTCATTCAGACGATTGTTGTAAGTGTTTCGGCAATAATCAGAACAGAATTTCTGATCTTTCCTGCCCGAAAGTTTCATTTTACACTCATAACATTCTCTGGTTTCCATTGAAAAGGATTTTTACTGTAACAATGTTAACATTAATTAACAGCAAAATCAAGGTAATGGGGACTTATCTTTTCATTTTTGTAGGTCTTAATAGAATGCACATTATGGAAGAGAATATAAATCCCGCAGAGTCGCTACGAATAGTTAGCGAACAAATAAAATTAGAAATGCCAACCATCAACCTGCTTCGTGCTGAAGTTGGAAAAGTGATTGTTGGACAAACTTACATGATTGACAGGTTGCTCATTGCGCTGCTCGCCGACGGACACGTTTTGCTTGAAGGTGTCCCTGGGTTGGCAAAAACCTTAGCAATTAAAACATTGTCGGATGCAATTAACGTAGATTTTAGTAGAATTCAATTCACCCCTGATTTACTTCCTGCCGATGTTACTGGAACCCTAATTTACAGTCAGAAGTCAGAAAGTTTCTCCGTGAAAAAAGGACCTATCTTTTCTAATTTCGTTTTGGCGGATGAAATCAATCGTGCACCTGCAAAAGTGCAATCGGCTTTGTTGGAGGCTATGCAAGAACGACAAGTCACAATTGGAGACGAGACTTTCAAGTTGCCCTACCCGTTTTTGGTGCTTGCTACACAAAATCCAATTGAGCAAGAAGGAACTTATCCCCTGCCCGAGGCGCAAGTCGATCGTTTTATGCTAAAGGTATTCTTGGATTACCCGTCAAAAGAAGAGGAACGTCAAATTATACGTGCAAACGTGCAAAAAGAAGGCATGGCAAGTGCGTCAAACGTGATATCAATCAAAGATGTTGAGCGTTGTCGTTCTCTCGTTAAGCAAGTCTATTTAGACGAAAAAATTGAGCAATACATCGTGGACATTGTTTACGCAACTCGCGAACCAGAAAAATATGGACTCGGATTTTTAGAACCTATGATTAGCATAGGATGTTCGCCTCGTGCAAGTATTAACTTGGCATTGGCAGCAAAAGCATTTGCGTTTTTGCAAGGTCGTGGATTTGTAATTCCAGAAGATATTAGAGAAATTGCTCCCGATGTAATGCGCCACAGAATGGGATTAACTTATGAAGCCGAAGCGGAGAATCTAACAGCATCCGATATCGTTGCAAAAATTGTTGCTAAAGTCGAAGTTCCTTAAAAATGGATACCAAAGAACTTTTAAAGAAAATTCGCCTGCTGGAAATCAAAACCAAAGGCCTCACCAAACATATTTTTTCTGGTGAGTATCATTCTGCGTTTAAAGGACGTGGAATGACATTTTCTGAAGTTCGAAATTACCAAATTGGCGATGAAGTGAGAACCATTGACTGGAATGTGACTGCTCGTTTTAATGAACCTTATGTCAAAGTTTTTGACGAAGAGCGAGAGTTAACCGTCATGTTAATCATCGATGTTTCTGGTTCTGGAAATTTTGGTTGGGAGAACAAAACCAAAAAGGATTTGGCGCTCGAATTAGCAGCCGTTTTATCATTCTCCGCTATTTCTAACAATGATAAAGTTGGCGCCATCTTCGTTTCAGACAAAGTCGAAAAATACATCGCTCCCGGAAAAGGGAAAAAGCATTCTTTGGTCATTTTGAGAGAATTAATTGAAATTCAACCGGAGAATAAAGGAACGGACCTCAATGAGGCGTTAAAATTCTTCCGAAATACACAAAAAAAACGAAGCATTGCTTTTGTAATCAGTGATTTTATGGATGAAAACGATTTCATGGAAGGCTTGAAAGTTACACGCAAAAAACACGACATGGTGGCTTTGCGATTAATTGACGAAGCCGAGAAAGAATTGCCATCCATGGGAGTTGTACAAATGTTCAATGCAGAATCAGGCGCAACAACTTGGGTTAACACGAACAGTCAGAAAGCAAAAACCATTCACGCTCAGAATTTTAAAGAATTTGACGAGAAACTCGAAAAAGATTTTCAAAAGTCGGGCATCGATTACGCAAGCATTGCAACAGATGAAGATTTCATAAAACCATTGGTTAAATTGTTCCAAAATAGATGATGAATAAACTCACATATCTATTCTCTTTTTTCATCGCACTGAACGTTGCTTCACAAGAATTGCATCAAGAAGCATCTGAATCACAGTTAGTTATCGGCCAGTCAATTATACTCACTTATTCTGTTGTTACTGCGAAAAATGACACAGTTTTATTCAAAGAGAAAAGCGATGTGATTGAAGCAAGAGCCATAACAAAAACAGGAGATTTATCCTCGGAAGGCATTGAATTTGAGATTACACACCCTTTTATAGACACCTTTATTTTCCAAAAAAAATCGAAAGAATGGATTGGAAAATACACCATTACAGCATGGGATAGCGGTCTGTTTGTAATTCCAGGTGCGGCAATAATCATCAATGATTCTACCTACTATTTTGAAGACATCGCTCTTGTTTCCTACCTCGTTGACCCCATTGACGGAATGGATATTTACGACATCAAAGAAAATTTTGCAGACGTACCGGACAAGCCATTTTCCATAGCAGAATTCCTGTCCGATTACTGGTGGTTGTTACTTCTTATTCTGTTTGCTATCATCGCTTTTATTGCTTACCGAAGAAGAAACAAAGACGAGGATTTTGAAGAAGAGGAACGTCCTATTTCTCTCAAAGAAAGAACCCTTATTGCTATTAACGCCTTGGAAAAGGCAAAATTATGGGAGAAAGACCAATTGAAAGATCATTTTGTGGAGTTATCCTACATTCTTCGTTCTTATTTAACCAGCAGGTATGAAATTTCTTTGTTAGAAAAAACCACCTACGAAACGAAACTTCTCCTTACCCAAAAAGGATTGAATGAAGAAACAGTCGATACGATCGCACGCATTCTATCTGAGGCAGACATGGTGAAATTTGCCAAATCAAAGCCCGATTTAATTGCCATTTTAAGAGTTTCAACACTCGCCAAGCAAATAGTTGCCGAAACCAGCCCATTAGAATTTGACAATGTTGAGTAATTGGAACATACGTTTTTGGGAGTACGATTATTTCGCTCCAAACTGGCTGTGGATGCTCGCTGTGGTGCCGGTGATTTTGCTTGTTATTTATTCTCTGGAGAGAAAACGAAAAGGCGATGTAAAATATTCGCGTTCGGCTACAGACCAGAACAATATAGGCTCACAGAGTGTCCGTTTACTTCGAAAAGCATTGCTTTTGACTTACGGAATAATCGCTGCTCTTCTAATTTTAGCCATGGCAAAACCTTATCACTGGAGTCAGCACGACGACTTTAATACCGATTTTAAAGACGGAATTGACATCATTCTTGCCATGGATGTTTCACTTTCAATGATGGCGCAAGATTTTAAACCGAACCGGTTGGAGGCTTCAAAAAAAGTTGCCAAAGAATTTGTTGACGGCAGAACTGGCGACAGAATTGGACTCGTCGTTTATGCTGGAGAAGCTTACACAGCATGTCCAGCAACCTTAGATTATTCAATTCTTAAAGAACAAATTGATAAAATTTCAGGCGACAGAATTGAAGGAGGAACGGCTATTGGAACAGGTCTAGGAACTGCCGTAACTCGCTTGCGAAATGACAGTATTGCCTCCAAAGTGATTATTCTACTGACCGATGGAAGTAATAATTCTGGAGAAATCACCCCCCTTGAAGCTGCAGAACTAGCAAAAGCCAAGAATATTCGCGTTTATACCATCGGAGTTGGAAAAAATGGCACTGCACCCTCCCCAATTATCACTCCTTTTGGTGTGCAATATCAAAATATGCCCGTAGAAATTGATGAAGTCACCTTGATGAAAATTGCGGAGATAACCAACGGACAGTATTTTAGAGCAACGGACACGAAAAGTTTGCAGGGTATCTACAAAGAGATTGAAAAGTTGGAAAAACGTAAAATGGAAGATCAACATTACAAATCCGAACCTCCGAGTAACCCACAAGCGTTTTTAAACTGGGCATTTGTTTTAACACTGCTTGTTTGGGGTACAAATCATCTTGTTTTTAGACACAGTGAATAGTCAAAAGTACACATATCGCTACAATTGGATTTTTATCGCTGTCATTCTTTGGGAAATCATTTTTTGGGGCATTTATGTTTTTGCTGTCGGTTCTATTGGCAATTCTGGTAAAAGTACAGACGCAATGATGTATAAATTCCCAGCAGCTTTTAATTTAACTTTCTTGATTGCTGTGATTATTGGCATTTATTTGTTCAATATTTGGCGATACAATAAGGCAACATCAAAATCCAATTCTCGCGTCTTGCAATCACTGTTAAGACCAGTTTCTACCATGAGTAGCTTCTTGAAATATTTCTTTTTTCGCAATGCTTTCGTTTTCTTAATAATTGCCTTAGCACAACCTATTTATGGCAAGAAAAAAGTGTCAGGGACTTCAGAGTCATTAGAATTAGTGGTTGCATTAGACATTTCAAATTCGATGAACACCAAAGATATTTCCAAAGAAGCATCGCGCTTAGACATTTCCAAAAGGGCATTAATTCAGTTGATTAACAACCTCCACGGAGAGAAAATTGGCATTGCTCTTTTTGCCAACAATGCGTTTGTGCAACTTCCATTGACCAGAGATTATGCGGCAGCAAAATTATTCATTCAGGACATCGAATCGGCGATGATTACCAGTCAAGGAACCAACATATCTGAAGCTTTGGAGGTATCTGTGGACATGTTTTCTAAAGAAAAGACAACAAAAGGGATTATTTTGGTGACAGATGGTGAAAATCACGAAGTTAGTCCTGATGAAATTCTGAAGAAAATAAAGACCGAAAAAGTGCAATTAAGCGTGCTTGGAATTGGCACAAAAAAAGGAGGGTTGATTCCGAAAAACCCACACAGACCTGAGTTAGGCTACAAAACAAACGCAGTAGGAAAAACGATTGTATCGAAAATGAACCCGAAGTTTATTCAATCCATTGCGACAAAAGGCGGAGGTCATGCAAACATCAGTTCAAATGAATTTCCAAATCTTTCAGGTTTATTAACACAAATTAATAGAATGAAACGAACAAAAATAGATAATTTAGAGTTTGATATAAAAGAAGAACGCTATCAGATACCTTTATTAATCTCGATATTCTTCTGGTTGGCATACGTTTTATGGTCGAAACAGTATGTTGGAGTTTTGGATAGAATTGTTAGACGTTGACTCTTGTTAGGATGAAAAATGAAAGATGAAAAATGAAACCGAGAACGGGAAAATATGAAGAGTTAGATGTGGTTGAATCGAACAACGAGATACGAGTGAATCGGACAGCGAGGTACGAGCGAATCAAACAGCGAGGTACGAGCGAATCAAAAAGCGAGTGGTCATCGAGCGCTAGTCGAAATGCACGAGCGCTTCGAGTAGCTATTCTCATATCATTCCTTTTCTCCTTTACGTTCTCGTATGGGCAACAGTGGCGTGATTCTTTGCAGGCGGCTAGAACAGCATACAAGCAAGAGAATTATGCCGAAGCGTTAAAATATTACGAGTCGGCGCAGAAAAATGCCCCGGAAAACATTGATTTATCAGATGAAATGGCGCAATCTGCTTACAAAGCAAGAGAGTTTAAAAAAGCAGAAGAAATTTACAAGCAAAGTGGTTCTGCGAAGAAAGATAAAATTGCAAAGGCCGAAAATTATCACAACATCGGGAACGCAAGAATGAAAAGCAAGGACTACAGTGGTGCCATTGAAGCATACAAAGAATCGTTGCGAAACAATCCAAACGATGACCAAACGAGGTATAACTTATCGGAAGCAATTCGACAACTAAAGAACAAACAAGAACAGGAAAAGAAAGATAATCAAGACAACAAAGACAAAGACAAAGACAAGGACCAAAATAAAGATAATAAAGATCAGAACAAGGAAGGGGACGACCAAAAAGACAAGGACGGCAAGCCGAAAGATGGAGACGGTAAGAAAAGTAATGACAATAAAAGTCAACTACCGAACAAAACCGTTGACAGAATGTTGGACAAATTAATGAAGCAAGAAGCCGAAACGAAGCGCAAAGCAAGCGGAACAAAAGGCGGGAATTCTACCCCTAAATCAGGTAAAGATTGGTAAATGAAGAAATCACTCCTTATCATACAAGCCTTACTCTGCATAGGTTTCCTCTATGCGCAAGATCCAGAAATCATTCTTAGCATAGACCCTGTGTCCGCAGATATTGGTGAATTAATAACCATTACCGTCAAGTCGAATGTACAAGGAGAATTGGAAATTGACAACCTGCCAAGTTCGTTTGTTCAAGGCTACGATGTCATGAGCGGCATGGAGCAAGAAATGGATTACAACACCGGGAAAGTAATCACCTATTATTACATTTCACAAACAGGCGCCATTGGTAAAAAAGGCAAATATACCATCGGTCCAGCTTTTGTGAAAAAAGGCAACAAAACCTACCCGTCCAATACGATTGTTGTCAATATTGGCGAAAAAACTGAAGTGTCGACGGCAAATGTTACCGCAGACCAGTTAAAAGAACCTGCATTCGGAACTATTCAAACCAATAAAACAAGTATCTATGAAGGCGAAGCAATTGTCGTTTTTGCCAAAATTTATTCTCACTTTGAACCGACCCATTTAGAAGGTTATCGTTCTTACGAAATTCCCGGAACGATTGATAAAAAAGAACTGGGAAACGTAAATCGCATCATTGTTGACAGAGAATATTTCAAAAATATGCAGTTTTACACCTTTGACTACGATAAAAATGTGATTTTCCCTTCTGGCACAGGTCAATTTAAAATTTCGCCCTACTCTATGAAGTTGAACCAAAACAGAAAGGGGTATCAATTCAAATCTAATTATGCTATTATCACTATTAAACCTTTACCGAACGACCCTCCGAGTGATTTCATTGGCGCGGTTGGCAATTTCACAATAGAGCAAGAAATAGAACAAATTGACCTCAACCAAGGGGACGTTTTTAAGATACTCATTCGCATTATCGGCAGTGGTAATTTGCAGAATATTACCGAGCCATCTCCAACTTTACCGAAAGGTTTTATCATATACGGAGACCCTGAAGTTAAAGAAGATTACATCTACAATTCTCACGGAACTGAAGGACAAATTAGTTATAAATACAACATTCAGGTCAATAAATCAGGGGTGACCAAGTTGCCGCCAACGACGGTTTCATTCTTTGATCCTAAGAAAGAAAAATATGTAACGGTTGCTACGGCTACGTCTGAAATTAAGGTGAAGGAAGATAAAAATTACATTGCTAGCATCGAGGATGAAGAAGTGCAAGAGCTCAATGCGGAAGATTTTATGCGGAAGTCAGAAGTGGTTGAAGATGATTCTTCCTTTTTTGGAAGTGTTGGCTTTTGGACGGGGGTATCAACCCCAATTTTGGCTTCTTTCCTATTCTTATTTCTTGCTAAAAAACGAGAAGAATCAGCAGATGAAATTGAGCAAAAAGGCATCGTAAAAAAGAAGAGCAAGCAGGTTGCAACAAGCATGGTCAGTTTAGAATCGCAAATTTCTGGGGCAAACGACAATGAATTTTATTCTCAAGTAGAAAAATCACTCAAAACAGCCTTGGAAGTTAAAATACCGGCTGGAGAATCAATGAGTAAGAAAGAATTTTTCTCCAAACTCAGTCAGAAAGTGAAAGAAGAAACCATTAATAAAGCAAAAAATATTTTTGAGAAATGTGACCAATTCAGGTATGGTTTTCCTTCAGATGAAGGTTCAAAGCAAGCCATTTTGGAAGAATTAAAAACAGTTTTGGAAGAATTAAAAGAATGAATTATTGGATAAAACATATCGCTTTGATCTTCTTCGGGGTTTTGCCCTTCCTCTCAATGAGCAATTCTACTTTTAGTGAAGGTATAGAGGCATTTAACACGAAAAATTATGCGCTTGCTGCCGATAAATTTGATTCTATCATTTCCATTTCTCCGAACAATATTTCTGCTTATTTCAACTATGGTTTGGCAAAAATGAAGACCCGAAATTACGGAGAAGCCATTTGGGGGTTTGAGAAAGTATTAAAATTTCGACCGGCTGACGCAGAAGCAAAAGAGAAACTACAAGAATGTTATTTAGAAATCAACTCCAACGTTTTTTGGGAATATCGTCTGAATGGTTTTCAGTCCTCGCTGTATTCTATTTCTGCAAATGCTTGGGGATTTTTGGCTGTTCTTTTTGCCCTTCTTTTAGCTGTCGCAATTGTTGTTTTCAGAACGAAACAATCGCATTCTACAAGACGAGTAATGTTGCTCATCGGAGCTGTTAGCAGTTTTTTATTGATTTTCTCTATTCTTCTCGGGACGCTTTCTAAAAATCATGCTACTTCTGATCGTTTTGCTATTGTTACGGTTAAGAACGTGAAGAGCTTGCAAGATAAGGTGGTAATTGATGAAGGTTCACTTGTGGAGGTTGTAGAGGTTGATGGGGATAAGATGAAGGTAGAATTGGATGGAGAAGTATTGTTGGTGAGGTTGGAGGATGTGAGGGTGGTGTAGTTTTACGCAGAGATTCACAGAGAAGGCACAGAGATTCACAGAGGAAGTAGACCGTAAGAAACTCAGGTGCTAATTAATCGTTTTATCCCATCCACCATTTTGGTTTCATTAAAGTTTAGCAACAGACCTAACTCATAGCCTCCTAAACGCATGTAAGTTAAAACTTGTGCTGAATGTACTTTCCGAAATTGCTCTACTGTTTTGAGTTCAATTACTATTTCATCTTCAACGAGAATGTCAATTCTGTAACCTTTGTTCAAGGAAATGTCTTTATAAATGATCGGCATTGGTTTTTCAACTTCAATTCTTAGATTTTGTTTTTTCAGTTCATAAATTAAACATTCTTGATAAGCAGATTCGAGAAGACCCGGGCCTAATTGTTTATGAACTTCTATTGCACATCCAATAATAATTTTTGACAAGCTATTTCTAATCATTTTTTAATTGTGGGTTGAAAGGTTATGTGGGTTTACGCAGAGAACCACAGAGTAGGCACAGAGAAGCACAGAGCTAACTCGTGCCATTGTAAAATTATTTAAGCTATTTCTAATCATTTTTGATAGTGGTTTTAAAGGTTCTCCAATATAAGTTAAGGAAAATTATAAGACTCCACCAAATCAATGGACATTTTTTATTAAAGGTAGGTTCGATTATAATCATATTCTAAATAGTGTATTATGGATTAATAAACACCTACCCCCAACTCTGTGAACCTCTGCGCCTCCTCTGTGGCTCTCCGCGTAACATTACCAAAACAACACCCACCCAACCCCACTATGATTCTTAACATTTTTTTAATGAATTTCAATTATAGTCCCATTCTAAATAGTGTATCGTGAATCAAGAAACACCTACCCAACTCTGTGGACCTCTGTGCCTACTCTGCGGTTCTCTGTGTAACATTACCAATACAACACACCTCCCCTGCCATATTATTTCCTACCTTTACCCTCAACAAATGAGCACCAAAATAAACATCCGTAACCTTTCTCTCGAAGAATTAAAAAATTCCCTCCAAGAAGTTGGTGAGAAAACCTTCCGTGGAAAACAAATTTACGAATGGCTTTGGCAAAAAGATGCCTCTTCTTTTGAAGACATGACCAACCTCTCAAAATCTTTACGGGAGAAGCTTGAGGATACCTATTACATAGATCACATAACACTGAACGACCAACAAATCAGCTCTGACAAGACCATAAAATGTGCTTTTAGCGTTGACAATAATCAAGTCGTTGAAGGAGTACTCATTCCAACTCCAAAAAGAACAACTGCTTGCATTTCTTCGCAAATCGGTTGCAGCTTAGCGTGTGAATTCTGCGCAACAGGTAAGCTAAAGTTAATGCGAAACCTTTCTGCTGGAGAAATCGTTGACCAAGTGGTTTATTTACGTGACGAGGCAAAAAACAGGTACAACAAAAGCCTATCGAACATTGTCTATATGGGTATGGGAGAACCTTTGCTCAATTACAAAAACATGCTGCGTTCTATTGAGTTGATTACCTCTGAAGAGGGTCTTGGAATGTCGCCAAAGCGAATCACCGTTTCAACTGCAGGTATTGCCAAAATGATTAAAAAATTAGGTGATGATAATGTGAAATTCAACCTTGCGCTTTCTTTACATGCTGCCAACGATAAAAAGCGTAGCGAAATCATGGAAATCAATGACTCTAATAATTTAGCCGCGTTGCGAGAAGCTTTGCAATATTTCCATGAGAAAACTGGAACCCGCGTGACTTTTGAATACATCATTTTCAAAGATTTTAATGACTCAATTGAAGATGCCCAAGAATTAGCAAAGTTTGCCAAATGTGTTCCTTGTAAAATTAACATTATAGAATACAACCCAATTGATGATGGAATATTCCAAAAGACAAGTAAAGAAAGAACAGACGCTTTCGCTAACTATTTAGAAGATAGAAACATGATTGTTCATGTAAGAAGGAGCCGTGGAAAGGACATTGATGCAGCTTGCGGACAGTTAGTCAATAAAAACGGTGCTATTTTGAAAGAAGATAGAGCAATGAAGAAGTAGATCGATTACTTATTCTATCTTTGCCCTAATAAACCCAATCAACTACTGTAAACATAGGCAAAAAAATGCTTAATAAATAAACTTATGCAGTTAACTAAGTTGTCAAATATTCGATTAGAAGTAATGCAATACATTGAGCAATCAATGGAAAGTTTGCTTACAAAATATCTCAAAAAGCCTGAAGATAATTGGCAACCTGCCGATTTATTGCCAGACGCAAGAGACGAATCCTTCATTGAAGAAGTCACAGAATTACAGGAACTAGCGCAAGAAATGAGCTATGATTTATTTGCTGTTCTAATTGGCGACACCATCACTGAAGAAGCTCTACCTACTTATGAAGCTTGGTTAATGGATATCGAAGGAGTCGATTCGAAAAGCAAAACAGGCTGGTCGCAATGGGTAAGAGCTTGGACGGCAGAAGAAAATCGTCACGGTGATTTACTCAATCGTTACCTTTATCTTTCTGGAAGGGTAAACATGAAAGAACTGGAAATTTCCACGCAATATTTGCTAACTGACGGTTTTGACCTCCAAACGGCAAGAGATCCATACAAAAGTTTCATTTATACCAGTTTTCAGGAAACGGCAACCAATATTTCACACAGACGAGTGGCAAGCTTAGCAAAAAAATCAGGAAACGATCGACTGGCAAAAATGTGTGGCGTTATTGCTGCAGACGAAGCGAGACATGCTAATGCCTATCAACACTTTGTTCAACGCATCTTTGATGTTGACCCGAGCGAAATGATGATCGCTTTTGAAGATATGATGAAGAAAAAAATTGTCATGCCAGCCCATTTTCTAAGAGAAACGGGTGGAGAAATCGGTGACTTATTTAAACACTTTTCTGATGCCGCACAACGAACAATGGTCTATACAACAAAAGACTATATCGAAATTTTAGACAAGCTTTTAATCAAATGGGACATCGAAAACATGACTGATTTAAGTGGTTCAGCAGAAAAAGCACGTGACTACTTAATGAATTTACCCAATCGTCTTTGTCGTATTTCCGAAAGAATTGTTATTCCAGAGAAAATGTATGAGTTTAAATGGTTTGCTAAATAAGAAGTTCGGAGCTAGAATTATATTTTTGTCGAAATCAACCTAAACACTCCTTTTAAATATAACCAAGGCGCATCAATTAATTTGTGTATATTTAGTATCTATTTTTAAGGATACAGACAATGTCACAAGACCACAAAACAGTTAATAAAGTAATTGATTCTTTCGAGGACAAAAAATCGTTGCAAGATTACGCAAAACAAATTTCACCATTATCAGACGTTGAGATTACCCAACTTGAAGAAGCAAATTATAGTAATCACCCGACCCAAGAGGGACTTTCTGAACGCTTAGATTTTCTTGAAGAAAAAGGAATTTCCCTTCCCTATTCTAAAGGCGATAAACAACTTGAAAGTCCAGAATCACTGAAAGGAAACATCGAAAATTTTATCGGAATGGCGCAAATCCCAATTGGACTAGCTGGCCCATTATTAGTTAACGGAACCGATGCAACAGGAGATTACTATATTCCCTTAGCAACAACTGAAGGTGCTCTCGTTGCTTCCTATAATCGAGGGATGAAGGCTTGCCGATTAAGCGGTGGAATTACTTCTGTTTGCTTGGTTGAAGGAGTACAAAGGTGTCCGTTTTTTAAATTTGAAAATATCGGAATTGTAGGATTATTTGCAAAATGGGTCAATAGCAGCGTGAAAGTTTTTGAAGAAATCGTGTCTCGAACAAGTCGTTTTGCGGCATTGAAAGGTGTCCGAACAAGCATAGAAGGAAACAGCGTGATTCTGACTTTTGAATATACAACAGGAGATGCTTCAGGGCAGAATATGGTGACAATTTGCACCGATCAAATTTGTAGATATATCCTTGAGAATTTTGAACATACACCAACTGAATGGTACATTGAAAGCAACTATGCTGGAGATAAGAAAGCAACTTCTTTGTCCTTTATGAACGTTCGTGGTAAGAAAGTAACCACCGAAATTGTTCTAAAAAAAGAAGTCATCGATAAAGTCCTAAAAACAACTCCCAAAAATATTTGTGCTTATTGGCAATCATCCACCTTAGCGGTTATTCAAAGTGGAGCAATCGGTGCGCAAGGTCACGTAGCAAATGGATTAACAGCCCTTTTTATCTCTTGCGGACAAGATGTTGCCTGCATTTCTGAATCCTCGGTTGGATTAACGCGAATGGAAACAACGCCAGATGGAGATCTCTACGTTTCATTAACACTTCCTTCTCTAATTGTAGGAACGGTTGGTGGAGGAACGTCCTTACCGACTCAACAAGAATGCCTAAAGATGTTGGACTGCGACGGCGTAGGAAAAACAAGAAGGTTCGCTGAAATATGTTGTGCTGTTGCATTGGCTGGAGAAATTTCAATTGCCGCTGCCATGTCAGCAAATCATTTCACCTCAGCGCATCAAAATTTAGGTAGAAAAAAATAAGTCAATTGGAAGAAAATAATCGTCCTTTTTTAAAGCGTTTTCTAATCTATCAGAAAGAAAGATTTCCCTTTCTCGCACATGGGTTAATGATTACTGCTTTTACTTTTTCTGCTGTTTCCTACTCAAGGATTTGCAGAGGCAGAGAGGGATTCATAGATTGGAGTGATTTTCTGATTGGAATTTTCGCTACCATTACACTTTTCTTTCTCGTTCGTATTTTTGACGAATTTAAAGATCAAGAGGAAGATAAAAAATACCGCAGCTACTTGCCCGTTCCAAGAGGATTGATTTCTCTCAAAGAACTGAAAACAATTGGACTAATCGTTGGCGTTATTCAAGTCAGTGTTATCGCCATTTATCAACTGGAGATGCTTTATCTCTATGTTATTGTCTTGCTTTATTTAATGCTGATGGGAGTTGAGTTTTTCGTTCCTAAATGGCTAAAGAAAAGACAGATTCTCTACATTACATCTCACATGTTTATTATTCCCTTAATAGACATTTATTCCAGTGGTTTAGATTGGTTATTGGACGGAGCTTCTCCACACTGGGGACTTGCTTGGTTTTTTGCAGTGTCATATAGCAATGGATTGGTGTTAGAATTTGGTCGGAAAATCAGAACGCCAGAAAAGGAAGAAGAAGGAGTTGTGTCCTACACAGGATTGTACGGAACCAAAGGCGGAGTAATCATTTGGATTGTCCTCTTGTTTACAACCATGATTCTTGCGATGGGAGCATCCTATTACGCAGGGTATGGCTGGTTCGCTTACAGTATTCTTTTTCTCGTTTTTGTCCTTTGCTCCCTGCCAGCATGGTCGTTCTTGAAAAAATCATCGTATAAATCATCCAAATTTATTGAATACGCATCGGCTATTTGGACAGCGTTGATGTACCTTTCTTTGGGTGGAATTCCAATGCTTAAAGCGCTAATTCTATGACGGTTCTACTTTCTCATTCTGAAAAAAAATCCAATAAGGGAATTGGTGGAAAAGCTAAAAATCTTATCCAACTTGAAAAAATAGGCGCAAATGTTCCTAAATGGGCCGTTATTCCACAAGAAGTGCTTCTTCAGCAGCTTTCTGAGTCTGTCAGTGAGAATGATATTGCGGATGCATTTTCAAAATTAGATGTTCCCCCAACTATTTTAACTCATTTGCATGAATTCTTCAGTGAGAAAGACTGTCAAAAATCTTACGCTGTAAGATCATCCGCAATTGATGAAGATGGAGCGTCTTTTTCTTTTGCTGGTCAATTTGAAACCTTTCTCCACGTACCTTTTGAAGAATTAGAAAGCAAGATAAAGCTAATCTGGAAATCCACTGCATCTAAACGGGTTTTGAGGTATCGAAAAGAGAATAAATTGCCCTTAAATTTTGGCATCGGTGTCATTGTTCAAGAAATGATAGATGCCGATGTTGCCGGTGTTGCATTTGGAGCAAATCCAATTTCTGGAGACACTGAAAGCAAAGTTATTTCAGCCGTTTTTGGACTGGGAGAAGGATTGGTTTCTGGAGAATTAAATGCCGATACTTTTACACTTTCTCCCTCGGGTATTCACAAAGATATTGCTGAAAAAACACACCTTTTTGTGAGAAAAAACGACTCTGGGATTCAAAAAATAGAACTGGAGAAAGAAAGAAAAAACAGCGCTACTTTAGATGATAATCAACTCCATGAAATCGCTACTCTTTTAGACCAATTGACAAAGGAATTAAAGGCACCGCAAGACATTGAATTCGCCTACAAAGAGAAATCACTGCACCTTCTGCAAACCAGACCCATAACGACAATCAAAGCGTCGCAAAGCGAAGAGTACATCTTATGGGACAATAGTAACATCATCGAATCCTACCCCGGAATCACAACTCCTCTCACCTATTCTTTCATCCTAAAAATGTACGAAATGGTGTATAGACAATTCGTTGGAATAATGGGAGTAAAAGAACGAGAAATCGACAAACATGCAGAGATTTTCGCCAATACTTTGGGACTTGTGAGAGGACGCGTTTATTACAACCTCCTAAATTGGTATAAAATGCTGGCAATGCTCCCCGGTTATTCTATCAATGCCGAGAATATGGAGAGAATGATGGGGGTAAAAGAAAAATTTGAATTGGAAGACGATTTTCAAATGAGCAAGGGCATTGCACGACTAAGAATCATTCAAATGTATTGGAAAATGATTGTCATGCAGATAAAACTTCCTCGCCAAAGAAAACGCTTCATGAAACAGCTCAATGCTATCATGAATCAATACAAATCCATCGATTTTAGCACCCTTTCTACCAAGGAAATAGTTGACCTCTACATTTCTTTTGAAAAGAGCTTATTATTAAAATGGAAAGCACCTCTAACCAATGATTTCTTTGCCATGATTTGGTTCGGAATGCTGGAGAAAAAAACAAAAAAATACTGCCCAAACGAACCTAATTTACACAATGATTTATTGTGCGGAAGCCAAGATATTATCTCGGTAGAACCAATACACAGAAGTATTGAATTATCGGCAAGTATCACTAAAAACGAGGATGCTCGACGTCTTTTTTCAGAGAAAACTCCTCTTGAAATATGGACAGAATTAGAAAAAGGGGCATTTCCAGAGATAAAAAATGCTTTTGATGAATACATCGATAAATTTGGTGACCGATGTGTTGGTGAGTTAAAACTAGAGACAATTTCCTATTCTCAACAGCCTGAATTGCTCGTAAAAGTGATAAAATCGTATGTGGAACAAGGAATTACTCAAAAGAAAAGCAATCCAAAGGTTGAGGACGATGTGAGAATTAATGCGGAGAACAAAATTGATGAAGCATTAAAAGGACAGCCACTAAAAAAATGGTGGTACAATTACATTCTTAATAAAACAAGAGACTTGGTCAGCAACAGGGAGAACTTGAGATACCAAAGAACACGTGGCTTCGGAATGGTTCGAAATATGTTTAGCGCACTTGGAGAAAACTTGCATTCTGACAAACTCATTGCCTCCCCAAGAGATGTGTTTTATTTAGAATTGAACGAAATAAAAAAACTCAAAGAGAATGCTTTCTCCCCCGAATTAAGTGAACTAATTCTGGAACGAAAAGAAGAATTCAATGCGTTTAAGAAGCAAGAAATGCCGCAAGAACGCTTTTTTACCTACGGTAATAATTTCACAGACGAGTACATTTATTCTCTTGAAAAAATTGAGAAAGCAGAGGAAGATTTAAGTGGAATTGGTTGCTGCCCTGGCATTGTTAAGGGCACAGTAAGAATAGTCATCGATCCAAATGAAATTGATTCTCTCAACGGCGATATTCTTGTCACCTCAAGCACAGATCCTGGTTGGGTCATTCTATTCCCAACTGCGTCTGCAATAATTGTCGAGCGAGGAAGTTTGCTAAGTCATTCTGCCATCGTTTCAAGAGAAATGGGAATTCCTTGTATCGTCAGTGTCTCGGGGTTGTTGAGAACCTTAAAAACGGGTGACCAAATCTTAATGGATGGAAGCACTGGAAAAATAAAATTACTAAATGAGACCTAAAAAATGAGCAAGCAATTAAAAAACGTATCACATGACTATATTCGCTATGCAAATTGCTGGGAAGATGCCGATATTCTGTTGCAAGCTCTAAAAATAGAGCCAAAAGACCGAGTTTTATCCATCGGTTCGGCTGGAGATAATAGTTTTTCAATGCTAATTGGCGACCCTGAACTTGTTGTTGCGGTCGATATTAATCCTGTGCAATTAAATTTAATTGAACTTAAAAAAGCAGCTTTCAAGGAGTTAAATTACCTCGAATTTTTGCAGTTTTTAGGATTCAACGACTGCGAGGACAGATGGCAACTTTTTTTGAAGGTGAAAAAATCCTTATCCTCTGAACTAATTGATTTTTGGACTATTCGAAGAAAAGAAGTTGAAGACGGACTTATTTATCAAGGAAAATTTGAACGATATTTTCAATTATTTCATCAAAAAATATTACCGCTAATTCACAGTAAAAAAAGAATTGCCCAATTATTTGAACAGAAAACTCCAGAGCAACAAGTACAGTTTTTCGCTAAAAAATGGAATAATTGGCGATGGAGGATGCTATTTCGTCTCTTTTTTAGCAAATTCGTGATGGGCAGACTTGGGCGAGATCCTAAATTCTTAAAAGAGGTTGAAATTCCCGTCTCGACTTTTATTCTGCAGCAAGCAAAAAAACATTTAAGCGCAGTTGAATGTCAGAATAATTACTTTTTACAGTTCATTCTTACGGGAAAATTTAACACTGCTCTGCCCCATTACGCGCGTGAAGAAAATTTCGAAAAGATAAAATCAAATGTCGATAATTTGGTCGTTTTTCATGGATTGGCAGAAGATGCGTTTAAAGAACATCAAGACTTTAACAAGTTCAACCTCTCCAATATTTTTGAATACATGGACGACGAATTATTTAAAACCGTGAGTGAGAATTTAGCATCAAATGGACGACCAAAATCAAAGTTTGCCTATTGGAACCTTTTAGTTCCTCGAAAAATGTCGGATGTAGTTTCAGAAATCGAGCAAATTGAAAATACAGATGAAAATTATTCATCTAAGGATAAAGGATTCTTTTATAGTAAATTTAATGTGAGTTTTAAACCATGAGCGACAACATTTTATATACAATTTTACTTTCTTTTGCCTACTTAATTTTGTTTGCAAGTGCAGAATTGTTTTATCATAAGCTAAAATTCAAGGCAGAAGTAACACGAAAATACGTGCACATTGTCACTGGTTTATTGGCGATGCTTTTTCCTATTTTATTAGATAATCACTGGTTTGTTCTCATCCTCTGCTCAAGTTTTTTGATTATTCTTCTACTCTCTTTAAAGTTTCAATTACTGCCCTCAATAAATGCTGTCGAGAGAATAACAAATGGGAGTATTCTCTACCCCATCATTGTTTATAGCCTGTTTCTACTTTATCAAGAATTTGATCAATACATGTTTTACTACATTCCAATTTTGATTTTAGCCCTTTGCGACCCCATTGCTGCATTGGTAGGAAAAAAATGGCCCGCTGGGAAATATACATTCTTTGGCCATACAAAAACATTGAGCGGTTCTTTTGGTTTTTTAATAGCGGCTTTAATTACATCCTTAGCGTTAACAATGGGGGTAGAAAAAATCAATTTTGCAGATGCCATCCTCATTTCTATTGTAATTTCAATAATCACAGCACTCTCTGAAGCCTTTACCCATAAAGGGTTTGACAACCTTGCAATCCCAGCGAGCGCCGTTGCTGTCCTCTTATTATACACTCACTATTTTGCTTAATATGAGTCACTACGAAATCATAAAAACGCTGCCCGGAGAAAAAAACTATCCTCTATTTGAGGAACTTATTCATTCTATTTACGCCAAAAACAGTCCTCGTTTTATATTGGGCAACGACCCCGTTCCACAACATCTTGAAGCTTGCTATGTTCTGCTAAAAGAGAATAAACCCGTAGGACGATTTGCGTTTTACGAGAATGCCAACCTATTCTACAAAGAAGAAAAAACGTGTTGCATTGGAAGCTACGAGTGCATCGATGATGTTGATGCAAGCAATTATTTAATTCATTTTGCAAGAGAATTGGCGAAAAAGAGAGGATCCAAATTTCTACTTGGTCCCATGGAGGGTTCTACGTGGAATAACTACCGATTTAGCGAAAAAAACGATCGTAAAAATTTCTTTATGGAACCCTATCATCACATTTACTACAATCAACAATTTTTAGATGCTGGTTTTAAAAAAATTGCTCAATATGATTCTAATTTAGACAGTAAACTGACGGTTGATTCTCTCAAAATTAAAGATTATGAGGTTGAATTCACAAAAAAAGGAGCCAATTTTAGAACCATAAGAATGGATGATTTTGAAAATGAATTGCGAAGAATTGGAAAGTTCAGCATTGATTCTTTTGCTGACAACTTCCTCTACACTTCAATTTCACCTGAAGATTTTGTGTCAAAATATCTTCCCTACAAAAAGTATTTTGACGCTCGAATGATTTGGATAGTCGAGAATCCAGAAGAGCAAATTCAAGCAATTATTTTTGCCATTAAAGATTATCACGATACGGCAAATGAAACCTTTATTATTAAGACTATTGCAAGAAGAAAAGAATCGACCTACAAAGGTATTGGAAGCTATTTGGCAGTGAAAGTAATGCAAATTGCCAAAGAATTAGGATACAAAAAGGTAATTCATGCATTGATGATTCAAAACAATGCTTCTGTTAAAATCTCAAAGGTAAACGATGGCGATCGATTCAAATCGTATGCATTGTACGCTCTTAAAACAGGACTGTAAAATGAACTTAAACGATAAAAATATTGTTTCTCTGTTCTTAAGCGCGGCAAAAGAGCACCCAGAAAATACGGCAATAATTGAAGGAGAAACATCCATCAGTTATGCAGAATTAAGACTCGAAGTTTTGCAAACTGCTGCTTATTTCAAAATTAAAGGCATCCAACAAGGCGACCGTGTTTTGGTTTTTGTTCCCATGGGAATCAATCTTTACCGCATTGTTTTAGCTCTTTTCTACATCGGAGCAACTGCCGTTTTTCTTGACGAATGGGTCAGCAAAAAGAGAATGGAAATTTGTTGCGAAATTGCCGATTGCAAAGGTTTTATAGGTGTCACTAAAGCAAGAATATTTTCATTTTTTTCTAAAGAACTTCGTAAAATTCCCGTTAAACTCAGCTTGAAAAAAAGGTTGAACGAAACTGTCAATATTGCAGAAATCAACAAAGAATCTTCTGCTTTAATAACATTTACAACCGGCAGTACAGGTTTGCCAAAAGCCGCGGACAGGTCCCATTTATTCTTGCATGAACAATTCAAGGCATTAATTAACGAAATAGACCCAAAATCAACCGATATTGATATGCCCGTGTTGCCAATTGTCTTATTTGTGAACCTTGGTGTTGGCTGTTGCTCTGTAATTGCAGATTTTAAAATGACCAAACCTGAATTGATGGATTCAGAGAAAATTGCAACGCAAATTAAAAGCAACGAGGTAACCCGAATTACGGCTTCGCCTTATTTTGTGAAAATGCTTGCGAATCATGTCCTCCAATCGAAAACACAGCTTCCAAAAGTAGAGAAGATTTTTACGGGAGGCGCACCTGTTTTTCCAGATGAAGCGGACCTATACAACAAGGCGTTTCCAGACTCAAAAACGACCATTGTTTATGGTTCTACTGAAGCCGAACCTATTAGTTCTATTGATTCCAAAGAATTAGCAAAGAATAATCAACTTTCTGTTGGCTTGCCTGTCGGAACCCCTTACCACAAAACGGATCTTGTTATTATCAAAATATCGGAAGAAGCAATGCCAAATTTATCGGAAGATGAGTTCAAAAAAATGCAGGTTAAAGATGGGGAGATAGGAGAAATTCTCGTTTCAGGTCCTCACGTTCTAAAAAAGTACTTTAACAACGATGAAGCCTTTAAGCAGAACAAAATAATTGTGAATCAAACAATTTGGCATCGCACGGGTGATAGCGGCACCATTTTAAGCAAAGAATTATTCTTAACAGGTCGTTGCCAGCAGTTAATTAAGATAAATGACACTTACTTTTCACCCTTTATTGCAGAAAGTAAGTTGCAAAACACTGATGGAATTGATTGCGGAACAATTCTCTCATCGGATGGCAATTTAATTCTTATTGTTCAATCTTCATTGAGTAAAACAGAGCTTGAAGAGAGAATTCAAGACCTCGATTACAGCAAAATTCTCATTTTAGACAAAATACCCAAAGATCCACGGCATAATTCTAAAATTGACTATGAATCACTTCGGAAATTAACCCACATTATTCATACAAGAGTGTAACGAATTGTATGAATGTGTGGTGGATAAAGGGATGGCAATGCGGAAAACCCCGACTTAGTAATACTCAAATTTGGGTGTTTGAAAAACCCTAAATTTGTTGTAGTACTTGGTCGTCAGAAAAATTCATAAATTTTTAGGATTAATTCATTGATTTTAAAATTTTAACACCTACAACAAAATCTTACTCTTATATTTGTTCTGTGATGACAGTGAAACAAATAATGGAGCCAATTTCGACAGAAATGTCCGAATTTGAAGGTCGATTTCGTGATAGCATGAAGTCGAAAGTGCCCATGTTGAACAAAGTCACGCACTATATTATCAAAAGAAAAGGCAAGCAAATGCGGCCGATGTTCATCTTTCTCACAGCCAAAATGTTGGGAGAGATCAATGATAAATCCTACGACGCAGCGACACTTGTCGAGTTATTGCACACCGCAACCTTGGTTCACGATGACGTTGTGGATGATGCCAACGAAAGAAGAGGTTTTTTCTCCGTCAATGCCCTTTGGAAGA
This sequence comes from Fluviicola sp., assembly GCA_002734065.2. Taxonomy (GTDB): domain Bacteria; phylum Bacteroidota; class Bacteroidia; order Flavobacteriales_D; family Crocinitomicaceae; genus UBA4466. The sequence goes on from NVXU02000002.1 coordinate 48,513, forward strand.
ATAAAATTGCAGTCCTCGTCGGCGACTATATGCTGTCAAAAGTTTTGCTACTTTCTATAGAGAATAAAAACACCAAAATGCTCGAAGTTATTGCTCGTGCAGTGCGTGAAATGTCTGAGGGAGAATTGCTCCAAATTGAGAAGGCAAGAAAACTGGATATTACAGAGGATGTCTATTTTGAAGTCATCCAAAAAAAGACGGCTTCACTCATTGCAACCTGCTGTGAAGTAGGCTCAATAAGCGTTGACAGACTTGATGTATCAGAGAGAATGAGAGAGTTTGGGGAAGCAATCGGCATCGCTTTTCAAATCAAAGACGATATTTTTGACTATGGAGAACCCGGAAATATCGGCAAACCAACAGGTTTAGATATCAGAGAACGAAAAATGACGCTTCCATTGATTTATGTGCTTAATAATTCTACCAAAGAAATTAAAAAAGAACTGATTAACATTGTTAAAAATCACAATGAGAATCCAAAAAAAGTGAAACGTGCAGTGCAACTCGTTATCGACAACGGAGGAATAGAATATGCACATAAAATAATGCTTGAATACAAAGAAAAAGCGCTATCTTTAATCACTGAGATTCCTGATTCTGATTCCAAAAAATCACTGATAGGACTGATTGATTACACAACAAATAGAACGAAATAACACCAATTAAACATGAAAACATTTATCCTTATCCTATTTTCTTCCGTTCTTCTATTATCCTGTAAGAATGACGAGAAAACGAATGAAGAAAAACAAACAACAGAAGAAAAAGGTCAAGAAATTAATGCCACAACTCCCGCTATTGTCGAAAAAACAATTACGCTTAAAGATCAAAAAGGAGAAGTTGTCATTAACGGAAAGACATTTATAGAATATTATCCTGGCGGTGGTAAAAAAATCAAATTTACGGGAGACCAAGATGAAAATGGCGAACGAGATGGAAAATGGCTCTACTTTTCTGAAGAAGGGCTAGAATTATCAGTAACCAATTTTTCTCATGGCAAAAAACACGGTTTTTCTTTGGTAAAATACCCCAACGGAAACATTCATTACACCGGAGAGTACATAAATGACGAGCAAGTTGGAATTTGGAAGACTTACTCTTCAGAAGGAGTTAAAACAAACGAAAAAGATTACGGTCCTGCGAAATAATGGCAATGATTCCTCCACATATCGTCGATGACATCATGCAAACCGCTCGTATTGAGGAGGTGATTGGAGAATTTGTGCAATTAAAACGGGCTGGTTCAAATTTGAAGGGATTGAGTCCTTTTACAGATGAAAAAACACCTTCATTTGTGGTTTCCCCAGCCAAGCAAATTTTTAAATGCTTCTCAACAGGCAAAGGCGGAACGGTTGTTTCCTTCTTGATGGAGAAAGAGCACTATTCTTACCCAGAAGCATTGCGTTGGTTGGCAGACAAATATGGCATTCAACTGCCAGAAGAACGACCTGCGACCCCCGAAGAATTGGCGGCCATCTCTGAGCGAGAAAGCTTGCACATCATCAATGAATTTGCGCAAGAACACTTTAAAAACAACTTGCACAACACCGACGAAGGGAAAAAAATTGCCCTTTCTTACTTTGTAGAACGAGGTTATCGTCCAGACATCATTGAGAAATTTCAATTGGGTTATTCCATCAATAAATCAGACAATTTTACCGCCGCTGGACTGAAAAAAGGCTATAAATTAGAATTTATGGAGAAAGTTGGCCTTTCTAAAACGAAAGACAACAGCCATTTCGACTTTTTTAGAGGACGTGTGATGTTCCCCATTCACAGTGTTTCTGGACGTGTTTTAGGTTTTGGTGGCAGAACTTTATTTACCGATAAAAAAATTGCGAAATACTTCAATTCTCCAGAAAGTATTATCTACAACAAAAGTGAAATTCTCTACGGATTGCATTTCTCAAAAGGCGACATCATTAAGTACGATAATTGCTTTTTGTGCGAAGGATATACCGACGTTATTAGCATGTTTCAAGCAGGAATTCAGAACGTTGTTTCGTCTTCGGGAACGTCGTTGACCAAAGAGCAAATTCGCTTGGTAAAAAGATACACGAAAAACATCACCATTCTTTACGACGGCGATAACGCAGGAATAAAAGCGTCTTTTAGAGGTATCGATTTGATTCTGCAAGAAGGAATGAACGTAAAAGTCGTTCTTTTTCCAGATGGAGAGGATCCAGATTCCTATTCCAAGGCGGTTAGCACAACAGAATTAGAAGAATACATCGAAAAAAGTACGCAAGATTTTATTTCCTTTAAAGCCGGAATTCTTGTTGAAGAAGGCGAAAACGACCCGATAAAAAAGGCAGATTTAATCAAAGAAATTGTGCACTCCGTTTCGTTAATTCCCGATCAGATTACGCGAAACGTTTACATGCAATCCATTGCCGAACGTTTTGAAATTAGCGAGCAAATTCTTGCCAATGAGTTAATCAAACTAAGGGCAGATGCCGCAAAGCAGAATAGGTTTAAACGACCAGTTCAACCGACAGAACATCAAGAGTTTCCATCAGAGCAAGATTTAGTTCCGCAAGAATACCAAAGTGATTCTCCGATTATTGACAACCTCGATGAACCTACGGAATTCGATTTGATGCGAATTTTGGTCATGTACGGTCCAAATGTCGTGATTCTTGACGAAATTGATGAAAAAGGAGAGAAAACGAAGGTTGAAACGAGCGTTGCGGAGTTGGTTTGTCATGAACTTGCCGTCGATGAAATGGTTTTTTCTAACCCTGTTTATAATAAGTTACACCAAATTATCAGTGAAGCACTGGAAGAAAGTGCCTTTTTAAAAACGAGCCATTTCAAACGCTTAGAAGACCAAGCGATTGTGCAATTTGTCACAGAAATTGAGATGAATCAGCACGAAATCAGCCACAATTGGATGACTAAGCACAATATTGCTACGAACACTGAAAAAGATAAAATCAACCAAGCGACAATGGGTTCCATCTATGCTTTTAAGTCCGCCAAAGTGGAAAAACGCATACGGAAAATTCAACAAACCATCGGCAAAAAAGAAGAGGAATTGAGCCACGAAGAATTAATGGATTTACTCTCAGAACAGGTTAGTTTAGAGCAAGTAAAAGTGCTTCTTTCTGAGAAATTAGGTAGAATTATTATCCGATAGCAATGCGATTAGCCGTTCTTTTTCTCGTTTTACCTTTTTTAACTTTTGGGCAATCACCGATTGATTCTTTGGCAACACCTAAGAGCAAGAACAAGTTATTATTGCAGCGAAGTATAATTCCAGTGGCATTTATAGGCTTGGGCATTGCCTTCAACGAGACTCAATTTGAAAAAGACTTGCAAATCGACATTCGCAACAAGGTTGGCAATACTTTTGAGTTTCGCATCGATGATTTTATTCAATACGCGCCCATTGCAGAAATGTACATTGCCGATGCGTTTAAAGTTCCTGCCAGAAATCACTGGTTCGACCAAACAAAATATTTAATTTTCTCCAACCTCCTTTCTGGCGGAATAACGCTTGCTTTTAAGAACATTCTGAACAAAACAAGACCCAATGGGAGTGATTATTCGATGCCATCGGGACATACCAACCTTGCATTTACCAACGCAAGCGTTCTTTTCAACGAATTTAACGAAACTGCCCCCGTTTTGGCATACAGTGGTTATGCTTTTGCCACAACTACGGGTGTTTTCAGAATGATCAACAACAAACATTGGCTCTCGGATGTGTTGGTCGGAGCAGGCATTGGCATTTTAGCAACGGAAATAATTTATCGTTTTGAACCTTTAAAAAATTGGAACCCGTTTAAGAAAACGAAGGATGTTACTTTGCTGCCGAGGTGGAGTGATGGGGAAGTTGGAGTTTATTTTAGGTTGAGGTTGTAGTTTTTTTCTGAGGAGGTAACGGTTCCGAACTAGGCGAAGTGGCACTTTTTCTTGAGTGTAATTGTGTGCCATTTTGCTTAGTGCATGTTATGGTTATAATTTTGCATAGTAATATAGTGGATTTCCAGTTTTAATAACTAGAATCGTCCAAATAACTGGGATTAATATTATGGTCATTGAATAGATCCATCTCCACAAAATATTTTTTTCAAGATAAAACGTCATAATGAGCATACATAAAGAGCTTAGGTAAAGAACGACGGTTGACGCTAAGAGTATTACCGCATCCGTTTCAGCGTCATTTTCCCCATGGTTGGTTTTACCAAAATAATGGTTTAATATGAATACTTGAACTATCCAAACAACCAATAATGTGATTATTCGAAGCTCCTTTCTATGTTCTAAATAAAATGATCTCAAATTAGGTATTACTTTACTTATTCAAAAAAACACTATATTCTACTCTGGATATGGTTAACCAATAACAATCAGATATGTGTACCGGTACACATATCCAACATATGTAAATATAGCAAAAAACATTCTTTTTTAAAAGTCTTTCAACTTTCTATCTACATCCCTGGGAAACTCTCTACCGTTTGAATTTTTAAATCCGGAAAGCTTTCCACTACTTGAACCTTAAAATCAGGGAAACTTTCTACTACTTGCCATTCGCCGCAGTCGTCAGGAAATGACGTGACAAACTTGACTTTGATGTCTGGGAAACTTGTTACATATTTCACTTTTATATCCGCAAAACTGGAGACAAACTGTACCTTGCCGTATAATTTAATTCCTTCCCATTCACAACTCCCTGTTGATAGCATATACGCAATGGCTTCCTTTTTTTCGTCGCTGGTCAAATCAGCCATTGTTCTTTCCTTTTTTGCTTCTTTTTCTTCCTCGCCACTAGTATTTGTCAAAGAAATGGTCAAAAAAGTCGACGTAAGTAACGTAAATAAGATTAGTGCCTTCATAATTTTGTTTTTTTAGGAGTTAATGACTATACTCACTCGCACTGTAAATATAGAACAAATTTCAATGTATCAAAAACCTTAACCCTTTCATAACCATTCCTTAACCTACTTTCATTCTCTTCTGTTCTATCTTTACAGAAAAAAATGTCAGTGCAAGAATTGAAAATAGATTGTACATCACTATCTACTGACCGTGTCTAACATTTTCAATCGTGCATCAATCAGATTTTGCAACTTTTTTTTATGGTTTTCTGGCAAAAAACTGTTTTTTACCCACCATTTAATACTTTTTTCTTTACTTAAGATTTTTTGATAAATGTTTTCTCTTTGTTTTACACTGAGAGATAGGGTGTTTGCTAAAATGTCAAAATCTTTTAATTTAATTTTGTTTTTCTTCCCATTTAAAGTTAAGCTCATTTGTTCATCTTCGTTATCGATTACTAAAAAAGTGGATACCAAATCGTATGCTGGACTTAAAGTGAAATTACCATCCCTATTTTCTAACATCGAGAAGTTTTTCAGATGCATATCTGCATTTCCGATAATAAAATTAAACAAAACCAATTCAAAAAAATTCAGAGCATCCAGACCTGATTGTGACGAATATTGACGAATCGTTTTTCCTGTTTTTTCATAACTACTTTTGTATTTACGTTCGGTCAGTGTTTCTGTAAGTTGACACAAATCTTCACTTGCCAATTTCGCATTTCTGTCTCTATCAAACCTTTGCGTTATGTATGCTAAGTTTCCCGACGGCAATTTTATTAAGCTATGTTTGGCTGTTTTAATATTCAATTCAGCAGCCAAACGCATACAAAGGTCCTCGTTTTCAGGTAAAGATTGATATACCTCACTTTGGGGCTTAATTATAAAATTACTTTTGCTGTCAATGATAGAAAAACGAATAGTTGATTTACTCTTTTCTAACCACAAACTTAATTTAGGTTGAACGCCAGTAATTGTAGTGTTTGCTTCAATTAATTCTTTTGCATGTTCTTTTAATTCCTTTTCATTAATATTTATTAATGGCATTTGCTTTAAACCAAATTCCTTCTTTAAACATTTTGTATGATAGTTTATTTCTAATTTATCAAGAGGTTTATAGCAGATTAAACATTTCATTTTATTTTTCTTTTTTAACACTTACATCACCTATATTATCCTGACATAGTGTGAGTAAAATGTTCATCCTATCTCGTGGATTTAATTTCCAATTATCAACAGCGATTTGCAATAACCATCCTTCGGGTATTAAACCGTCAAAAAAAGGAATCATATTCTCACTTATATATTTTTTTTCTCGCAAAGGCAGAGTCCTACTTATTTCTCCGTATTTAGGGTTGGCTAAATACAATTTGTCGTATTGAAAATGACATCCTTCTTCATCCTCCCAAATTGTTCCTGCCAATATTTCTTTTTTATATACAATTCCTTTTTTCATTGCTCTTCAATGTATTGCATGTCAGAATGTGAAATTATTTCTACTAATTGATCATTCTTCTTTTTTTGATAGCTCATAGCATTATTATTTGAAACAAATTTCCATCCTGATATTTCTTTATTATTAGCATCTATTATTTCGTCAATAATAAAACCGTATTTTATAATTTTGTTTTTCAAAGTAATTTTTACTGCTCTAGTAAAATATTTAAGACGAATGTCATTTTTAAAATTTAAAGCAATCTCATAAGCATCTAATTCAATCTTTGCAGGAGACATGCGAAATCCAAATAAAGATAAAACTTGATTGACTTTATCCAATCTCAACGTCTCTTTTCCTTGTTCCATTTCCCTAACAAATCGAATTCCAACACCTGCTTTATGGGCAAGTTCTTTCTGTGTCATATTCAATTTCTTTCGATAAAATTTTATAAATGATGCTGCTTTTGTCATAAAATATACCTTTACAGGTGTAAATATAGTAAATATCATTAAAAAAAATACCGATTGGGTATATATTTAATGTTTATTTCAAAAACAAACCTGAACGGGTATATAAATTGTATTTTATTAAACCGAAAAACTTTTCGAGTATTAAGCTTAACCCTTTCATAACCATTCCTTAACCTACTTTCATTCTCTTCTTCCCTATCTTTACAGAAAAAAATGTCAGTGCAAGAATTGAAAATAGAAAAGCCTAAAAATGATTTGGTGCAACTCATGCAACTCGGAGACGAAGCAGGTAAAATTGGTTTGCTGCAAGAATCACTAACTTGGTACACAAAAGGTCTTGCCAAAGCGAGAGACCTTAAAAATGAAGTGATGATGGAGAAGTTTTCTTCTTTGGTGATGTTGTCGTTGTAGTTAAACCAACAACCTCTTATACATCTGTACTGTATTCTCCAAACCTAAATACAAGGCATCAGAAATCAATGCGTGACCAATAGACACCTCTTGTAAACCTTCGATATTCTCCTTGAAGAATTTTAAATTCTCTAAGTCCAAATCATGACCTGCGTTAAGACCCAATCCTAATTCTACCGCTAATTTTGCCGCAGCAACGTAGTCTTTTATTGCATTCTCCGGATTGGATTTAAAATTCTGCGCATAAGGACCTGTATATAATTCTATCCTATCAATGCCGCATTTTGCGGCGAATTCAATGTTTTGCAAGTTGGTGTCAACAAACACGGAAGAACGGATGCCTTTGCTTCTTAATTCTTGAGAAAGTTCTGTTAAAAGAACCTCATTTTGCTTCGTGTCCCAACCTGCATTGGAGGTCAAAACACCAGGAGAATCAGGAACCAAGGTTGCTTGAGCAGGTGCAACTTCCGAAACCAAGTCCATAAAACGTTGGTTGGGATAACCTTCAATGTTGAATTCCGTTGTGACCACCTTTGCCAAATCGTAAACATCTTGCCTGGTGATGTGGCGCTCGTCCGGTCGAGGATGCACCGTAATCCCATCTGCTCCAAAACGTTCACAATCAATCGCGACTTGCACAACATTGGGCGTGTTTTCTCCCCTCGCATTTCGCAAAGTGGCAATTTTATTTACGTTTACACTAAGCATCGTCATAATGGGTACAATTTTTGTTCCACAAAAGTAAGAACATAGTTAGTATTTATATTACATTCGTACCATCAATGATAGCATTAAACCTCATAAACGACGAAATTCCGCCATTAAAACATTCTGATACTGCTGAAAAAGCAATGAATTGGATGGAAGAATTTAAAGTTTCGCATCTGCCTGTACTCAAAAACGGTCAGTTTGTCGGTGTGGTCTCAGAAAGCGAAATTCTGGACCAAATGGAAATGGACAAAACCTTGGACGAGCTGTTTCAAGTTCTCCCAAGACCCTATGCTATCGCAAGTGATCACATTTATCAAGTTCTTTCCAAAATTTCTGAACTGAAACTGAGCGTGATTCCTGTCCTCGATGAGAATGAGAATTATTTGGGTTGCACAACGGTTCAACATTTGATGTCGTTGATAGCAAAAACAGGCAGTATTCGTGAGAATGGAGGAATTCTGGTCTTAGAGATTGCCAATATCGACTATTCTTTGGCGCAAATTGCACAAATTGTCGAAAGCAACGATGCTAAAATTTTGAGTTCTTACATCATGTCGTCACCTGATTCTACCAACATTGAAGTCACTTTGAAAATCAATAAGATAGAATTGGATAGAATAATTCGTACTTTTGAGAGATACGATTATACAATTAAGGCATCTTTTCAGAAGAGTGCCAACTTGGACGATATGCAATTTAGATACGATGCACTAATGAATTATTTGAACCTTTAAGTGATGAATGTAGCCATTTTCGGAAGAAAAGTTACCAAGCAAAACGCAGAATATTACGTTGAATTATTCAAAATTCTGAAAGACTTCGGGTGGAATCCAGTCGTTCATTCTGCACTTCAAGATAAATTGATTAAAAAAGTCGGTATTGCAGAAAATTGTGACTCTTTTTCTTCACATGTAGATTTTCAATCGGGAATTGATTTAAGTCTAAGCATGGGAGGTGATGGAACCTTTATTCAGAATGTGAAATTTGTTCGAAATTCTCAAGTTCCAATCTTAGGAATCAACACAGGGAGACTTGGTTTTCTTGCCAATATTTCGAAAGAAAATATTGAGCAAGCAATGGATTTGGTGAAACGCAAAGAATTTGAGCACCAAAGTAGATCCTTGATTCGCGTTGAGACAGAGCGCAATTTATTTGGAGAAGACAATGTCGCTTTCAATGAAGTTACGCTTCAAAAAAGAGAGACAGCATCCATGATTACCGTGCACGCTTCGTTAGAAGGGAAATACCTCAATTCTTACTGGGCGGATGGATTAATCGTTTCAACTCCATCAGGTTCAACGGCTTACAATTTAAGCTGTGGAGGTCCTATTGTTACACCGGGTTGCCAAGTTCATATTCTCACACCCATTGCTCCGCATAATTTAAACGTGCGACCGATGGTTGTTCCCGACCACATGCCCATAAAATTAACCATTGAAGGTAGAAATAGAACCTACCTAATTTCTCTGGATGGAAAATCACTGAGCATCAAGCAAAACGAGGATGTGGAAATTCACAAAGCCGATTACATGATCAATGTGGTCAAGTTTGAGGAGAATAATTTCTTAGATACAATTCGTAATAAAATGTTCTGGGGAACGGATAAACGAAATTAAAAAAATCATAAAATTTCACTTCGGCGCAGAATTTGCACTAGATTTCTCACAATTAATCAATACATTTGAAAATCAAAAAATAAAGAATTATGACAAAGATATTTTTAGCCCTATTTACACTTGTTTTTGCAACGGCAACATTTGCTGGAATCCAAGGAGATAAAAACACTTCGACAAGCTCTGTGCGGGGAAAGAAAGAGAAAAAGCAAAAACTTGAAAAAGGAATGTATGCAGAAATGGCAACAACGAAAGGTGTTATTCTTATACAATTAGAGTTTGAGAAAACTCCCATGACGGTTGCCAATTTCGTTGGGCTGGCAGAAGGAAATTTTACAGTTTCTGATTCTATGCATTACACGACTCCATTCTATGATAACTTAGTTTTTCATAGAGTATTGAAAGATTTCATGATTCAAGGTGGAGATCCTGCGGGCAATGGCTCAGGAGGACCAAAACATCGTTTTTACGATGAAATTGACGAAACATTAAAGCATACAGGCCCTGGAATTCTTTCCATGGCTAATTCTGGACCTGCAACGAACGGCAGTCAATTCTTTATTACGCACAAAGCAACTCCTTGGCTGGATGGGAAACACACTGTTTTCGGACATGTTATTTCGGGACAAGATGTTGTGAATGCAATAGAACAAGGAGATACACTTATTTCTTTAAAAATCATTCGTAAAGGAAAAATTGCCAAGAAATGGAATGCAACGGAACAATTTGCGAAGGTTTACGATAAGATAAAAGTAAAAAAGAAAGTAGAAAAAGAGTACATGGCAAAATGTGCAGCAATGTCAGAAGATGAGTACAAGGTATTCATGTTTGAGGAAGTGAAAAAGAAATATCCAACGGCGCAGCAGTCTGCATCGGGCTTGGTTTACATCATTGAAAATGCTGGAGACACAAACGCAATGCCTGAACCAGGAGCAGGTCTAAAAGTTCATTACAAAGGTACTTTTAGAGTTTCAGGGAAGAAATTCGATTCTTCTTACGATAGAGATCAGCCGATGGCATTTAATTACAAAGAACAGCGAATGATTCCAGGGTTTGAAGAAGGAATGGGCATGATTGGTAAGGGCGGAAAAGCCAAGCTAATCATTCCTTACTATGCAGCTTACGGTGCACAAGGTCGCCCAGGAGCAATCCCTCCTTATTCTGACTTGGTTTTTGATATTGAGATGGTAGATGTTGTGGCTCCGGTGAGCAATAAACCAACGACTCCTTCTCAAATTTCTCCTACGAAGAATGGGAATTCTCATGAAGGGCATGATCATTAGGAGTGCGGAGTAATGAGTGAAGAGCATTGGAGCATTGGATATTCTAACAATTTCCAAGTAAGCTTCTGGCACCTCTTTGCTCTGTGAAACTCTGTGTCAATATAGAGCTTTAGAGTATTGGAGCATTAGAGCTTTGGAACTGACTTCTTATAAAAACCTACTCAACTCTGTGGAACTCTTCCGAAAAGTCGGAACAAGTCGTGCCTTCTCTGCGGTTCTCTGTGTCAATATAGAGCTTTAGAGTATTGGGTTTTCTGACAGTGGGAGTTAAGATTGAGCAAGAGTATCTCACCTTTCGAGAAATCTAAAAACTTTCTTAGTTTATCACTTCTCTGTTTAACAGAACAACAGACTAATGACTATAACACCTGCTCGGATCTCCCAAACTCACCGTTAGCATCATTCCTCCAAAAAGGTACCAGTCCTTATTAGCAGCATTGCCTCGTTGTCCATAAAGCCTCCCTGATCGGTTAGACAACGCAACAGTTGTCGGACTGCTAACCGCAGCCAACTCTATCGGGTTTACATAAGAATTAGCTCCCACATCATCAATGTAATCTGTAAATGTTTTGCGCAGACCTATTTCAAAATTCAACCCTATTCTCTTGCCTAAAGAAAGTTTTACACCAACCCCAATCGGTATGGACATCTGTGTCAAGTTGTAATATCCTTTAGAATTAAGCGGTGTTCCCTGCCCTTCAGTGCCCAGGTTTCGTAATTCGACTTCTGTACCATTGTACATTGTTGTGGGTTTCATTCTGAAAACTGCCAATTCTGCCAAGACATACATCGTTCCTTTGTATCTATCGTGTCCTAATTGAAATGGAAAGTAGCTGAATTCAACTCCTGCACCAAACTCGTAGATTGTTGTCTTAAAATTAAGGTTTCGCAGTCTATTTGTCTCAATAGTAGAGTTTGCATCGTCACCGCTGAGTGTTCCATAGAGAAAGTTGGCTCTAAAACTCAACCTTGAATGAATGTTGTATCGATACACCAAACCACCAGCAAGGTTTATATTCTTATAAGGAGTAAACTGGTTTAACTCTCCAATATAGGACGTGCCACCAATCATCACTCCAAATTCTGACTTAGAAAGGGCTGTGTGGAATTGCCCCAAAGAATTGAAGGCAAAAAAAACGAATATAATAAGTATACTTTTCATTGTAATATCATGCAAAGAACGCAAAAGTATCAAGAAAATTGTACTTCAAAAAAAAACGATCGAATTTCTCGACCGTTTTCTTGAAAATTGATGTTCGTTATTTAAAAAGAGGGAGCACTTATTGTTCTGAAGCTTTTCACAGATACACGTAAATTCTTCGGGTATTTAACTGTATATCCTATCTTTTTAGACGCACCTCCACTTGGCTCTATAGTAACATGCCACACTACCTCTCCTGTTGCTGGTGATTTCACACCTCCAGAAAGTACATCATCATAGATGACAATCTCACTCGATGTTGAAATGGGAACTTGATCATAAATTTTCACGTTAACAGGTACATTCCTGTTGTTTCTCACAGTGATATCAAAGCGATAAGAATCTTTTCTGGAACTTCCCATTACTTTTTTAGTGCTCATTTCTGAAAGTAATTTACGAACAACAACCACTTTGCTGTCACGTCCGAAAGAAAGGCTCAAAGTACCTGTTACATTTCTTGTGTCAATTTGCGAAACACCCACGTATTGTCCTCCGAAATACACATTAGTAGGACCTGGAATTAACTCTAAATCTTGCCAACCGACTATGTTTGCCATTAAAAATACTGAACGGTCTAACTTTGGAACAGTGATGTGTGAGAATGTTGCGTCTAAATTCACTTCTTTCACTTCTACCGTATAAGGTTTTGCATCTGCAGGGCAGGAGAATTTAGAAGCAATATCAAATTCAGTTGATAATTCAGAAATTTCTATCTGTTTCATCTGTACTTTGGGTAAGTTGCTCACCTGTTGAACTTCTGCTCTTGTAAAACCATTGCCAAAACGACCTTTATTCTTGTCATCGTCTATCATATAATTATCATACGCTCGCTGATTGGCAATATTTAAACTAGAAACAACACTGCTTCGATAATCTGTCTGATTTGCCTGGGGAGCATAATATTTCGCTTTCTTTTTACCTAAATGATACGCCGAAGCACTCAAATACCATGGAGAAAGTTCTGGATGAGACGCAGACAGTTGAGGATCTGCCGTAGATAGAGATAAATCCACATTTTTCCACTCGTTACCGGTGTTGTTATAGACTTTCGCTTTGTATTTAAGGTTTATTTTCTCACTCAAATCATTCGCAGATAAATCATAGGTTGCTGCCCAACCGCAATCACTTACGAGGTATTTTAATTTCGTGCTAATGCTTTCTGCTCTTTCTGAATCTATGAGAATAATAACTTGATTACTTCTCTGATTCTCATTGTAATTCAATTCTATCAATTGATGGCGTGTATCTTCTACTGCCCCCCTGTTTTTTCGTTGTTCCTTTCTCAAAGAACTTATTTTTCGATTAATTTTCAAGGTTCTCTCTCTAAAAAAATCTGCAGCATCTCGAATTTGATCAACCGTTAAGCTCGCATTTTTACCACTGATGCTTTTGTTGGTGTTCAAAACCGCCTGTTCTGCATAATACGCATTCAGTTGGTCTTCGATGTCCTGACTTTTATCTTTTAATACTTCCAAAGAGTCATTGAGAACAGAAATTCTCGGGTTGAATTGTTCTGCTGCTAAGAAATCCATTTCGGTAGAAACAGAAACCAATCGAAAGTCTCCCGAACCTGTAAATTGAATTGATTGCGGATCGGCATAGGTTGAAATTCCAGAGAAAACAAGCTTATTCCGACCTTTTGTAAGTTGAACGTCCTGTTTTCGGGACATTTCTCCAGCAGTCAGGTATAGCTTAACCTCATCGATATTCGTTTTAATAATTTGCTTACTCACCTCTTGAGTAGAACCAAAAAATGGCAGCAGTAGAAACAGTAGTTGAATTTTGTTCATCTTTTTTATTTATAGATACAGCTGTAAGAACTAAAAGTTCATAACGGTACGAATACTTCATCAATATATGAAGAAAGATAAAATTTGTTAAGATTTTTCGAGAAAAAGAATAATGAAATGGATGAAACCTACAGTTTCCCCTCAATTTTGGTTAAAAAACGATCTAAGTTCGCGTTTTTTGTTAAGTCATCAGCTCCAACAATGTAAATATTCTTACACTTAAAGTTTCGGAACCACATTTCAAAATTGGAAATCGCAACCTGTAAAGTCCCGTTTACATCAATTTTTTGTGTTGGAAGATGTCTTTCATCAAAGTAAGAATGAATAACGTTGATTTCTTTGTCAATATCCTGATTGGCATTGATTAAAAGCAATCCGTCAGCAATCTGGTCTCCCATTTTAAAGGTATGTTCAGTTGCTTGCACGCCGAGTTTATTTGCCCATTCAGAAATATGCTTTGAAAAAGGTGAATTCGGTTGTAGGTAAATATTCTCTAGTCTCATTCTTATTCCGCTGTGTTTTTAGCGAGGGCAAATATACTTATTTAATTGCAACTAACTCTTAGTTTAATTAAATAATTCATTAATTCTTTCCATAGGTCTGCCAATAACGGCCTTGTCTCCCAATACAATAATCGGACGCTCTATTAACTTCGGAAATTGAACCATCGCATCAATCCAATCACTTTCAGATAAATCCTTTCCTTTGAAATTCTCTTTGTACTCTAGCTCACCTTTTCTAATCAATTCAAAGGCTGTCATATTCAATTTCTTCAACAATGATTCCAATAAGGTTTTGTTAGGACTGTCTTTCAAATACTCTATAACCTCAAATTCCTTGCCAGACTCTTCTAAATAGTCCAATGAACATCTGCTTTTAGAGCATCTTGGGTTGTGAAATACTTGTATTTTTTGTTTCATTTTCTCGTCTTTTGTCTCACGATGATTTTCGCAAAACTCTCTTTTGTCTTTTGTCTTTTGTCTCTAAGTCTTTCGTCTCTCTTTCTCAACTCCCATAAGTCATTAAGTAAGCTTTTAAAAATTTATTCAAATCTCCATCCATTACCGCATCCACGTTACCTGTTTCAAAGCCTGTTCGAACATCTTTGACTAACTTATAAGGATGCATGACGTAATTTCTAATCTGCGAACCCCATTCTATTTTCTTCTTGTTTGCCTCAATTTCATCTCTTGCTTCCATTCGTGCTCTGTACTCCAATTCATAGAGTTGCGACTTTAGCAATTGCATTGCTTTCTCTTTATTCCCAAGCTGTGATCGGGATTCAGAGTTCTCTATGACTATTCCTGTTGGGGCATGTCGCAAACGAACGGCAGTTTCTACCTTGTTTACATTCTGTCCACCAGCACCGCCAGAACGAAATGTTTCCCAGGTAACATCAGCAGGATTCACATTTATTTCAATCGTGTCATCCACCAATGGGTAAACATAAACAGAAGCAAAAGACGTGTGTCGTTTTGCATTAGAATCAAACGGAGAAATTCTCACCAAACGGTGCACGCCATTCTCTCCTTTAAGATAACCAAAGGCAAAATCTCCTGCAAACTGAATAGTAACGGTTTTAATTCCGGCAACATCTCCCGACTGGTAATTTAGTTCTTTAATTTTGAAACCGTTTTTTTGTCCCCACATCGTGTACATGCGCATCAACATTGACGCCCAATCACAACTTTCTGTTCCTCCAGCGCCAGAAGTTATTTGCAAAACGGCACTGAGTCCATCTTCTTGACCAGAAAGCATGTTTTTCAGCTCTAATTCTTCTAATTCTTCCTGCAAAGTCTGAAATTGTGCATCAACCTCATCTTCTTCTCCCTCTCCTTCTTTTGCAAATTCATACAAAATTTCTACATCTGCCTGCGCATTGTCTAATTTTTCAAAAGCATCAATCCAGAATTTTAAACCTCGAATCGACTTCATTTGCAATTCAGCTTTTTTAGAGTCATTCCAAAATTCAGGATCTTGTGTTTTTAACTCTTCTTCAGATAGTTGCGTGCGCTTTTCATCTATCTTTAAATAGACAGCAATGGCTTCTATCCTCTTCTTGGATTCTTTAAGTTGATCTTGATTTATCATTCTGAGCAAATTTAGTTAAAAATTTCACAAATATTGTTGAGAAAATAACGTTGATAGCCCTTTCTTTAGTTGATAATAATTTTACATTTGTTAAATCATATTAAAACTATTGAAAATGAACATTCCAGAGAACTTAAAATACACAAAAGACCATGAATGGATTAGCATTGATGGCGATGTAGCAACAGTTGGTGTGACTGATTTTGCGCAAGGAGAATTAGGTGACATTGTTTACGTAGAAATTGAAACAGAAGGAGAATCTTTGGACAAAGAGGAAGTTTTTGGGTCTGTAGAAGCGGTAAAAACAGTTTCAGACTTGTTTATGCCATTGAGTGGTGAAATTATTGAATTCAACGAAGAATTAGAATCAGAACCAGAAACGGTTAATTCTGATGCTTACGGAAAAGGATGGATGATAAAAATCAAGATGTCAGATGCAAGTGAAGTTGCTGATCTCATTGATGCAAGTGCATACAAAGAATTAATAGGATAAAACTTGCGCTTTTGAGTCTTCGAATAGCACTTCTAGGCATTATTTGGTTTTTGGCAATGGTCTTTTTATTTACAACGCCAATAACTTCTGATTGTTCCTTGTTTTTTAATGCAATTCCTGCCAGAGCAATTGTGCATTTCTTCTTGTTTTGGGGATTCACGCATATCTGGATTGGGGCATTCAAGAAACAACTCAAATTTGAGTCTTTACGAAAGAATGCCATTGTACTTGTCTTCGGTATCGCTTGCTTAATTGCCTTAATTTCAGAACTTTTAATTTACCTCGTTGGGTCGAGTAGCGGTTTTGGTTTCTGGAACATTGCATTTGATGTTTTAGGAGCAATGATAGGGGTTATTAGCTTTCGTTTACTGTACGCAACGTGTTATTGATTTATTGGTACGCATTTTGTTAGTATTATTTTATATATTTACAATCTAATTCAAATTGTTATGGAATTAAAGAAAAGTGAAAACGCAAATATTGAGAAATTAAGAATGCCCATTCGTCTTATGGGATTGCTTTTTATTGGAAGTTTTGTATTGGCATCGTTAACGTATTCTACACCATCAGATGATAACTCTAAGGGTGCGGGAGATGAAAAAATCGCTGATATAGATTTTATGCAGCAACAAGATCAAAATGAACCACCACCACCACCGCCACCACCAGCGGTTGATGCACCACCTCCAATTACGGAAGATATTGTGGAAGAAGAAAACACAGAAATTGAACCAACACCTGTTGTTGAAACGCCTCCACCAGTTGCTGTAGCGCCTGTTGAAGAGGTTGTGGTTGAAGACGAAATTATCGATTTTCCAGACGTAGAAGCAGGTTTCCCAGGAGGAGCAGCTGCCATGCAAAAGTGGATTGCTGATAACGTAAAATATCCCCAAACTGCTATTGAGATGAATGAGCAAGGGAGAGTTTATCTTTCTTTTGTTGTGGAACCTAATGGTTCTATCTCTAACATTAAGATAGAAAGAGGTGTGAGCGCTGACTTAGACAGAGAAGCAAAAAGATTACTGCGAAAAATGCCAAAATGGAACGCAGGTGAAGCGAAAGGTAGAAAAGCAAGAACACGTTGTAGATTGCCGATTAACTTTACGTTGAATTAAAAAGAATACGTAAAAAAAAGTAGGGGCTGGTCGCGACCAGCCCCTACTTTTTTTTGTCCAAATTCTAATAAGAACTCGTTGCACCACCGATATTTTCGATTGGATGCCACGTTGTCTTCACTTCTTGAAAATCAGAAATCATGTATAGGTTTTGTGCCTCTGCATCCATCCAATTATCATCATAATGACTGATTCTTTTTAGGTTCAATGCAGCGCTTTCTCTTAATTGCGTGATGATTTCAGAATCATTGCCTGCGTAAGTCATTCCATTAACATCCATGTGTGTCGTCAATGGTTTTATCATTTCTGATGGACTTCCTGTAAGAATGTTCACAACACCTCCCGGTACATCTGAAGAATTTAAAACTTCCGCAAATGTAATCGCGCAAAGCGGTAATTTCTCCGATGCGATAACAACGCAGGTGTTTCCTCCAGCGATGATTGGCGCAACCACGGAAACAAGACCTATTAATGAGCT
The DNA here is from genome assembly GCA_002734065.2 of Fluviicola sp. Classification (GTDB taxonomy): domain Bacteria; phylum Bacteroidota; class Bacteroidia; order Flavobacteriales_D; family Crocinitomicaceae; genus UBA4466. Next base: position 66,436 of record NVXU02000002.1, read on the forward strand.
TGACTGTTCTGCAATGACTCCAACAACTCCTTGTGGCACATGCACAGAGAAATTAAAATGCGAAGAAGCCACAGGGTTAATTGATCCTAAAACTTGCGTGTATTTATCGCACCAACCGGCATAATAAATCAATCGGTCGATGGAAATATTCACTTCTTTCTCTGCTTGCGCCTTCGTTGCACCTTGAAAAATCAATTCTTCCACAAATTGAGCTTTTCTGCCTTCCAGCATTTCTGCAATTCGATAGAGAATTTGCCCGCGATTAAACGCAGCTCTTTCTGACCAACCACCAAACGCTTTTCTTGCGGCAACCACAGAATTTCGCACATCCTTTCTTGAAGAAAGACAAATATTTCCTAATTTCTGTCCTTTTTGGTTCTCTGGAGAATAAAATCTCCCCGATTCTGTTCTGGGGAACTTACCTCCGATGTATATCTTGTATGTTTTTAAAACTTCCAATCTTTCCATGTTTATTTCAATTTAACATAAGCACTTAAGCCATGAAGTCCACCTTCACGTCCGAATCCACTCTCTTTATAACCTCCAAAAGGCGAAGTAGGATCAAATTTATTGTATGTATTCGCCCAAATGACTCCTGCATTTAACTTGGTTGTCAAGTTAAAAATTCGAGAACCTTTGTCTGTCCAAATTCCTGCCGCCAAGCCATAAGGCGAGTTATTTGCTTTTTGTATCACCTCATCCACTGTTCTAAAGGTCTGAATCGTCAAAACAGGTCCGAAAATCTCTTCTTGCACGATGGTACTTGATTGTGCAACGTCCATAAATAGCGTTGGAGGACAAAAATAACCTTCTTTTGGAATCTTACAATCCGGCTGGTACATAGTTGCGCCTTCATCCAAACCAATTTTAATGTATTTATTAATGGTGGCGAGCTGTTCTTTAGAATTAATGGCACCAATGTCTGTGTTTTTATCCATTGGGTCTCCAATAATCAACGAGTTAAGTCGATGTTTCAACTTCTCAATGACAACATCTGCAACAGATTCTTGGATAAACAAACGCGAACCTGCACAACATACATGACCTTGATTAAAGAAGATGCCATTTACAATTCCTTCTACAGCCTGATCCAAAGGTGCGTCATCCAAAATGATATTGGCTGATTTTCCACCCAATTCCAAAGTTGCCTTCTTATTCGTTCCAGCAATTGCTTTCTGAATAATTTTACCGACTCCTGTTGAACCTGTAAATGCAATTTTATCAACGTCTGGGTGATTTACAATAGCTGCGCCTGTGTCTCCATAACCTGTTACAATATTTACCACACCTGGGGGCAAACCTGAATCATGTATCACTTCAGCGAGTTTTAATGCCGTTAATGGAGTCGTTTCTGCTGGTTTAAGAACCACCGTATTTCCAGTTGCTAGCGCTGGAGCAATTTTCCATACAGCCATTAGTAAAGGAAAGTTCCATGGAGTTATTTGTCCTGCAACGCCCAAAGATTCTACCTTTCTATTTGGAAAAGCATATTCTAATTTATCTGCCCATCCTGCGTAGTAAAAAAAGTGATTGCACGCCAATGGAATATCAACATCTCTTGACTCTCTTATCACTTTTCCTGCATCCAAGGTTTCAATAACTGCAAATTCTCTCGCCCGCTCTTGCATCAATCTTGCGATGCGATAAATGTATTTTGCTCTTTCTGATGGAGCCATTTTGGACCAAACATTCTTGTATGCTTTTCGAGCTGCCTTTACTGCTTTGTCCACATCTTTTTCATTGGCATAAGCAATTTCGGCTAATTTCTTTTTGTTAGCAGGGTTGATTGTGTCAAAATACTTTCCAGAACTTGGTTTTACCCATTTTCCATCAATATAGAGGTCATATTTCTTTTTCAAGTCAATATGTCCTGTACTTTCTGGCGCTGGAGAATAGTCCCACGTTAACGCTTTTTTTGTTTGTTTCTTCGCCATATCTTAATCTTTTGAAAAGTAATCTGCTGATTGATAAACTCCAGTTTCTGCTTTCATTATTTGCATGAGCACATCGTTTGCCAAGCTACTTGCTCCAAATCGGAACCATTCGTTGGTCAACCAATCTTCGCCCAATGTTTCTTTAACCATCACAAGGTTGTGCAAGGCCAACTTAGAATTTGAAATTCCACCGGCAGGTTTCATTCCAATTTGAATGCCTGTTTTTAATTTGAAATCGCGAATAGCTTCGAGCATTGTATAAGTTACCTGCATGGTTGCCGCTGGAGAAATCTTCCCAGTTGATGTTTTGATAAAATCAGCTCCGGCAAACATAGCGATATCACTTGCTCGTCGAACATTGTCTAAAGTGACCAATTCTCCCGTTTCGAGAATCACTTTGAGTCTTGCTTTACCACATGCCTCTTTTATTGCTGCTATTTCATCAAAGACAAAGTTGTATTCTCCTGAGAGAAACTTGCCGCGAGAAATAACCATGTCAATTTCGTCTGCACCTTCTGCAACGGCAAATTTGGTGTCCATTAACTTCACTTCTAATGGCGCTTGACCACTTGGGAAGGCCGTTGAAACTGATGCTACCTTAACACCCGACCCTGCAACTGCCTTTGCGGCTACGCCAACCATTGATGGATAAACACAAACTGCCGCTACTGTTGGCAAGTCTGGATGAATATCATGCAAGTGTTGCGCTTTGTAACACATTTGCCTTACCTTTCCAGGAGTATCTTTCCCTTCCAGTGTCGTCAAGTCAATCATATTAAGCGCCATTTTGAGCCCTTGCATTTTTGCTTCGTTCTTAATGCTTCTTTTTTGAAATCGAGAAACACGTTCTTCTACCCCCACTTTATCCACGCAAGGCGACTGTGAAAAATCCGGAAGGATTAAATGACTTCTTCCTTTTTTATTACTCATAGGTTGAATTAGTTCGTTTTTAACAAATATAGCAAGTTATAGGACAAAAAAAAGACCCAAATTGGGTCTTTTCTTACTATATCGTTTTTGTTAAAGCTGTCCGTCAGAATGATAGACACCTTTCTTAAATACTTTCACTTTTAAGAGAATTCCGTCAGAATCGTATTCATAAACTTTACCATCCCAAAGGTTTCCATTTCTAAAGTCTCCATCTTGCCATATTTCCGCAGCAGCGTTGAACACTTTATTGTATCCGTTTTTCTCAAACTTAGCACCTTGTGTTCTAATCACATTGATTTTAGGTGGCTTTTCTTTAGAAGCAGATGGATCATCAACAACAACTGGAGGGTTAACCAATTCTTTCACCTCAGATTCTCCTACAGAACCATCTTCGTTGTAATTAATTAGCTCCTTAATATCACCATTCTCATAAAATCGAGTGGCTTTCCCTACAGCAGTTCCGTTAGATGCTGTGTATTCAAATTCTAACTGCCCATTTGGATAATAATACTGAACTAAGCCTTCTTCTTTTCCCGAATCATTGTGTACAATAGATGATTCAAGAACTCCGTTCTCATAGAACCTTTCAAGCGTATCTTCATACTTTCCACGTCCCCAAGTTCCTTTCTCTTTCACAACACCATTCGCATAGTACTTAATAAATGCACCGCTTGGTCTGTTGTTTTTATAAGTTCCCTTTAATTTCTTTGTAACACCATCTCTGTGGTACTTAAACCAGGTACCCTCTTTACGGTCATTCTTATAAGATCCTTCTTCGATTTTCCCTTCCTCTGGATAACCAGCAGATGGTCTGTCTTTACCAAGATAAACCCATTTTCCTTGTTTACCTTTCTCGTTAGATTGATTAAGATCTCCTCCTTGATCGTCGGTACTGAACGCCATTGATGTTGAGAAAATCCCAACGACCAACAATAAAATTAGTTTTTTTAACATCATAGTTTTAAACTTTTACACATGGAGAGTATACAGTTCTATAACGAATATAGTCATTGATGGTTGCCTGACAAAATTATTTTGCACCTTTTCGGCAAACAGAGCAATTTCATCGATAAATATTATGCGTGCATTGCATGTTCTCTAAATTACTCGCAATCAGTGATTAAACCTACTCAATCAAGGCGACATCAACATACTTCAGCATCACCTTAACCAGCTCTTCCGTTGTGTACTTCTCACTCCAACCCCAGTCTTTTCGGGCGGAATCATCATTTATTGAATTTGGCCAAGAATCTGCAATTTTTTGTCTAAAATCTGGAAAATAACTTATCTTGAAGCTTGGAATCTCTTTTTGTATGCTTTGAGCCAATTCTTTAGGTGTAAAACTACTCCCCGACAGGTTATACGACGATTTTATCTTAATCAAACTCTCTTCTGCTTCCATTAATTCTATAGTTGCTCGAATAGCATCCTCCATGTACATCATTGGCAACATCGTGTCTTCTTTTAGAAAACAAGAAAATTCATTTCCCATCTTTGCTTGGTAGAAAATATCAACTGCATAATCAGTTGTTCCGCCGCCTGGTAAACTCGTGTAAGAAATTAGACCTGGATATCGAATACTTCTAACATCAACATTGTATTGCTTTGCGTAGTATTCGCACCATCTTTCTCCCGCTAATTTGGAGATTCCATAAACAGTAGTTGGTTCCATTACGGTAACTTGCGGGGTATTATCAGCTGGTGTTGTTGGACCGAATACAGCGATAGAACTTGGCCAGAATACTTTTTTTAAGTGCTTTTCTTTTGCTAAATCTAGAATAGTAAAAAGACCTTCCATGTTTAATTTCCATGCAAAGGCAGGATTGTTTTCCGCAGTTGCACTTAATAAAGCTGCGAGCAAATAAACCTCAGAAATCTTATTCTCAATGATGAAATTTCGAACAAATTCTCTGTCGAGCACGTCCATTTTTATGTATGGACCGTCTTTTATTAAATCGGAGCAGTCTTCTTTAATATCAGCCGCTATAACAGCGTCATTCCCTTTTAATTTGCGCAAGGCAAGAACCAATTCTGTTCCAATTTGCCCTCCAGCACCAATGATAAGTATCTTTTCCATAATCTTAAGATTCTGACACAAAGAGAGGTATTATTTAATAGAAATCCAATTTTAGAATATAAAAGATGACAACTATCATTTTTTAGGCAAAAATCTAGTCGTATTATTGCCAATATTCTATATCTTTACTATTAATATGTGGACAGAATTAAAAGATTATTTGAATTTCTTGATTAAAAGAAACCCTGAATGATGTTCTTTTGAAAAGAATCATCGTAAAAATTAATCATTTATATAAAAAAATAAAATGCCAAGATATCACACACTCGGTAAAATTCCGCCGAAGAGACATACTACATTTCGTAAAGAGGATGGTAGTTTATATCAAGAAGAATTATTTGGAACTGCTGGTTTCGTAGGGATGTCATCCTTGATTTATCACATTCATCCACCAACTGTAGTTACAGAAATCAAACAGCTTCGAGATATTTCTCCCAAGATTGCCGTTGAGAAAAACATGAAAGCTCTCAGTTTTAAAGGATTCTCTTTACAACCTGAAGATGACTTTATTGAAAGCAGAAAAGTTTTGTTTGCAAACAACGACTTACATATTGGTTTAGCAGCACCAAAATCATTCTCAAAGGACTATTTCTACAGAAATAGTGACGCTGACGAAATGTTATTCATTCATGTTGGCTCTGGAAAGTTGAGAACGATGTACGGAAACATCGATTTCAAATACGGTGACTACCTCATCATTCCAAGAGGAACAACTTACCAGATAGATTTTGACACAGAAGAAAATAGAATCTTGTTTGTAGAATCTTTCAGTCCAATTGTGACCCCAAAAAGATACCGTAATGATTTCGGTCAACTTTTAGAGCATTCTCCATTCTGCGAAAGAGATTTTAGGCTGCCGACTGATTTGAAAGCAATTGATGAGCAGGGAGAATTTAAAATCATTTCAAAAAAACAAGGAATGCTTTGGGAATACACGCATACCAACCATCCGTTTGATGTCGTTGGCTGGGATGGGTTTCATTATCCTTACGCATTCTCCATTCATGATTTCGAACCGATTACAGGTAGAATTCATCAACCACCACCAATTCACCAAACATGGGAAGCAGCTGGTTTTGTTGTCTGTTCATTCGTGCCAAGACTGTATGATTATCACCCGAATGCTATTCCTGCTCCATATCATCATAGTAATATAGATTCTGAAGAATTACTTTACTACGTAGATGGTGATTTTATGAGTCGAAATAATATTGAGAAGGGACAAATCACTTTACATCCTGGGGGAATTCCTCATGGACCGCATCCTGGAACAATCGAAAAAAGCATTGGCAAAAAAAGAACGGAAGAGTTAGCCGTCATGATTGACCCTTTCAAACCAATGATGATAACAGAAGAAGCATTAAAGCTTCAAGTTGATGACTATTATAAATCATGGAATCATTGATTTGATTCTATAAACGATAAAAAAATGAGTAAAAAAGTAGAATCCGTTAATTACGGACTAGAAAAAATATTTGAAGGAGCACAAGATTTCTTGCCACTTTTAGGAACTGATTACGTTGAATTTTATGTTGGAAACGCTAAGCAATCAGCACATTATTACAAAACTGCTTATGGGTTTCAGTCATGTGCGTACAAAGGATTAGAAACAGGTTCAAAAGACACTGTTAGCTATGTATTAAAGCAAGACAAAATTCGAATTGTATTGACTTCGGCATTGAACAGTGAGTCTCCTATTAATAAACATGTTACAAAACACGGTGACGGAGTTAAGGTCGTTGCTCTTTGGGTCGATGATGCGCGTAAGTCTTTTGAAGAGACAACAAAAAGAGGCGCTAAAGCCTTCTTAGAACCAACTGTTGAAAAAGACGAGCATGGTGAAATCGTGAAGGCAGGTATCTATACTTATGGAGAGACTGTACACTTATTTATAGAGCGTAAGAACTACAATGGTCCTTTTCTGCCAGGTTTTCAAAAATGGGAGTCTAATTACAACCCAGAGCCATCAGGTTTAAAATACATCGATCACATGGTTGGTAATGTGGACTGGGGAAGAATGGACGTTATGGTAAAATGGTACGAAGAAGTAATGGGTTTTGTGAACTTTCTTTCTTTCGATGACAAGCAAATCCATACAGAGTATTCTGCATTGATGAGTAAAGTAATGAGTAATGGAAATGGGCGAATTAAATTTCCCATTAACGAACCTGCAAAAGCAGCAAAAAAATCACAAATTGAAGAATACCTAGACTTTTATGAAGGAGAAGGGGTTCAACATATTGCAATGGCAACGGACGATATTATTTCAACGATTTCTTACCTTAAAGAGAAGGGTGTTGAATTCTTACCACCACCACCACAGGCATATTACGATGAAATTCCCGAAAGACTAGGTTCTCACATGGATATGATGAGTGAAGACATCAAAGAATTGCAGAAACTATCCATTTTGGTAGATGCTGATGAAGAGGGATATCTTCTTCAGATATTCACCAAACCAATTCAAGACAGACCAACTTTCTTCTTTGAAATCATTCAGAGAATGGGAGCGAAAGGGTTTGGTGCAGGTAATTTTAAAGCTTTATTTGAATCTATAGAAAGAGAGCAAGCTTTAAGAGGAACACTTTAAGAAAATGTGAATTTAAATAGGAAAAGGTCGTTCATTGAGCGACCTTTTGTTATTTTTCTACCATTCACCGAATAATAACCACAACTCACCTATTTGTTCTTTCGGTATTCGAATTGATGCTTTACATTTGAAGAAACAAAACGAAATATCATGGAAAAGAAAGTAAGAGAATCAAGAAAAGAAAGAATGGCCCGCCATCAAAAATCGAAAATGTTAGCAGGTATTTTAATCACTGCTTTCGGAGTTCTTTTCTTACTAAACAGAATTGGAATGAATGTACCTTCTTGGATTTTTTCTTGGAAATTAATTCTAATTGCCATTGGTTTTGTTGCTCTTTACAAACATAAATTTCAAAATTTCGGAGGATGGGTAATGGTTACCATTGGTACTGTTTTTATTATCAACGACTTCTATAACGACATCATTGATGCAAGTCTTCTTCTACCGTTGTTCATTATCTTATTCGGTATCATGATGGTTGGTAAAACTCTCAATATTTTTGGAAAAAAAAAGCCCCAGAATTCCCCTTTTGATGATGGGACAACTGTCGAAGACGGAGATTATATGAAGGCAGATGCTCTGTTTGGAAATATAAAAAAGAATGTCGTTAGCAAAGACTTCAAAGGAGGAAGTTTTTCAAGTGTTTTTGGAGGTATTCAACTGAATTTAACAAAAGCAGATATTCAAGGACCAATTACCATCAATGCTGATGTTGTTTTTGGAGGGCTGAAACTCTATATTCCACCAAATTGGGTGTTGGTTACTGAAACAACAGCCATTTTTGGAGGTGTGGAAGATAAACGATCAGTTCTCAACGACGAAAATATTGACCCAAATAAGACTGTAACCCTTACTGGAAATTGCATCTTTGGCGGAATAGAAATTGTAAATTATTTCTAATGTCAGAACAGAATTCGACATCTTCCTCTACTTCAATGAGAATGATTCAAGCAATTATTCTCATTGCTTGTTTTGCTGTGTTTGATTTTTTCTTTCTGCAGAACCTCGACTTATCACGCTCTTTTAACTTGGCTGATTCCATCGCCTTTTTTGGCTTTACAGTTCTATTTACTGGCCTTATTTATACTATTCAGAGAAATCATCATTCTAAAATTGTTCTCAACTCTCAGAATACAGGAACGGTGATATTATTTTCTTTGCTTAGCATCTATTTCACCTATCTCATTTCAAATCAGTTTGAAGCAAACAGCCTCTATTTAGATCATTTTTGGGGTTTGACCGTGCTAAAAGGCCTGTTTATCTTCCTGCTATTATTCATTCTCCTATTTATTTTCTGGATAGACCAACAGAAAATTCAGGAGGTTCGATTTCAAAAATTTGTCATTGAGAAAGAGCGAGAGGCATCTAAAATTCAATTGAATAGTTTGCAACAACAATTTAAACCACATTTCTTATTCAACAGTCTCAATTCTATCAATGCTTTAACGATTCAAAACCCTGAAGAAGCACGAAGAATGATTCATTTACTCTCAGAATTTATGCGGGGAGCGGTAAAAGAAGATCAATCGGAATTGGTTTCGCTTTCTCAAGAAATTAATCACATCGAACTCTATACTAATATAGAAAAAGTGCGTTTTGGAGATCGTTTAATCGTTGATTTTAGCATCCCAAAAGAATGTGAATCCATGCAAATTCCGTCTCTAATTCTGCAACCTATCATTGAGAACGCAATTAAATACGGCTTGTACGGGCACATTGAGAATGTGAGTATAAAAATTGAAGCGAAACGCGAAAAAAACAGCTTGATTATTGCTATTTCAAATCCACATGACACGACCACACAAAATTCGAGCAAAGGAACGGGATATGGTCTAAGTTCTATTAGAAAAAAGATGCTCATTCTTTTTAATCAATACAATCTGTTGCTCACAACGGAGAAAAACGGTATTTTCACAACGACGCTTAAAATTCCTCAAAATGAAATCTAAAGTTATCATCATCGACGACGAACCATTGGCAAGATCAATTGTCAAAGCCTTTCTTTCTGCAAAAGAGAACTTGGAGATTGTCGCAGAATGTAATAACGGGTTTGAAGGGGTAAAAGCCATCGAAGAGCACCAACCTGATTTAATATTCTTGGATATTCAAATGCCAAAAATCAATGGTTTTGAAATGTTGGAACTGATAGACGAGAATCCTTCTGTGATTTTCACAACGGCGTTCGATGAATATGCTATCAAGGCGTTTGACAACTCTGCAATCGATTATTTACTAAAACCGTTTACGCAAGAACGTTTCGATAAAGCAATAGAAAAGTGGGAGAAATCAACTTCTTCTGACAGCAAAAAAGAAGCTATTGATAATGTCACAAGCAAGCAACCAGACGAACATCTTCGAATTGTTGTCAAAGAAAAAGGAGTGATAAAAATTATTCCAACGAGCGAAGTTTACTACCTAGAAGCTTACGATGATTATGTTAAAGTTCACACCAAAGAAAAATACCATTTGAAGAAAAAAACGATGAGCTTTTATGAAAATTCACTAGACTCGAAAGATTTCATTCGAATTCATCGGTCGTTTATCATCAATATCAATCAACTGACAAAAATTGAATCTTACGAGAAGAATTCTTACCGAGCAACCTTGACAAACGGCGCGACAATCCCAATTAGTCGGAGTTCTTATGGAGAATTGAAGGAAGTCTTGGGGTTGTAAACTTCGAGAGCCTCAGTCCACAAAACGCTCGAAATAAGTGACAATTGTCATATTCTTCTAATTAGAAATCCTTACCTTTGAGATTCAAAATTTTCAACGATGACAAGAGAAGAACTTTTAGACGCAATTGATAAGAAATACGAAGCAATGGGACAAGATCCTAACGTTCATTTATCAGGATTGCTACACGCGGAACCTATGACTTACTGGGACTTCGCACAAGTGGATGCATTATTAGGTCTGCAAACACAACGAACTCAATTGCCAGATGAAATGGTTTTTATCATGTATCATCAAATCAATGAATTGTTGTTCAAAATGATTCTGTGGGAAATGCAACAAATTTCTTTTACGGAGAATATCAAACCTGAAAAGTTTATCATGCACCTGATGAGGGTCAGTCGTTATTTCGATATGCTTTCTAACTCATTTGACATCATGGGAGAAGGAATGGAATTGGAACAATACATGAAATTCCGCGACACCTTGACACCAGCAAGTGGATTCCAGTCGGCACAATACCGAAAAATTGAAATCGCATCTACGGAATTGATTAATTTGATTGATTTTAGATTCAGAAAAACAATTAATAGAGATACACCTTACGAACATGCGTTTGACAATATGTACTGGCAAGCAGCTGGAGTCGATAGACAGAACGGAGGTAAGAATATGTTGATGCGTAACTTCGAAAAGAAATACAAGAAGGAACTCATTGAATGGATGAAGGATTACAACACGGTCAACCTTTGGACGAAATTCAAAGAATTACCTGAAGAATACCGAAAAGATGTCGATTTAATCAATGCGATGCGACACTATGACCACACGGTGAACATTGATTGGGTGATGCATCACTACGATGCTGCTGCTAAATATTTAGACAGTGGTCCCGTTGAAGTTGAAGCAACCGGAGGTTCTGATTGGCACAAATACATGCACCCGAGATATCAACGCAGAATTTTCTTCCCAGAATTATGGAGCAAAGAAGAATTGGAGAATTGGGGATTGGATAATTTGGAAGGGTACCGAAAGTTGGATAAGGTAGATTAAATCGATTATTAAAATAAAAGTAGTACGGGCAGGTCGCGACCTGCCCGTACTACTTTTATTTTATATCTTTACAAAAAAAAACATGATTGAAGTCGGAATAATTATGGGAAGCACATCGGATATGCCGGTGATGCAAGATGCAATTGATATCCTCAAAGAATTAGGAATCGAAACAGAAGTGAAAATCGTTTCTGCGCACAGAACTCCTGAATTAATGTTCGACTATGCAAAATCTGCGCACACAAGAGGATTAAAAGTGATTATTGCAGGTGCTGGAGGTGCGGCGCATCTTCCTGGAATGACTGCTTCATTGACTCCATTACCCGTAATTGGTGTTCCAGTAAAATCTCGAAATTCTATCGATGGTTGGGACAGTATATTGTCCATTCTGCAAATGCCGGGAGGAATTCCAGTTGCAACCGTTGCGCTTGACGGTGCAAAAAATGCAGGTATTCTTGCAGCAAAAATTATCGCTTCTTCTGATGAGAAAGTGAGAGATAGAATGCTCAATTTCATGGAAGAAATGAAAGAGAAAGTGTTGAATGCGAAGGTTTGATTAAGTAGACTTTCGATAAAATTATAGATTATGAATTATTTTAAGGTTTTTCTACTACTTCTGACTTTTTCATTTGCAAAATGAAATGAAAATTTACGCAATAAGCGGTCTTGGTGCTGATAGGCGTGCATTTCACAAGTTAAAGCTTGACATGCCAATTATTCATATTGAATGGATAGAACCATTAAAAAACGAATCCATTACAAAATTTGCAAAGCGCCTTTCTGCAAAAATTGATACCAAAGAAGACTTTATAATAATGGGAGTTAGTTTTGGAGGAATGATTGCGACAGAAATAAGTGCACAACTTCAACCTAAATTAACCATCCTCATTTCTTCTGCTGAAACAAAGCATGAGCTTCGACCATTTTTTCGATTTATTGGGAAGACAGGGTTATTGAAAATTCTTCCTGCTAGTTTTTTTAATCCACCTAAAAGAATTGCTAAATATTTATTTGGAACTTCCAATACTGAGTTGCTATATCAAATTCTTGATGATACCAATTTGAGTTTTGCAAAGTGGGCCGTCAATCAGCTTGTAAAATGGGACAGAACTGAAAAATTAGAAGGTGAAGCGCTTAAAATATCGGGGGAAAAAGACAAATTGATTCCATCTAAAGGCTTTTCTAATTCAATACTAATTAAAGATGGAGAGCATTTTATGATTGTAGATAAAGCTGAAGAAATTAATGAAGTAATCAACCGAAAAATTAATTCTTTGCAATTAGTATAATGATCAATTTATCTCATTCTGAATATCACAATTCGACAAAGAACACTCATTGCGTCGAAACCTTTCAAAAACTTATCTCCACTCCTTTTCATGGCGAAATGAATGCGATTTGTTGGAAACGCGAACTTATCGGTGATTTTTCTGAGATTATTGAACAAATTGAATTGAATGAGAATCTTGTCGAATTACGCCTAGAAGAACTTTCTGCTATGCAATTAAGCAAACAAGGTCAGTTGGCTCGTGAGGTTCTTTTAACTGATTTTCAACTGTTAAAAGCACACGGAGCATCACCAACACTTAACATCATCAAAGATTACGAACGAGATGATGCTTTCCCATTTTTCCCAACAGATGTTTATTCGTTTCACGTCGATCGATCTCCGATTCCAACCGATACTTTTTTGTGCACTTACAGTGGAGAGTCGAGTGATATTGTTCCCAATTCTCAAGCCACACAAAAAATTCTCATTCCAGAAGTCAGAGCTGAACTCAAAAAGCTTTATGATGGAAATGAAGTTGGTTTTGAAGCTTTTCTCTCAGAATACTTTTTTGATTTGCATTATCAAGCCAAGCCTGATGCTAATATTATCAGTTTGGGAAAAGGTAATTTATGGAGATTAGCAACTGATCATCCAGGAAGTGACTGCTTGCCTTGCATTCATAGAGCACCGAAAGAAAAAGATGGTGAGAAAAGATTATTGATGATTTGTTGAGGAAAAAGAATCCTATTCATACAACAAATACTTCTTCCTCATCTCCAAATACCCCTCCAACCCTTCTTTCCAAGAATTCCGAATCTCATCCTCACTCTTCCCATCTTCAATTTGCTTTAGCAACTTACTATTTCCAGCCAGAAGATTAAAAAATTTCGCGCGATTCACAAAAACATTCCCTTCCAACAATTCATTTGCTTTCATCAGAAAACTTAAATCCAAACGACTCATTCTTGCATATTCTGAAGAATTGAGGTTAAAACCATAACATTCTTTTCCTTCAAATTTTGGATGCTTTGAACCATATCCTGCTTTTGGCGTAAAAGAAAAATCTGTTGCTCCTTTCGGGAAGTAGGGATGGCCGTATCTTTCAAAAGGACCGTCTGTTCCTCGACCGACAGTTACACTGGTCGCTTCGAGCAAACACAAACTTGGATACAATTGTATCGAAACATCAGAACGTAAGTTGGGCGATGGAGGTATCGGCAAAGAATACGGAGTGTCGTGCGTGTAATTCTCACAACGAACCAGGTGCATTCTACATTGCAAACTATCCTTCAACCAACCTTCGCCGTTTATCATTCTTGCATATTCTGCAATCGTCATTCCGTGAACAATTGGCACTGGATGCATGCCAACAAATGATTGAAACTCTTTCTCCAGAATAGGACCGTCCACATAATGTCCGTTTGGATTAGGCCGATCGAGAACAATCAATAAAATATCATTCTCCGCACACGCCTCCATTACGTAATGCAATGTCGAAATGTACGTATAGAAACGAACGCCAACATCTTGTATATCGAAGATCATTACTTTGATGTCTTTCAACTGCTCTTTGGTTGGTTTTTTATTCTTCCCATACAAAGAAATTAATGGGAATCCTGTCTTCTTATCTTTGCCATTGAGAACATGCTCTCCGGCATCTGCGTCGCCCCGAAACCCATGCTCTGGCGAGAATACAGCACGCACATTGATTCTCATATTACTCAACACATCGACCAAATGTTGGTCTTGAACCATAGACGATTGATTGGCGACAATCCCCACTCCTACTCCTTGCAGAAGCGGAACAAAACTGCCTAATTTTTCTGCCCCAACGATGATGGGCTCTTGTTCTTCTATATGCTCAGTTTTTGTCTCTGCTAACGAATCTTCAACGATATTTACCGGCGCTCCATTTGCACAAGCTGAAATCAAAAAAATGAAAATACTTTTCAAGCCGAGAAGCTTTATGTATTTTAGTCGAAAATTGAATTTGGCATTTGAATATTTCATATCGAAAAAGACGCTTAAAAGTGTTGTGCAAGGTAAGAAAGTTTCTAAACCTATTGTTCGTATTTCTATAATTAGTATTGCGTTGGCAGTGATTGTCAACTTGATAACCATTGCCGTTGTGACTGGATTCCAACAAGAAGTACGCCAAAAAATAAGTGGGTTTGGAGCGCATATCTTTGTGATGGCTGCTGGCGAGAATACCGTTTACGAAAGTGAGGCTATTCGTGGCGACCAAGAATTTATTTCTTCGATTGAGAATGATGCCGAAGTAAAATCCATTTATCCTGTCGGGTACAAACCTGTTCTTTTTCAATCGGAGAAGAATGAAGTTAGCTACACGCTACCGAACGGAAAAGACACGATGGAAATTCAACAAGATGTTTTTGGTGCGATTATCAAAGGTGTTGATGAAAATTACAATTGGGAATTCTTCAAAAACTATTTAAAGGAAGGAAAATTACCCGATTTCAAAAAAGAAGCGGAGAATAATTTCATCCTGATTTCTCAAAAGCTTTCCAATGATTTGCATTACAGCGTTGGCGATACTGTCGTTGCATTCTTCGTGAAAAATCAACCTGTGCGGCGTGCGTTTGTGGTCAGTGGTATTTATTCTACCGGTTTGGAAGAATTTGACAAGAAAATTGCAATCGGCAACCTAAAACACGTGCAAGAATTGAACGATTGGGGTATCAAAGCATCGATTGATATTGCTGACACATTGTATGAGGGACAACTCATTATCAAAGCAGATGTAACAGGTGGTAACGGTAATTTTCGCTACGATTGGGGCAAAGGTTATGAAGAATTTGCAGGTTTTCTTCTCTGCCCGTTTCGTGACACGACAATTCGTTTGATTGCATCTGATTACTACGTAAACATCAACGCGACAGATGAAGAAACGAGTTTGGCAGACACGGCTTATCTTAAAATTACGATTGATGGTTTGGGCAGAAGTTTTTGCGATGTCCAACACGATGATTTTGATGAGATTGAACGAACTTACCTCAATGACGACGGTTCTAAATTCTCCATTAAAGCATCACAAAAGACGATTAAATTTGAAGCAATAGACGGAAAAGGGAGTTCTCACAACTACGTTGGCGGATTTGAAATTATGCTCAATGATTGGTCAACTTTGGATGCGACATTTAAGAGAATCAAAAAGAAAATCGATTTTATTCCCAATCAATACGACGAATTGCTCATGACAACCAGCATCAAGGATAATCAACGAGAGATCTTTGTTTGGCTGGACTTCTTAGACATCAATGTGGTTATTATTTTGGTGTTGATGATTCTCATCGGCATTATTAATATGGGGTCGGCATTGCTTGTTCTAATTCTCATTCGTTCTAACTTTATCGGCATGATGAAAGCGATGGGCGCAACGAATTGGAGCATCCGAAAAATCTTCCTCATTCAAGCTACGTTTTTAATTAGCCGAGGAATGATTTGGGGCAATATCATTGGTCTTGGAATTTGCTTTGCTCAGAAATATTTAGGCATTTTTAAACTCAACCCAGAGGTTTATTATCTGAGCGAGGTTCCGATAGAATTAACCTTCTCGCATTGGTTGATTCTCAACGCAGGCACTTTATTGGTTTGTGTGTTGGCATTGATACTTCCGAGTATTGTGATAACAAGAATTAGTCCTGTGAAGGCGATTAAGTTTGATTAGGAAATAAATAATAAGTAGTACGGGTCGGTCGCGACCGACCCGTACTACTTATTATTTATTTCACTCAGTCACCAACTCCACAAACTGAAACGGCAAATATTTATCTTGTGACCGAGCATCTGCCTCATAAGCTGGTCCAGCCACCTCTGTTGTAACTATTACAACATTCACACGATTTTCATATCCTTTCTTTTCGAAGAAAGAAATTAAATCATATTTCATATTCTCTGCACGTTTTGAAGCCAAAATTTTATTCGTTCTGTACGTTTTGGTTGGAACATTAGAGGCAGAAGAATGAATATTAATGGTAACGGAACCTCGCCCGTCTTTAAATTGACGCTCTATATCTTTTACAAATCTCTTCAACTTTCCTTTTCTAGTTGAAAGCTTATTTCTATTGTATTTGAAGTTGTATTTGAATTGGAAATTCTCGTAACTCACAACATCCACTGGAGTTATTTCCAACGGTGGTTCGTCAATTAAAACAGTTGTTGTAGCAACCTGACCTCTTGCATCCGTTGCTGTTACTTTATATTCTCCTTTTACTAAATCAGTAGGGTCTTCATCCGTAGAACCGTTGCTCCAAGTATACGAAAAAGGAGCTACTCCTCCATCTATTGTTGCGTCAATGCTTCCATCATTTCCATTGTAGACAGTCACATCTTTACCTATTGCAGATATCGCTAGTGGCGGATAGAGAATCTCTAACCTGTAAATATCACTGAATTCTGCATCGCGATTACTCGACCAATAAGCCTGTCTTCCGTTGTGAGAAAAATAGGCGTCAAATTTTGGAGAATTGATTGTTGAACCAACATTAATTGGCGCTGACCAATCACTCCAACCACCTTGTTTTACTGCGTAAAAAATATCTGCATCTCCTTCTCCGCCAAAACCATTGCTCGAAAAAAAAAGTGTATCATGTGTAATTGATAAGAAAGGTGAAATCTCAAACCCGGTCGAATTAATAGCACTTCCCATATGAATTGGCGCCGCCCACGAACCATCTTCCTTCAAACTATAATAAAGATCTTCTTCACCGAGAGAATTTTCGCCTGAATAAGAAATAATCATCACATCTTCGTCTTCATCTACGTGAAAGCCGTAGTAATCACCTTTAATGTCCAAATTGGGAACGTCTATCTTGGTTGGATTCTTCCACGAATCACCACCACCACTTGCAACAGCAATTCCTTTGGCAAAATCTTTCTTTCCTCCATACGCATTGATTAAATACATAGCAGAACCTCCAGAATTTATTCCTACAACAGAATTATTGTACTTATTGTTAATGGATTTGAGCGCTTTGCACGCCCCATAATCGCCAACGGAATCTTTCTCGCTGTACCAAACATCTTGGTCATTGTAGCCTCCCTCGTTCGACTTGTCAAATGTTCTTACAAAATAAAGGATATTTTCATCTTTTGAAAAAACAGGAATACTTTCCTCTGCGCCCGTATTTACAGCACCCGTTAACTTTTCTATTTCTGAAGTTTTCCAGAATTGTGCATTAGAATAGCTTGCGACCAACGCAAAACTAAAAAGTAACAACTTATTTTTCATGCTGATTTATCTTCCGAACATTAACCCCAAAACAACCTCGTGTCCACCTGAACTGTATTGATTGAATCTTGAAACGCTATAATCAAAGGAGTAACCGAACTTAAATCGTTCGCTTATGTTTAGACCAACCATTGCTATAACTGCATCTTTATTTCGATAAGACAATCCAAACCACACCCAATTTTTGTATTCAAAAATTGCAGAACCTTCAAAGGAAACAGGTGCATTTTGTACATATTTCACTAAAATAGATGGTGTTGCTGACCAGTCTCTGTTCATTTCGAATTTGTATCCCGCAGTTCCTCTAAAATGCATTCGAGGATCAAAATTGGCCGTTCCAGAACCAAAACTCACTAAATCTTTGGTCAATTGTTCTGCAGAAATTCCAACGAACAGTTCTTGAGAATAAAAATACATACCCAAACCAATATCAAGTGTATTCAATGTTGCAGAAGCAGAATACGCATCATAAGTCGGGTCTGTTCCAACACCTGTAAGCATATTTAATGTTTGTGCTCTGTCTTTTATAAACCCTCTGTTTGACAGTCCAATATTTGTTCCTAATGAGAGGTTATAATCTCTTGACAAAGGCATGTGTATAGCATAGGTTCCTGCAAATTTAATTTGTTGGTAGGCTCCATATTGGTCAGCCAATACAAATCCACCAACAGCATGCTTCAATTTCCCTGTGCTTACCTTGGGTGCTTGTGTTGCTCTGTTGCTAATTCTAATTCCAGGATTATATTTTGCTCGCCCACCTTTCTTCTTTAAAGGTGAAGATGCGTATAAATAAGAAGACATTGGAGCATTCTCAAATCCAACCCATTGCATTCTTCCTCCGATTGTAATGTCGAGAAAATCATACATTCCGGCAGAACCAGGGTTCACCATGTATTGGTTTTTCATGTACTGACTAAACTGTGTCGTTTGTTGCCCAAACGCAATGCAGGATACGAAAAGTGTTAATGTAATGAGTAGTTTTTTCATAATTTGTCACTATAGTTTTACCATTCTATACAGCACAGTTTTAGAATGAGGTGTTAAAGATACAAAAAATCAATAGTCTTTAAAAATCCTTAACACAAAACTAAGACGGAGAATTTATTGATAAGGTTGGCAATTAGAGGTGTTATTTTTGAATTACTCCAAACAGTCGCAAGGAGCATCAAACACCAATTTCACATTTGGCAACTTGTTTAGCCATGTTTCTTGAAAGGTTGGACTGAAGCGAATCCCGGATAAATCAATCTCTTTCAGTTTCTCCATCCTTGTCAAAGACTCCGGCAACAAGGTCGCTGGAGTGTCATACAAATCAAGGTATTCAAGGTTTTGCAAACTTTCAATACAACTGGGAATGCTTTCAAAAAGATTGCGCCCCAAACGTAGAAAACGAAGGGAAGAATTCTTGCATAAAACAATTGGATAGTTCTTTAGCTTATTCTTGGTCAAATCTAAGTCTTCCAAAAATTTTAATTCACCAATAAACTTGGGGAGTTGAGTGATTTTGTTCTTACTCAAGTCCAAAACGCGAAGGTTTTTAAACTTCTCTAATTCTTTTGGCACTTCCGTAAGTTTCATTTTTTGGAAGGATACTCCATAAATCGTGTCTGGATTTGCTGTTTTTACTTCTTCCCAATCGTAGATTATTACGTTCGGAACAACATACTTTTGTCCAAAACTTTGACTAAAGTTTAACAGAAAAATAAGAACGAATATCTCTTTCATCTTGTTGGATTTGTTCTTTCAATTCAAACAGAGAATCGAATTTCATTTCACTTCTAAATCTTCTCAATAATTGTACCGTAACGTGTTCTCCATAAAGGTTGCCTTCAAAATCCAATATATGAACCTCAATGCAAGTGTCATTTTGTGCGATTCCAACTGACGGTCTCACTCCAATATTCATCATTCCTTCTTTCACCGCGCCGTTTGGCAACAATACATTTGCCGCATAAACTCCTGATTTCGGAATCAATTTTATCCCACTTTCAATATCAATATTAGCCGTTGGATAACCCAAATCACGCCCTATTGCTTGACCTTCTACCACCTTTCCGAAAAACTCAAAAGGTTCACCTAAATAAGAACTTGCCAGTTCCATTTCACCTTCTTCGATTGCCTTTCTAATCTTGGTAGAACTGATATTTACCTCGTCTATTTCTTGCGCTGCAATTTCAGTTACCTGAAAATCATACGTATCACTAACATCTTTTAAAAACTGTAAAGTTCCTTCTCTATTCTTCCCGAATTGATGATCATAACCAATAACCAGTTTTTTTACATGAAGTCGATTCACTAAATAGTCTCGCACAAATTCTATTGCAGAAAGACGAGAAAACTCTTTGGAAAAAGGATGAATAATTACGTTTTGCAAGCCCATTCTTCGCAACTTGTCAATTTTCTCAACCTGTGTTTGAATTAATTTAAGCCCATGACTGTCAGGATACAAAATCATTCTTGGATGAGGGTAGAAAGTGAAAAGAACGGATTCTCCTCCAACTCTTGCCGCCTCCTCATTGAGTTGCTCTATGATTTTTTGATGTCCTAAGTGAACACCGTCAAAGGTTCCAATCGTGAGAACTGGATTGGGGATTTCTTCTAGACTATCAAAACCTTTAAATACCTTCATTGTGCGTTGAATGGGTGTAAAAGTAGAAAAAAAACACTCATTCTTACAAAAGATTATAAATCTTGCGATACAAAAACATCTTGCCCAACAAGTTGAACCTTAAAATTTATCTATAATCAAATTTTTCTTGCAGCTATCCCATAAAAAAGGTATTTTTGCAACGAAATCATTCTTTATTTATAATTATTCTAAATAGTGAGTAGAGATTTTAAAAAAAAAGCAAATGATAATAGTAACTGATAAAGCAAAGGCGCAAGCAATTCGTTTGATGTCTGAAGATGAAAAGGAAGGTCTTTTCATCCGTGTTGGCGTTGAAGGTGGAGGTTGTTCTGGGCTGATGTATCAACTTAAATTCGACAATGAAGAATTGGAGAATGACAAAACATTTGAGAACAATGACATTAAAATAGTGGTTGATAAGAAAAGTTACTTATACCTAGTGGGGACTACTTTAGATTATTCTGGCGGTCTCAATGGCAAAGGTTTTGTCTTTGTTAACCCAAATGCGGATAGAACTTGCGGTTGCGGAGAATCGTTTTCAATATAAGAAGTCATGGCAAATTATACAGAAGATGAGTTAGCACAAGACTTAGAAAATCAAGAATATAAATTTGGTTTTACGACCGATATTGATGCTGACCAAGCACCAAAAGGACTCAACGAAGACATTATACGATTTATTTCTGCAAAAAAAGAAGAGCCAAATTGGATGCTAGAAAACCGTTTGGAGGCTTTTGAAATGTGGAAAAAGATGACAGAACCAGATTGGGCACATGTAAAATACAAGAAACCCGATTTTCAAGACATTATTTATTATTCTGCACCAAAACAGACTAAAAAGTACGAAAGTTGGGACGATGTTGATCCAGAAATGAAAGAAACCATGAAAAAATTGGGGATTTCTATGGAAGAACAAAAAAGGTTGACAGGAACAAACGTTGCTGTTGATTTTGTAATGGATTCTGTTTCTGTAGCAACCTCATTCAAGGCAAAACTGAAAGAATTAGGAATCATTTTTTGTTCTTTCTCAGAAGCTGTTCAAGAATATCCTGAATTAGTGAGAGAACACATGGGGACGGTTGTTCCAACAAGTGATAATTTCTACGCAGCATTAAATTCTGCTGTTTTTACAGATGGCTCTTTTTGCTACATCCCAAAAGGAGTGAGATGTCCAATGGAATTATCGACTTATTTTAGAATCAACGAAGGCGGAACAGGACAGTTTGAAAGAACATTGGTGATTGCCGATGAAGGTTCTTACGTTTCTTATTTAGAAGGTTGCACTGCACCTCAGCGAGACGAAAATCAGTTGCATGCGGCCGTTGTAGAATTAATCGCAAAGGACAATGCAGAAATAAAATATTCGACTGTTCAAAACTGGTATCCTGGTGATAAGAATGGTTTGGGTGGAATTTTTAACTTCGTTACCAAACGTGGAATTTGCGGACTGAATTCAAAAATTTCATGGACGCAAGTTGAAACTGGTTCTGCCGTTACGTGGAAATATCCATCTTGTATTCTGAAGGGAGACAATTCTATTGGAGAATTCTATTCTGTGGCAGTAACCAACAATTATCAACAAGCAGATACGGGAACGAAAATGATTCATTTAGGCAAGAATACCAAGAGTACGATTATCTCGAAAGGTATTTCTGCTGGAAAATCACATAACTCTTATAGAGGTCTTGTTCAGATTCACAAGAACGCAACAAATTCACGAAATTTTTCGCAATGTGATTCTTTGCTAATGACGGATGAGTGCGGTGCACATACCTTTCCGTACATTGAGTGTAAGAACAGCAGTTCAAAAATAGAACACGAAGCAACAACCTCTAAAATTGGTGAAGATCAAATTTTCTATTGCTTACAAAGAGGAATTAGTGAAGAAAAAGCAATCGGATTGATTGTCAATGGATATTGCAAAGAAGTATTGAATCAGTTACCAATGGAATTTGCTGTTGAAGCACAGAAATTACTGACGATAAGTTTAGAAGGAAGTGTGGGGTAGCTTGTTAAGTGAGAAATGAGGAGTGAGGAGTTTTTAAGAAGATAGTTGTTAGAATTAGAAATGTCAAAATTGAGAGTTGACTTTCTAAAAGCTCGCAGAGCGTTTCTAACTATCTAAGAGCACTGCGTTTCTAAAGCGTAGCGTCTTTAAACAACAAAGAAAAAAAATGATTGAAATTAAAAATTTACATGCTAAAATTGGCGATAAAGAGATTCTAAAAGGATTGAATCTAACTGTTAAAGCTGGAGAAATCCATGCGATTATGGGACCAAACGGTGCTGGTAAAAGTACATTGGCTTCCGTGTTGGCTGGAAGAGAAGATTACGAAGTAACGGAAGGAACTGTTGATTTCGAAGGGACTGATTTATTGAATTTAGCAACGGAAGAAAGAGCTAGAGAAGGCCTATTCTTGGCATTTCAATACCCGATTGAGATTCCTGGTGTTTCGAATATCAACTTCTTGAGAACGGCAATCAACGAGATTAGAGAGTCTAAAAGGGAAAATCCTATTTCTGCAAAAGATTTCATGGCATTGGTTAGAGAGAAGTCGAAATTGGTAGAATTAGATCCAAAATTGGCTTCAAGAAGTGTCAATGAAGGATTTTCTGGCGGAGAAAAGAAACGAAACGAAATTTTTCAAATGGCGATGTTGAATCCGAAGTTGGCGATTCTCGATGAGACGGATTCTGGATTAGATATCGATGCTTTGCGTGTGGTTGCAAATGGTGTTAACACCTTGAAGAGCGACAAAAATGCAACCATCGTTATTACTCACTATCAACGTCTGCTCGATTACATCGTTCCTGATTTTGTGCATGTTTTATACGACGGCAAAATTGTAAAAACAGGAGGCAAAGAACTGGCGCTGAAATTAGAGGAGAAAGGATACGATTGGATTAAGGAAGAATTGGCAAACTAAGATCAAATGGATGTAATTGCACATAAAAAAGTTGAACTTTCTTCTAAATTAGAAGTAACAAGCATTGCTATTTCAAGTGAGAACAAGAGAATGGCATTAGAGGTTCTGGAGAATACTCCCCTACCAACTACTCGAACTGAAGCTTGGAAATATACGCGCGTTGCCAAAATTGGCAAGATTGCGTTTACCAATCAACAAGCAAAGGTTGCCAATATTGAAAAGTTTAACATTGATTCTTCGGCAGCAACTTTGGTGTTTGTGAATGGTCATTTTTCGGAAGAACTATCAAGCAATGAGTTGCCAAACGGAATTTCTTACTCCTTACTTTCTGAGTTGAAAGAATTACCTGCAACAAAATTAAAATTGGAGAATGAAATTTTCAATTCTCTCAATACGGCATATCTTACAGATGGAGTTCAAATCACGATTGCTAAAAATACAGCCGTTGAAGCACCCGTTCAGATTTTGCACATCCTCAAAGGAACAGAAGTTATTTCCAACTTCAAAGTGATTGTGAATGCGGAAAAATCATCGCAGGCACACATCATTCAAGGCTTTTTTTCTGAAGAAGGAGATAAGAAATTCTGCAATACAACTTCGGAAATCAATGTTGCGGAGAATGCTGTTTTATCAATTGATAAGATTCAATACGAAGACGAGCAATCCTTTCACATTAGTACTGAAGAAGTTTCGCAAGAGCGCAATTCTTTGTTCACGATTAACACCTCAACATTAAACGGGGGATTCGTTCGTAACAATTTGCATATCAACGTAAACGGTGAAAATTGCAACAGTGTTTTGAACGGCATCTACCTCACAAAGAATAAACAACATATTGATAATCATACAATTGTTGATCACATTGCTGCACATTGCGAATCGCACGAGTTGTACAAAGGAGTGATGGATGATAAATCAACGGCGGTGTTTAACGGCAAAGTTTTCGTTCGTCCAAATGCACAAAAAATCAATGCTTTTCAATCGAATGGAAACGTGTTGTTGTCCGATGATGCAACGGTCAATTCTAAACCTGAATTAGAAATTTATGCGGACGATGTTAAGTGCTCTCACGGATCTACAACAGGTCAGTTGGACGATGAAGCAATTTTTTATCTACGCGCAAGAGGTATATCTAAACGTTCTGCTCATCAATTGATGGTTTCCGCATTTATCGGAGAAGTTTTGGACTTGATTAAGAATAAGAATGTTCGTTCTTACGTGGATGGATTGCTGGAAGAAAGATTTGGGTGGGAATAGAACGTTGATTCTTGTTAGAATTATGGATTATTATCGTGAGGAAAGCAATCTCGTCTAACTTTCTAAAAGCGTTAACGTTTCTAAATGACAAAAAGTGAGGCACGAGCGTTTCTTATTCTACTCCATAATTAAATCAAAACCTTCGTCATCATCGACATCTTCATTAAAATCTTTTAATTTCAGTGCGATTTCGCTCAAAATCACTGCTCGTTGTTCATCTTTGGGAGTATCGCTGGTCATGTAATTTTTGAGGTGACTTTCGCTTTCTAGCAAATCTTCTTCCATAAATGGACCTTCTAGGTTCTCAATGATCGTTAAACAGTCAATTGCTTCGAGAAAACTTCCGTGAATAGCAATAAAAACAAACTCATCTACATATCCAGAAAAATCAATTTTGGTGTTCCAAATACTTGTGAGAATCAACTGTCTAATGTCCAAGAATTTCTCATCATCAATGATTGCCATTAATTCTCCCTTAACAGAAGTATCTTTCAAACTACTTAACAGTTCAATGATTTCGGTTTTATTCTTCTCGGAAATAGTTTTCAAAAGACGTTCTGCTAAGTGTCTAATCACAGAAGAATCCCCGTTTGCTTCGAACGATTTTATTGCTTTAGACACCTTTTTCTCATCTTGTGAATTAAGATTTAAAATGATTGCATTCAATTTCTGTTGTTTCTTCGTTTCGGCCATTTCGGAATATTTTTCTGCAAAATTACAGCATTTAGTTAAGATAAAGGAAGAAGTATGCGAGAATTCTGCAACAATTAATATCTTTATTCAATGAATCGTTTGGGAGCAACATTAATCTTGGTCATTTTCACTGCAATAACTGCGCTACTCAACTCTTGTTCTATTGAAACGGCAAAACCAAGTGAGAATAAACAATTGACCATTCTGTCTGACTATCTTGACAATTCTGACACTACTTTTTTTAGGAAATTCATTGCAGAAGAGAATATTTCTTTGGAGATTATCAACATGGAAGCGAATAAAATTATTGGTCTGATGCGTAATCAAGGAAATAATGTCCAGGCGGATTTAATTCTAGTGCAATCTTTATTCGATGTCTATAGGATGCAAAAAAGAGAAATATTGCAACAAATTTATTTTAAAGAGGAGTTGCATCCTTCTATACAGAAAATCAGTTCGTCTAAATTCAATTTTGTAGGTTTTGGATTAGACCCTTATATAATTGCGAACAGCGATGGTCTAAAAGCGAGGACATATAACGATTTACTCAGACTCAAACACTTCAATCTTCTTCCAAAAAGAGAATTGATTCCGATGTTGGCGCCTATATCTTCAAAATTAAAAAAAGTAAAAGCAAACCGTTGGATTAGGGATTTTAGTGAGAACAGTCTAACAGAAAAAAACTTTGTGGATTCAAATCTTTCGAAATTGCCAATTTTAACAACTTACCGGGAATATACAACAAACGAAAACACGCTTTATAATTTCGAGAATCGTTTTTTAACCTACCCTAATGCTCGTTCAAATGGTTCATTTTACAATGTACATTCAATGAGTATCGTAAAGCAAGCGCAAAATTATTCTTTAGCTAAGAAGTTTATTCTTTTTTATACTTTGGAAGAAAATAATCTTCTGTTGAACAAGAAAAATCACACTGTGCCAGTTCTTGGAGAGTCCAGTCAATTTCGAAAGTACAAAGAATTGCCAGAGAAATTAATGTACTATTATCAGACTGTTGAGCGTGTTTTGCAAAAGATAGACTAATTTTCATCTGCAAAAACTTTGAGTTTAACGGATAATTGTGTAAACTTGTCTAACTTATTCCAAGATGCATAGACGACGAGAACTAATTCAAGATCTTTCTAATCGTAAAAGAATTTGCATTCTTCCTAAAAATTATGTCGTAAAAGTTAGAGTTTCATTACTAACCATTCTTCTGCTAATAGCTTCCATCGATTTTTTCCTTCTGTTTTCTTCTCGCTTAACTTTTGTGAAATTAGGAGTAGTTATGCTGATTACAATAGCTGCATTTATATTTTATGCTTTCTGCATGAAGAAAATTAAATCTGCAACCATTAAAGGAGACACATTGATTGTTAATTCTCTGAATAAGAAAAGTAAGGTTGCCTCATTGAGAAGTATTAAAAATGTAAAAACTAAATCCTTTGCGGGGCTACAATTGACAAGTCTTAATTATTCTCTCGATGGTCGTGTTGAAAACGCGTTGTTTATAGGTCATGCTTCTTATCTTCCTTTTTCTCCTGAAAACACCATCAAAGAGGCTGTGAAATTGAGTAAAAAAAGAAAGGCAAACCTTAAGCCGGGTCCTGTGTCTGCAAAAAAAATTGCATAGTCTATCATTTATCTAGTTCCGAAATCACTCTCGGAATCCATCAATCTACCCACCTAGTCGAACGAGCAATTCTCAAGCCCAGGTTTACATGATTTTTCAGCCTGTGAGGTTTACCAAGCGATTATTGTCACCAACAATCCGGTGAGCTCTTACCCCACCTTTTCACCTTTTCCAACAACTTGCGTTTTTGGTAGTCTTCCTTTCTGTGGCACTTTCTGTCACATCCTAGGATGCGCCTTCCCGTTAAGAAGCACAGTACTCTTTGCTGCCCAGACTTTCCTCTTTGCAATCAATGCAAAGCGATAGACTGGTTTACCTTTCAGGTGCAAAGTTACACTTTAGTTTTTTACAAAAGAATTAATCAGAGGAGTTCCTTTGGAATTTACAAGAACAGTATATGTTCCTATTGATAATTTAGAAATATCAATAGTGTTGGAATTTGAATCAATAGCACCATTTAAGACTAGCGCACCATCAATGTTGAATACACTAAAAGTAGATGCTCCCTCAAGGTTGTCAATTTTAATGAAATCACTGCTCGGATTCGGATAAATCTTCAATTTACCATCTAATTCTTCCAAACTTGCGCTCAAGTTGATGTCCTTGTATTCAATACTTGTTACTTGCTCATTGCCTTGAATTATAGAAGTAATAATTCTAAGAATAGGTTCTTGTTCTCCAACAGCAATCCATTCATATTCATGACTGTCAGGTATTGGTAATTCTATCGCAATTGGAAAGCCTTGAATTTCAAAAATCAAGGAGTCTAGTTCTGTAATAAAATGATCTATTCTGAGAACGTCAAAAGTTCCATAAGGAGTGGTGATACTGCCCCATCCATCAACAACAGAGTTTCTTTGTCTGTATTGAATCCAAACACCATTAAATACAGGATTCATATCCAATTTGGAATATCCTCGAGAATAATAAGTATCATTAAAATTCAACGGGAATTTATACCGTGTTTCGATCGTATCTGATTTAAAAGGAATTTCTGTTCCTTCCACAACTACAGATAAACCAACAGATGTTATCGAATCTGCGCTGTTCTTACTATACGCATTGACATCTGTAATCGATACAGGTAAGAAATTTGAAATTTGGTCCAAAGGCAACGCATCTGACGGCAGATAATTCGTCGCCTTATAATCAGAAGGAGCGAAAGAACCAAAAACAAACTGCACTAAAAAAGAAGCCCCTGAAACGAGTTGATAATCTCTGACTGTCTGTCCGGTTGCAGTTAAATTAGAAAAATCCCATGTTTGATTTGCACCTGTAGTTACATAATCAATAGCAGGGTCAGTCGCTGTTGAGGTTGCTGTGATGTCTCCTCCATCTGCGAAATCAGAGTTTGAAATTGTTATTTGAGATGTCCCAAAAAAAGGAACAAATAGAGTTAATAGGTAGAAGTATTTCATTTTAGTTTTTTTTATCGCTTGCAAAGTAGGGTTATTTGACTTCAAATCCAAAAATCGTTGAGAATGACAATGGAATATCAACTCCACCAGCCGCAGATCTTACTTTACAAGAAACATCCGCGTCCACCTTGTAGACTTTGTTTCCAGCATTGTTCAGTCCATAATATTCAAACGAATTTATTTGAATCGTTGACGCACTATTATCTGCTAACTCTGATTCATAAATCATTCCATTTGAGGTTAATTTAACCAAAATGTTAAAATCCTGAAGAATATTGACCGAAGATTCCTCAAAAAACGTAAAGTCCTCTATGGACCTAAGGTAATTTGGAGAACTGTCCACCAATACTGACCTCGTCCGTGTAGCACCATTCGTATAGATTATTTCTGCTCTAATTTCGTTAATACCACCCAAAATATCAATACCAATACTATCTGCAACTTGAGGTAGGAGTACATTGTTTAAATACCAAGTAACCGATTGTATCGGAACATTTCCCATTGGAATCCAAAGTGAGGCTGTAGAATCTGAGTATTCAAGATAATTCAGCGGTTCATTTACAGAACGCTCATATCCCAAAATAAGGTCATTTGTCAAAGATGCTGAAGAACCATCCATATAAGAGATGTTTGCCGTCACATTATAATGTCCTGGGTTCATTATCGGCACTGTTACTCCAAGGCTCATGCCATCCACAACCCAATCAATTGATTGAATAAATGTACTGTTTGAGAAGTAGTTTGCACTTAAAGTTGTAATTGGTGTTGTCATTTTTTCAGAAAAAGTAGGAGTAAGAGACATACCGCTCTCAAAATCAGCATTCATCTTATCTATTTGACCATTATAAATCCCTAATTCTATTCCAAAGTTATTATTTGCTAATTCTCCCGAGGCAACCTCCACTCCATACACTACATTGGTCATGGTGTACATATAAGCATCATCGTCTCCAGCTACCACTGAAAATGACTGAGCACCAAAATTACCAGAGGCCATGAACACAGGGTCGGTTGACTCTGGCGGTAATAGTTTATCCTTCTTACATGCAGAAAAAGTAAACACACCTAGCGTAATCAGTAGTAAAAATATGTTCTTAGTTTTCATTTATTTTCTAAAATTAATCGATTTTCTTAAATACAATTGTCCATCTATTGGCAAGACACTATTTTCTCCATTGATAGATGCAGCATCTACTAATGGCATAATTTGAGCACCGATGTTTATACCGACTGTGACCCCAGATTTAAAGTCATAAGAATAACCCAACATTGGTTTAATTCCGAATCTATAAATTCCGTCAGAATAGCCGTAAAAGTTTTCCGTAGTGTAGTTGTCCTCATCGTCATTAATCCTATAATTAACTTTTGAACCCACAATGTACGAAGGTCTCACCCCAACACTCACTGTGCTATTGCCAAATCTATAACCTATAGAAAGATCAGCTTCAAGAGAAAATAATTCTCTAAATTTTAAATCATAATTATACACCTCTGAACCAAAGCCATATACTTTTGCTTGCCTGCTTAAAACCAAATCATCGTAAATGGACCAAATGCCATTTAGACCAGTAGTAAAAACAAAACGACCCTTGTTAAAGTTTGCACCAATCCCTACCCCCATCGAATAGGAAAGTCTATCAGATGGTGTGATCATGGATTGTGATAATCCACCCAACGCTTGAATGTAAAAGGTAGAACGAGTTGGCATTTGTAAATCTTGAAATAGCTTTGCTAACTCTTGATTGCGATTAACTTCTATTACTGAAAGTTCTGCGGTAGATAATGCGTCAATTGAACCTTGATCTGATTGTTTGCTTGAGAAGTCTTCTTGTGTTTCTTGCTTATCATCGACTTGATTATTCACGAGGTTTTGGTTATTATTGAGAGCAACTTTCTCATTAGAATCACTCTTAGATTCACCTTTACTATCTGTCACATCGATTGATTGACCAACATTGTTTACTTTCAAATAATTCTTGTTAACTCCTGAATTATTGCTCTTTTGAGAACTTGATGTTCCTTGCTTGTCAGTTTTTACTTTTTTCTGTTGTGTCTCCGTCGATTGATTTCCCGCTTGAGAATCACTCCCCACATTCTCGGAAGAAATTTCATTATTTGGAATATCCGTTTTTGTAAGCTTATTCTTTGTTAGCGTTGATTTCTCATTCAATGTAGTTGTATCGTTCTCATTGTTTGCAAGCAATGTCGTTGCTTCTTCATTGATTGCGTTACTACTCCCATTAATAACCGGAGCAAAAACGAGTAAACCAATAAATAATAGCGGAATAACTAACCAAAGTACTCCCCCTTCTTTTTTAGGTGGCAACATCGCCTCCAATTCTTTCCAATAGGCATCTTTGTACTCGAAAGAAGCATTATTGGCGTTATTTTGAAATAACTTGTCTATTTCTTTATCTGTCAAACTCATATTACCATTCGTTGATTCTGGTTTTCTAATCTTTCTAATTTTTCTCTTAACATTTTTCGAGCCGTTGAAAGATGCCATTTCGAGGTTCCCTCGGACATTTCAAGTTGCTCTGCAATTTCTTTGTGCGAATATCCGTCGATGACAAACAGGTTAAAAACACGACCTGTCATTTCTGGCAACTCTTTTATTAACTCCATGATGTTTTCCAACCCCATGTTACTCTCCGCCTCATTTTCTGTTCCCGTTGAATAATAATCCAATTCAGCATCACTGTCGCTTTTGTAAATTCTTTCGTTGTATTTTTTATTCTTTCTGTATTCGTCTATGAGAGAATTAACCATTATACGTCTTGACCAAGCATTGAAATTCGCGTTTTCGTCCAATTTTGCCAATCCGTTTAATATTTTGATAAAACCAACATTGTAAGCTGCACGCGCATCTTCTTCGTTCTTATTGTAACGAAAACATACGGGCATAAGTGTCCTGAAACCATACTCATATAGGAGATTGATTGCCTTGCGGTCATCACTGATGCATGACTTTATTATTTCAGGTGTGATGTCCATTGATTTTTTTAATGGCCTTACTTTCAATATTTTAACGTAATTTACACTTTTTTATCGATTTATCTCACTTTTTCTACCACTTCTTGACTTTATCTTTTAAAGCTCTCAAACTAAAAACGAAGCGAAACAAAGAAAGGTTGGGGAGAAAAGTAAAATAATTATTATGAAACTTTATCTTATACGACACGCAAAGGCCGTTTCTTCTTCTGGAGAACTCGATGTTGACCGAATTCTTGCCTCAAAAGGACTGGAACAATCCGAAGCGTTATCCGTTTATTTATGCGGTAAACTGGAGAACACAACCGTTTGGTGTAGCGAGGCAAACAGAACAAGAGAAACCTTTAAAATCATTGCGGAGAACTCTCATTTCACTGATGTTTTATATCGATTGGACTTTTATTTATGTGACAAAGAAACAATGCTTGAGCAGCTTTGGAAGAATTCTAACGAAAAGGACGTCTTGATTGTCGGTCACAACTTTGGCATTTCTGATTTGCTCAATTATTTTACCGATGAATCGATTTCAATGCGTACAGGAGAATATTTTTGCATTGATTTTGGAGAATTGTCTTTGAAAGAAAGTTCGAAAAGTACAGGGAGGATTGTGGATGGGTTTAGAATGGAGTAAAGAGTTTGGAGCAAGAGTGTAGAGTAGAGAGTAGAGAGCTATTCCTCTTTTTTTTCAGAACCTTTCGGTTTTTCTTTGTAATCATAAACTATCCGAATACCTTTTTCTTGCCCAACACTCTGCACTCTTGCTCTATGCTCTTCATTTCTTGCTCTAAATTCTTGCTCCGCTCTTCTTACTCTCTCAATTTCTGCAAGTCGCTCCGTTTCAATCCTCACTTTCTCATTGTATTCACCTTCAAGGTCTGGAGGTTCAATTCCCAACTCTTTTTCAATTTCATACAAGAATTTTGGTGCTTGCGGTCCTTTCTTTCTATAAATCAATGCAAGAATGACTCCCACAAGCATTCCTGCGAGGTGGCCTTCCCAAGAAACCTGCTCTTTGATAGGGAAAACACCCCAAATCATTCCCCCATAAATAAAGGCAACGAACAATGAGATAGCTTGCAAAGGTTTGTATTTCCGGATAACCCCTGATGTAAACAAAAAAGCTGCCATGGCATAAACCACTCCACTCATTCCGATATGGAAGGAGTTATTATTTGCAGCAAAAACCCAGACACCAATTCCCGTAAGCAACCAGGACAGCGCAAAAACTTTAAAGGCAATTTCTTTGTAATAAAAAATAATAGCCGCCAAAAGAATAAAGGTCGGAGGAGAATTATTAACGATGTGACCAATTTCATTCTTTGCATGAATCAATGGCATTAATAGGATACCTTTCAAACTGCTGATTTCATAAGGCTTGATTCCAAACTTGTAAAAATCAATTTCTGGGAACAAATGATCTGCCCAAAAGACCAACCACATAGTAAGCACCAATAGCGAAGGATATAAAATTGCCTCAAAGGCAGAACCAAATTGATTGTTTCTTGACATCGTTCTTTATTTGTCAAGGATTATGCCTAAATCTTTTTTCTGTCATCTTGTCATTAGGCATTGTGTTCTCCTAATAAATCTATATCTTTATCCTATGACAGAAATTGTAAATCGTGTGAAAGAGAGTGGATTAATTTCCATAGACCTTGCTGATTACAAACCTAGAATCGAAATAACATCGATTGATTTTGCCGATTTATTATGGCAACGATTGGTTTTGAAAGAAAAAGATTTTAGAGCCTGGGCAAAAGATCACGATTGGTCGCAATATGCGTCTAAAGCTGTTTTTGTTCACTGCTCTGAAGATGCAATTATTCCAACGTGGGCATTTATGCTAATTTGCTCCCAATTGCAATCGCACACCAATGATTATGTAGTTGGTTCAGAAAAGGACCTTGAAAAAGAACTCATCAGAAAGAATATTCTCAAAGACGACATTTCAAAATATATTGACGGTAGAATTATTATCAAAGGTTGCTCAGATATTGCTGCGCCAGAATTTGCAATGGTAGAGTTGGTTCGCTTTTTACAACCTGTTGCGAAGAGTATTATGTATGGAGAACCTTGCTCGACGGTGCCGGTGTTTAAGAGGATGCGCTCGTAAACTCGCTGTTCGAGTGTTCGATTCGCTAACGCTGTTCGAGCTTTCGACTGACGTGGTTTGGAGGTTGGAGTTGTTAAAAAAAACTGAAGTGATTCAATTCATCTTTATTTTTCACTTTACATCTTTCATTTTTCATTTATAACCTCAAACCCCAATCCTTTCTCTCGAATTACCTTCACTAACTCTGGTAGTAATTCTTTTAAACGATCTTTAACTTTTGGATTGTCATGAAGAACGATAATATCTCCTCCTTTTATCTGTTTTTTTGCGTTTTGGAGAATTTGTTCTGAAGAAACTGCATCGTCAAAATCATAGGATAGCCACGACCACATAATAATTTTGTATTTCTTGCGAATGGCTCTGGTGTAACTGACCCACATTCTGCCATAGGGCGGACGGAAAAGTGTAGAATCAATGTGTTTACTTGCCTCTTCTATCGATTCTAAGTATTCTTTTTTAGAGGTTTTAAGTCCTTTCTCATGGCGCATGGTGTGGTTGCCAATTGCATGGCCACCCTGAACAATTTCTCGCATTAATTCTGGATGCTTCTGTGCGTTCTCTCCCACGCAGAAAAAAGTAGCAGTAATTCTCTCCTTTTCCAAAAAAGCCAATAACCATTGCGTTAATTCTTCGGTAGGACCATCGTCAAAGGTTAAATAGACCACTTTTTTATTCGAAAAACCCCAAACCCTTCGGTAGAATATCAACCGATGCAAGAATGGGGTTTTAAAAAAACGAATCATTGATTATTTTTCTATCGAATCTTTTATTGGAGCCATTTTCATTAATTCTTCCAAAGAAGGTGCTCCTCCAATCGGATTTGCATCCTTGTTTCCATCAACCAATCCAAAACTTGCAGCCATTGCTTCTGAATAATCTTTCAATTGGAACAAACGATTGGCATATTTTCCAGCACTTGAACCTCGACGAGTACTTTCCCCGTTATTGTTTGCCAATTCTTCTAATCGATCAAACATTGAGGGGAACATCGTAGAATAAATGTAAGCTATTTTCTCTTTGGTTCTCTTTGCCAACGCTCCGTTTGGTTCACCCAACTCTTCATCATTAGCAGCTGAAGTTAACTTGAAATAAGAACTCAATGCCGCATACAAATGCTTCGTGCTGAGTGGATTTGCAGTAATTGCCACATTGCCTTTTTCATAATAAGCTAGAATAGACTCTAACTGAGTGGCAACAAGTTCTCCCAATTCTTCCGCTTTTTTCTTATCGCCTAAGGCATATAAAACACGAACATAATCATGCATGATTCCATCTGTAAATGCCGAGAGTGACTTACCATTAATGGTATAATTATCTCGCGGGGATGGACTTGGTTCTCCGTAATCCAAAACAATATTCGGAGGCATTATATCTAACGATCGGTGTAATAAATTCTTCGCTTTTTCAAAATAAGTGTTGATTTCTTTCTCCGAAACCTCTTCTGGAAGTCCAACGATACTTGAAGCAGCATCCGCGTACATTTCTCTTTGCTTGTTACCTTCTTGCGCTCTCATTCCTCTTACTAAATAATCTTCTGCCAAAGAAAGGAAGTGCAACCTGTACTGACTTGTGTGTCTTCTTGCGTAATAATCCGTTAACACCGTTGGGTTGTTCATTTGTCCGTAGGTGTAATTCTCCATCAGATTTTTATACATTTTCTCAGAATTAAAACGAGCATTTGGATCTACCAAAGGACTCAACTCGAACACCATTCCGTTTTGCTTGATGTATCCTTTTCTATACAAAGCAAGAGAAACATCTGAACCTCCAGGTGATGAGAATCCAATGCTTCGTTCCCAGTCATTGTTTGCCAGAATATCCAGCATCATTACTTGTTCTCTTGTTAAATAACGCTTGGTGAATTCAAAACGTAATTCTTTGTTGCATTGGTCTTTCTGTCCTTTATTAATAACCTCAGAATTAATAGCATTCTCAATATTCACTGGGAGAATAAACCCTGAACTTGGAAAAACACGCACCATTTGTCCTTGACCAAAGTCAATGAGGTTGTCATCATTGCGAGTAAATTCCATCGCATCAGCAAGGAAAGTGTAATTCCATGATTTCTCAAACTCCATTAACAAGTTTTGCAGAGCTTGCAAATTCTCATTAGACATGGTAATCATTTTCCCTTGTGAAGCACTCAAAA
Source organism: Fluviicola sp. (assembly GCA_002734065.2). Taxonomy (GTDB): domain Bacteria; phylum Bacteroidota; class Bacteroidia; order Flavobacteriales_D; family Crocinitomicaceae; genus UBA4466. The sequence continues at coordinate 102,027 of NVXU02000002.1, forward strand.
CATCTAAACCGGCTTTCATTTTATTGTAAATCTGCGTAGAAATATTCTTGTCAGATACAGGTGCAGCCATTATTGCTTTTATTTTATTGAGTCTTCCAATTACTCTAGAATCAGTTGTAGAAGCAGCGTTTAAAAGACTCGCTCCTTGTGCTGTCAAAACGTTTAGTGCTTGCATTATTTGAACCGAGTTAGCTTTCGCTCTCATCTCAATAACGCTCTTAATGACCTCTGGTTTTGCTTTTAAATAGAACAATTCAAACAAATCGGAGAATAAAACCTGATCTGTCTTACCTGCGTACATTAAAATTTGATCTTCTGTAAACTTAATTGGTAGAGGATCCGACTCGTATGTTTTTAACTTCATTTGGTTGGTGTACCAATCCGTTTGCATCAAAGAAAGGTTGCAAACACGAACATCTGTTCTCTTGCCTTCAACTTCTTGCATGTACCATAGCGGGAAGGTGTCATTGTCGCCATTGGTAAACAAAATTCCATTAGGGCCATTTGATTTCAGGTAATTAAAAGCCAAATCATGAGCAGACGTTTTTAAACTTCTGTCGTGATCATCCCAACCTTGCACCCCCATAATAATTGGGATAAATAAGCCAAGAATAACGGCAACGATTGCTCCTTGCTTCTCTTGACCGAGAAATTTTTTGATTCCTGTCATCAGACCTAATGCTCCGATTCCTATTGCACACATAATCAACCATGCAATTGTAGTTGGCATAGAAACTTCACTGCCAATATCCATAATTAGTGCTAGGAACAAACCTGCACCGGCAAAAATCGCAATTTTCTTGTATTCGCTTTGCGCAAAAGACTTAAAAGCTTCGTAGAGTGCATATACCCCTATGCCAATCCACATGGCGAAGAAGTAAAACGACCCTGCGTAGGCATAATCACGTTCTCTTGGCTCAAAAGGTTTTGGATTGAGGTAGATAATAATTGCCAATCCTGTCAGTAAGAACACGACTGTTATCACAAAGGCATCTTTTGGTGCTTTGTAAAAGTGAAAAACGAGACCAATAATTCCGAGAATCAATGGCAGCAAATAAAAGCGATTGTTAGAAGGGTTTTCACTAGTAAAATAGGGTTCAATACCATCTTGTGTCCCTAATCGAGCATTGTCAACGGCAGAAAAACCAGTGATCCAATTTCCACGAAGCGCACCTCCACCAGTATTCTGAATATCATTCTGACGTCCAGAAAAATTCCACATAAAATAACGCCAATACATCCAGTTGACTTGGTATTTTGTAAAGAAAGTCATGTTTTCACCAAATGTTGGAAGACGATTACCATCTTTTCCTTTTTCGGTGAGTGTACCATCGTTTGCATCGTATCCTGACCAAGCCTTATAGCCCTCAATTCTTCGTGCGTCATTACTCATGAACATTCTTGGAAAGATGGTCGTTTGCGCATAAGTAGCAATAGCATTCTTTCTGGTACTTGCGTTAGACTCAAAATAATCTTCAGAAACTTCTGCCCCCGAGATTGTTTTGGCATACTCATTGGCTCTTGCTTCATCTTCAAAAGCTTTGATAACTGCGTCATTCTTTGTGACCACAAAACGACGAAGATAGAAAGGAGACAGGTCTTCCCATTCGTCTCTTGGGTTCTCTTGTGAATTCCAATAATTGCCCACTAAAATAGGTGCAGAACCGTATTGTTCTCGCTTTAAGTATGATTGAAGTGTTACTAAATTCTCTGGATTATTTTCATCCAAAGGTGTGTTGGCGTTAGACCGAATTACGATAACTGCGAAAGAGCCATAACCTATTAATAGCAATAATAGTCCCATTGTTGCAGAATATAGGATACGATAACTTTTCTTTCTTGCATATCGGATGAGGAAGAATGCCCCTGCGATTAATAGCAAAAAGAAAAAGATTGTTCCTGAGAAAAAGGGCATTCCTAAAGACTTCACAAAACTCACTTCGAACATGGATGCGATAGAAATAGTACCGGAAATCACTCCGACCTGAATAAAACCGAGCACGATTAGGGATAGAATACCAACGCCTAAAAATTTACCAACACTCACTGTTTTATCGTATCTGAAATAGATAACATACGCAATCGCAGGAACAACTAAAATACCCAAAAGATGGACTCCAATTGCCAATCCTAACAAGAACATGATCAAAAGCAACCATCTATCAGGAGAATACCCTTGCGGAATTAATCCACCTTTGATTTCCATCATTTCTTCATCCCACTTCATGATTGCCCAAAAAATGGCTGCCGTAAAGAGCGAAGACATAGCATAAACCTCTCCTTCTACTGCTGAGAACCAGAATGATTCTGAAAAAGTGTAAGCTAGAGAACCTATAAACGCACTGCCAAAAATGGCAATTTTATCTCCCATCGAGAGTTCTGTTTTTCCTTTGAGCGCAATTTTTTTCACAAACATTGTCAATGTCCAGAACATGAATAGAATTGTTGTAGAACTGCACAATGCTGATAAACGATTTATCCAAACGGCTACATTCTCTGGATCAGCAAAGAAAGAAAACAATCTTCCCAAAATCATAAATAAGGGTGCTCCAGGAGGATGGCCTACTTCTAATTTGTATGCAGCAGTTATGTACTCACCGCAATCCCACAAACTCACTGTGTCTTCAATAGTAATAAAAAATACAATTGTTGCTATCAAAAACACGAACCAACCTAGGTACTGGTTTATTTTTCTATAATTCATCTTATTCAATTTCGTTTTAATGCTTTAGGATTAAGGTCCTGTTAATTAAGCAATGCGAAAATAACAATATCTTCCTAGCTTAGGATGATTCAAAAGTGAATTTTTGCTAAAATCTATATAAGAAAGGTTAAAACTTGAAAAAAGTGTGTTTTTTTCATTCTCAACTTGCATAGAAATAAAATTTGTTAGTATCTTTGCCCTCGCAATTGTAGAATTGCGAATTGAAATTTTGTCCCATGGTGTAACTGGCAACACGTCTGTTTTTGGTATAGAAGAGTCTAGGTTCGAGCCCTAGTGGGACAACGGAAGCCGCCTTTTACGAAAGGCGGCTTTTTTTATCTTTAGATATCAAACTCCATCAAAACTCTTTATTTACAACAGTTCTAGCAAGTTTTTAAAGCTGTTTTTCTTTTAATTTTTATCAATTCTTATCATTTTTTATCAGCAACTATCAACTATTTTGATACCATCTCGCTACCGAGTTTCTTGCGGTAGCGAAAAACATAAAAAGATGATAAAATTTAGAATTCTCTACAACCGAAAAAATAAGCTTAAACTTGATGGTACTGCATTAGTTCAATTTGAAATTTACACTTCAATTTCACGGAAGTATATTTCAACTGGTATCAACGTTCAACCGAAATGCTGGGATGACAAAAACAAAAAGGTTTTACATACTCATTCAAGAGCTGATGAGTTCAACATGATAATTCATGACACTATTCAAAAATTAGAATCTATTCTTCGAAAAGCAAAACTGATGAACAAGGCTTATAGTGTTCAAGAAGTTGTTGAATTAATGAAACATAAAGAGTCTAATTTACTTTCTGATTTCATGACAAAGGAAATTAAAAAAGATCAACGAATAAAAGACAAAACAAAGATGGCTCTTCTCAACACTAGAAATAAACTTGTAGAGTTTAATAGTTGCACAAAAATACAAGATGTTAACTACAGGTTCTTAGTTGACTTTGATAATCATCTAAGGGGACTTGGGTATTCTATTAATACGATAGGCAAATTGCACAAGAACTTGAAACGTTTCCTCAACTTAGCCATTAAATACAACTTACTCTCACAAGATGATTACCCATACAGAAATTTTAAAGTCGAAAGAGAGACTACCAAAAGAGAAGCATTGACGATGAGCGAAGTCTCTCGAATAGAAAAATTGACTTTTGAGAAAAACTCCGTTAACGAGATAGTAAAAGACATGTTTCTATTTGCATGTTATACAGGACTTAGAATTTCTGACGTAATTCGCTTGAAAACTGTCTATTGTAAGATGACAACTTCTGGGTGGAGGTTAGAGTTTAAAACTTTCAAGGCAGGAAAGATGGCTTACTTGCCATTAAATGCATTATTTAAAGAGAGTCATGATACCAGTAAGCCTGAACGTATTCTAAATCGATATCATCAAATTCAAAATGAATTTGTGTTTCCAAAACTGACAGAACCAAAAATAAACCGTCAATTAAAAGCAATCGCATCGCAAGCTGAAATAGAAAAACTAGTTACCTTTCATTTAGGTAGACATACCTTTGGAACAATTCTAGCAACAAAAATCCCGTTGGCTACACTACAATCATTGATGCAGCACTCAGACATTAAAACTACAATGATTTACGTAAACATGAGTAATGACATAATTGATGACTCCCTTGGTAAAGTGGATTGGAAAAATTAAATTTGGCGATTAGAAATGAGACACTATTTAAATACAACATTAAAGGGCAAGAAAGATTCAAGAGGACTGGATCATTATTCTGTTTACATTATGTTTTCTGTTCAACGCCAAACTTTTAAAATTAAAAGTCGAATATTTAATAAGCGTATTACAAAAGATAAATTTAATCGTTTAAACAGCTCAAAAAATCAATATATCGCGAAAGATGAAAAGATTATCCAAGACTGCATAGAAGCATCTAGTCTCAACGGGCTTCTGGACATAGATCAATTTAAGAATCTTTACACGAAAAAATGCACATCCATAAAGAGTTGGTTAAGTAATGAGATAATACAAGAACAAAAGAGACTCAATGATGATTTTTTTTATGGATCAGAAATAGATGATGATATGGATGAGCCATCTGTTGTAAAAGAATTAGAACACTTGTATGGAATTAATAAACGAACTGCACTTCATTACCTTGAACATTACTCCATGAATCATAATGACAGTTTTGATAAATACTTATTAGTGCATGATTGGCAAAGTGAATCTCTGCGTGATCGATTTATTTTATTTTTGAGAAATTCGGGTGGCATCCCTGATGAGCATGAGAAATTAGTTCTATTTATTGATAGCTTAACATTAATAATTTAAAAATAATCCGAATATTATTTGGTTAATGAATTCGTATTTTGTAATTTAGTCGTGCGATTAAATAAAATACATGCCTACAAACAAGATTTCAAGTCTGGATATTCAGTTAAAACAATGGATAGATCATCTAAAAAATTCTCAGGGAGTAAAAAACCCCGAGGATCGATGGCTTTCTGTGCCTGAAACTTGTTTATTGCTTCGCTGTTCAGAAATTACTTTTTATCGCAAATGTAAATCAGGTGAAATCAATTATTCTAAACCTTCTTCTATTATGGTTTGGATTTCAGACATCGCCAAATTCGTAATTAATAAAGAATCATTTAAGAAAGTATCATGAAAGACAACGACTATATACTGACCAATTTAGATAACGTAGATCCGAGTCCAATTCCTGTTAGAATTTGTGAATGTGGATGCGGTTATGCGTTTCAACCTAAAAGAAAAGACCAAATCTATCTTAACAGAAAACATACGGACCATGGTTATCACTTTAATGTTCGAAAACCAAAGTTGAAAAATCAAAAAATAATTGAAAAAATTCTCAGAAAAAGCGATAGAGCATGTGCGAAATATTTCACTAGCCGAGATTCCAAAGAAGCAATCTTCATTTTGGAAGCCTTAACAACTGACGGTTTAGACTTACGTTATTCGGTTGGACAAGATTTAATCGAAGGGAAAAAGTACTATTATCTTTATAATTACATATTTCAACTATTCAAGGAGGATGGTATCAAAAAAATAAAAATCAGAAAAAAATGAAACATCCACTATCAGTAGAAAAAATCGAATTTGGGGAATTCACAAAAAAAGTACTAGCAGCTTCTAAACCTTCTGTTACAAGTTCTTCCTCTGCCCTGTCTATAGCAGACACCCCCCTGAAGCATACAGGTGCTGAGGTGCCCGCAATTACTAGAAACTCAATCAATTGGAGAGATATTACTACAGCAGTAGTTATTTTGGCAATAATAGGCGTCTCTATATACCTATATAGAACCCACAAAAAAGAGAAGGGAGAGAGTAAGAGTATTTGACTATATTCTCCAAACTGATATGTTGACCATAAAGTTTTATGAATCAGTATTTCTATAAAAAATTCCTTTAAAGAAGAAGAAATTTACTCTCTTCCTTAACCTAATTAAATATCTTTATAAAAACGAACGGTCTCCTGAATTGAACACTAGTATTAAGACTTAGAGGCAACAATAAAAATGAATTTTACTCAGTCAAATCTCAAACAGTCTTAGGCAATTAAAAACCCAATAAAATTGCTATATTTGAAATAAATACGCTAGACGAATAATGCACATAAATACATTAGTCAGAATTAGCATAGAACCAAAAACGCTCTTCTATAACAGAGAATGATAATAATTAAATATGGCCAACAATACCTATAACGGATCAATTCCTAGCAATGATGATCAAAACCGTGAATTATCATCGGTTATAGAAATGCCACAGGTTATTTCACCCTCTGGAGGAGGAGCGATTAAAGGAATTGATGAACAGTTTAAGGTAAACTCTGCCAACGGAACGGCTGGATTCTCTATTCCTTTACCTTTAAGTCCAGGAAGAAATGGATTTACGCCTTCGCTGAGTTTGAGTTATAATTCGGGTGGAGGAAATGGTTCTTTTGGGTTAGGCTGGCAATTGGGAGTAGGGTCCATCAGTATAAAAACAGATAAATCTCTTCCAAAATATAGTACTGAAGATAGTTATCAGTTTACAGGATCAGAAGAACTCGTTCCTTATCTAAAAGAAACAACATCTAACAATTGGGAAGAAGTAAAAAGTGCTGTTGATGGTTATACCGTTCAACGATACAGACCACGAACAGAAGGAGCCTTTTCAAAAATTGAAAAGATCAGTCATTCCGATCATGGAGTTTACTGGAAGGTAACCAGTAGAGATAACACTGTGACTATTTTTGGTAGAAGTTCTACTGCTCGAATTGCAGATCCCGAAGATGAAACTAGGATTTTTCAATGGTTGGCAGAATTGAGTTATGACGATAAGGGTAACTGGATTAAATATATCTATAAAGAAGAAGACCTTGAAAATGTTTCTAATGAACTACATGAAAAACATCGTTTAAACGAAATATCAAAAATTACCAATCAATACCTTAAACGGGTACAATATGGAAATAAACAAGCCTATTATTCAGAGTTTGAATCGTATTTTGATCCAACAGATCCAACTGAGATAGAGAGTTCAGAAGAAGCTGAATATTTTTTTGAGTTAGTGTTTGATTATGGAGAGCATGATGATGATCAGCCACAATTAGCTGAAGAAACAGAATGGGAACAAAGAGCTGATGCTTTTTCCTCCTTCCGATCAGGTTTTGAAATAAGAACCAACAGATTGTGTAAAAGAGTATTATTATTTCATCAGTTTGAAGAATTAGGAGAAGATCCCTGTTTGGTAAAATCACTCGAATTAAATTATACCCCATCTAACATCAATAATTCAGGTCAAAGTGAAACTACTTATTTAACATCCGCCATTCAAAGTGGTTATATTAAAAAAGAGGACGGTAGCTATTCTGTGAAATCGTTTCCAGCGATGAACTTCGATTATCAAACCTTGGAATGGAATAACAGCATACAGCATATAGAAGAAGAAAATATTGCCAATACACCTGTTGGCTTAAGTAATAATTACCTTTGGACAGACCTTTATGGTGAAGGTATCTCAGGCATTCTTACCGAACAACAAGGAGGATGGTATTACAAACAAAACTTAGGTAATCTTAATAATGAAGGAGCTCAATTTACAGCTGTTCATCAAGTAGCTAAAACCCCATCTATTAAAGGGTTAAACAATGGGGCAATTGCCTTGCAAGATCTAAATGCCAATGGAGAAAAACAGCTGGTCGTAAACACGCCAGAGGTTAAAGGCTTTTATGCGATGGATACGGAAGAACCGGATCAGCTCAACTTGGATCCCTTTATTTCATTTAAAAATACACCTAATGTTAATTGGCAAGATCCTAACACGAGGTTTATCGATTTAAACGGTGATGGGAAACCAGAATTGGTTGTGACTGAAGAAAATGCCCTTGTTTGGTATGAAAATTTAGGGAAAGAAGGTTACAAAGAAGGCGTAAAAGCATTTAAATCTTTCGATGAAGATGAAGGGCCAGCGGTAGTGTTTTCTGATGCTAGCCAAAGCATTTATTTAGCCGATTTATGTGGTGATGGATTAACCGATATTGTGCGCATTCGAAACGGAGAAATTTGTTATTGGCCTAACAAAGGATATGGAAACTTTGGAGCAAAAATAGCGATGAGCAATGCCCCTTTATTTGATTATCCAGATCAATACGATCCGAAATATTTGCATTTGGCAGATGTTAGCGGTACGGGAGCTACAGATATTATCTACCTTGGAGGGAATGAATTTAAAGCCTACATCAATCACAGTGGAAACAGTTGGAGCGATGCCCATGATATTGATCCTTTTGTACCGGTGGATAATTATGGGAAATTATCAGTAATAGATTTGTTGGGAACAGGAACGAGTTGTATCGTTTGGTCATCCGATTTACCCGGACAAGCTCCCATGCGTTACATTGATTTAATGAGTAGCAAAAAGCCGCATGTCATGACTGGTTATACCAATAACATGGGTAAGGAAGTTGCATTCAGTTATAAAAGCTCCACCTACTTTTATTTAAAAGATAAAAGAGAAGGAAACCCTTGGATCACCAAATTACCTTTCCCTGTTCAAGTAGTAGCTACTACCACAACAACAGATTATATATCTTCATCACAATTAAGTACAAGTTATCAATACCACCATGGTTATTATGATCATGCAGAACGTGAGTTTCGAGGCTTTGGAATGGTAGAACAAACTGATCAGGAATCCTTTGAAACCTATCAAGAAGGAGATGAATTAGACATGGCTCCAGTGCTTACCAAAACATGGATACATACAGGGTCTTATACAGAGCAAAGTAAGTTATCTAAGCAATATCAGCAAGAGTATTATAAAGATGATGCTATAACATACGAGTTTCCAGACAGTACAATAGAAAAAGCTTCGAGTATGAGTTATAAAGAATTGCAAGAGGCTAATCGTGCATTGCGAGGAACAACATTACGACAAGAACTCTATACCTTAGATGGAAGTGATAAAGAATTTATTCCTTACACTATTTCCGAAACCAATTTTACCATAAAACAAATTCAACCTCAAGAAGCTAATCAGCATGGGGTTTACCAATCTTTAGGAAGAGAAAGCCTTAGTTATAGTTGTGAACGAAATACTGCTGATCCTCGTATTGGTCATCAAATGGTGTTAGAAGAAGATGAGTACGGTCATCCTACCAAAACGGTTCAAATCTCTTACCCGAGAAGAAGCGCTATAACAGATGCTTACGAAGAACAACAGCAACTAGCCGTAATTGTACAAACGGCAGCATACGAAAACGAGGAAGACGATTACTACCGCTTAGGACTTCTCACCGAACAAAAACAATACGAAATTCAAGGTTTATCGTTGGGCACTGATACTTTTTTCACACTTGATGATTTAAATACTCAATTAAATGATGCAAATACTTTTGAGACAAGCAATGTATTAAAACATAATGAAAGTTTTGGTTCAGGAGTGCAGGCAAAATTATTGGCATGGAGCAATAATTATTATAAAGGCGGAGATTTAAAAGCATTGGCACTACCCAATTATAAAGAAAGCATTATAATGAGTAGTGACTGGGTAACCACAGCTTATGATGGAAAAGTGGATGCTGCGAAAATGCTAGAGGCTCGATATGAAGAAAAAGACGGTCACTGGTGGATAGTATCTGAAAAACCAAGTTATCAAGATGCAGATGGATTTTACTTACCCTACCAAACCGAAGACGTTTATGGAAATGTATCCTCTGTAAGCTATGATGATTATAACCTGTCACCTACTGGCGCCACCGATGCTTTAGACAATATAGTTGAAGCTGAAATAGATTATCGCACCTTGGGAATTTATAAAACAACAGATATTAACGGAAGCATTTCTGAAGCCGTTACCGATGAGTTGGGAATGGTGATTGCCACCACAGTTTATGGAACAGAAGAAGGAGTAGGTAAAGGAGACAGTCCTATTATTGATTATGAAAAAGTAGGTACACCGACCTTAGCAGATGTGGTTAACAATCCGCTTGATTATTTACAAGAAGCCACTAGCTTTTTTTATTATCACATTGAGTCATGGGAAGCAGGAAATCTACCACCTCATTTTGTACAGTTACAGCGAGAAACACATGTTAGTGAGCTACTCGAAGGAGAAGAAACTGCCGTGCAAATAAGTTTGGGATATTCTGATGGATTTGGAAGAGAACTACAATCAAAAGTCTACATGGGTGATGAGCAATGGATTGTATCTGGCAGAACGGTTTACAACAACAAAGAAAAACCTGTAAAACAATACGAACCTTTTATTGCCGATACTTATTTGTACCAAACCGAAGAAGAAGTTGGCCCTGTTGGAGTTACCCCCATTATGTATTACGATGCATTAGGCAGATTAACTAGAACCGAAACACCAGACGGGTTTTTTAGCAAAGTAGAATTTACCCCTTGGCAGGTAAGTAGCTATGATCCAAACGATACAGTAAAAGATTCGCGTAATTATGCCGAAAATTTGGCATTAATAGGAACAACCGACCCCAAAGGAATTGCACTGGAAAAAGCTGAAGCACATTATAACACTCCTACAACTGTGGTTTTAGACAGTTTAGGGCGGGAGTTTATGGCTATGCAATTAAAGGAGGAAGGAGATCCATTTATAACCTATACCGAATTTGATATACAGGGGAATCCTTTAACACTTACTGATCCTAGACAATACACTGCAAATCAAAGTCGAATTGAAGCAGATCAGATCAATAATTTTACCTATATCTACGACCTTGCAGGAAATGTATTAAAAACGGTGAGTCAAGATGCTGGCACTTCATACAACTTAATTAATGTAATGGGCAATCCATTGTATGTGTGGAATGCACGAGACTATCGGACTACAATGAGTTATGATGTTTTGCATCGACCAACAGAAATGTGGATAGAAGGAGATGGGATGGATCACTTGGTTCAAAAAATGGAGTATGGAACAGATGCTTCTAAAAACCAAAATGGACAACTCCTAACAACCTATGATCAAGCAGGGAAAACAGAAAACACCTCCTTCAGTTTTAAGGGGCAGATTTTGAGCAGTACTCGACAACTCTGCAGTGATTATAAATCGGATCCCAATTGGGAAGACCCGTCAATAGTTTCTATGGAAGCCGCAAACTACACTTCTAGCATGGAGTACAATGCCCTAGGCAGAATAACCAAAAACATACATCCTGATGGCAGCGTACATACTCTAGCCTATTATCACATTGGCTGGCTTAAAAGTGTGCAAGTAAAATTAAGAGAAAGTACTTTTGGTACAACATCCACTTCATCTGCTACCACTTTTGTAGAAAACATTGATTACGATGCCAAGGGGCAACGCACCAAAATAACTTATGGCAATGGGGTTAGTACCACTTATACCTATGATGAACAAACCTTTCTTTTAACGGGCTTAATTACAAAAAGAGAAGAAGATAGTGGTATACCAACTACATTGCAAGACATTTCTTACGGATATGATCCTATTGGTAATATTTTAAAAATTACTGATAATAGTCACGATAAAGTTTTTACGGCTGGACAAGCTGTAGATGCTGACATGGAATATGTGTACGATGCTTTGTATCAGCTTAAAGAAGCAACAGGTAGAGAACATTTAGCACTATCTAAAACTGATTATCAAAGAGATAATGAGACTTTTAAAAATGCACACTTTGCTAATATCAATGATGCCAACCAACTCCGAAACTATACCCGAAAATACACTTATGATGATGGGGGAAATCTGACTCAACTTAAACACATTGGAGAAAACTCCTTTACCAGAGAAATTTCGGTAGCTGATAACAGTAATAAAGCTTTTATTCAAGAGGATTTGAATGCCAGTGTAGATGTCGACAGCTATTTTGATGTAGCTGGAAATATGACTCATTTTGAACATCTAGCAGGAATCTCATGGAACTACCGCAACAACATTGCCTCGGCAATCATCATAGAGCGAGACAGTGAAAATGATGCTGAATACTATGTGTACGATGGCTCGGGACAACGTATTAGAAAAGTTAAAGAGACTTACAATAGTGACGGAGACTTGCTCTGGACAGAAGAGAAAACTTATTTGGGTGGAGTAGAAATTAAACGCAAATACCAAGGGAACACTAAAACATTAATTGAAAATCGCTCTACGATTCATATTATGGACGGTTCTAGACGTATTGCTTTAGTTTATTATTGGGATGAAAGTAATGACAGTTCCGTAACAACAGGAAGTAATAAAACCCATTACCAGTTGAGTAATCATTTAGGTTCTACAAGTATGGAATTAAATGTTAATGGACAGCTTATTTCTTATGAAGAATATTTTCCTTTTGGAGGTACAGCTTTTACTACAGGTAGTTCAGCCATGGAAGTGAAACTTAAGGAATACCGTTACACGGGCAAAGAACGAGATGATGCTACTGGGCTTTATTATTATGGAGCAAGATACTACGCCCCATGGATGGGCAGGTGGCTCAATCCTGATCCGGCAGGGACGGTGGATGGGCTGAATTTGTTTCGATTTGTGAGGAATAATCCGATAAAGTTGATTGATCCGAATGGAGAATCTCCCACATTAGTTTCTGGAGGCGTAGGACTTGTGGTTGGTGGGCTCATAGGAGGCGGAATTGGTCTTTGGTCTGAATGGGACAATCCTGAAGGAATTAGTTGGGGAAAAGTAGCAGCCCATGGAGCTGGTGGAGCTGTTTCCGGAGGACTAGCTGGGTTAACTGGAGGGGCGAGTCTTACTGTCACTAGTTCAACAGCGGGAGGAGTTGGTCTGTTTCTTGCTGGTGAAGGAATAGCTGGAGTTGCAGGAGGAACTGTTACCAGATCCTTACTCGGAGAAGAAACAACATCGGAAGACGTAGCTACTGATTTATTAATTAGTATAGTGACAGCTGGAGTAATGAAAGGTGGAGGAACTGTTTTAAGTAGAGCAGGTCAGCGAATGTCAGTTGGAGATGAAGTAGGAGAAGTTTTTGTGGATAGCATGGAGGAGTTAGTCGAAATAGGAAGCAGAGAGTTGGACATACCACGACCAACAAGTTTTGCGTTTATTGATGACGTAGTTGTTGAATCCAATGAAGCTATTTCTGCAACACAAAGAGTATTCTATGGAGCTGATGGAGGTAGTTTATTAACACAAAGTGACTTTGATGAATTATTAGCAATTGAAGATTCCCTTCCCGCATTAGCAAAAAAAATTCATGCTACAGACACATTTCAAGGTCATGTTTTTGCCGTTGGTGTAATTGATGGAGGAACGGACGGGTTTATGGTTGGAGTTGCACAAAGTACAGGAAACGTAGGCCGCAAACTAGTTCCATTAGTTCAGGATGCGGGTGCATTTCCTTATTCTTTCTCAGGTTACATGGATGACATCCAGCTAACGACCAAATCTGGGAATCTAACCCCCTACCGACATGCTGAAGTAAATCTCCTTGGTAATGTGCGAGGTAATGGTAACAAACTACTTTCGGTATACTCTTATCCATTAATTCCTTGTACCATGTGTTCGCCCATGTTAATGGCAGAAGGTGTTACAATTTTAAACCAATAAATGGAAAATCAGCTCATCAGCATTTGAAACAAGTTAATAAATGACAGAAGGACTAAAAAATAAAAGAAATAAAAACATTAAAAAAATACAACCATGAGCAAGAAGTTTAAAATAAGCGGTAAGGTCATCAATTACTTAAAAATGGCAGTGACAGGCATCACTATAGAAGCTTGGGATAAGGATTTGATGTTTGATGATTATCTGGGAAGTGCTATCACCAATAAAAAAGGTGAGTTTACCATTGAGTTTGATGATTCTAAATTTAAAGAGTTGTTTTTGGATAACTGTCCAGATGTGTTTTTTAAGATTTACAAGAACAAAAAACTTATTCATTCTACAGAAAAGGATGTAATTATAAATGCAGATCAGAAAACGAAAGTGACTATCTGTATCCCTCAAAAAGCTACAACAGAAGAAGGACAAAGTATGGATAAAAGACTGATTAATGGGAGGCTAATCACTGCTAATGATGAAGCTGTTGTTGCTAACATAGAACTCTATGAAGTTAACTTAAATGGGGAAACATGTTTAAATAGCACAAAGTCGAATAAAACTGGATCTTACCAATTTGAATGCAAATGGAATAATGAGCATAAGCCCGACCTGCAAGTTATGGCAAGTGAAGGCAAGAAAATAATCGCTTTTTCAAGAGTATATTATAATACTTCAAAAGATTTAACGATTGATTTAATTGTTGATAACAAGGAGTTTGTAGGGTCACCAACTTATACAAGATTGAATAATTGATTTTTAGAAATTATGAAAACATATGATGCTATTAAAGGGAAGTAATCACCCCGCTCATCGGGATTTGTAGAGTAGCTTTTCAGGATTTGTAATCCAGAAATAATGATAAAAGCATTTGTAATGCGATAAAAGAAAATGAAACAAGAAAATATATCGAAAAAAAATACACCTATGAGAACATTAACCAATTTATTGAAGAAAGTCAATAAGAAAAAGTATAAAATTTTTAATTCACCAGTAATCAAGGAAAAACAAAAGTTGTATAGCCCGGATTTATCGGCTCCCCATAAAAAGGAGATTGAACAAATTTTAACAACGATGTTGAATCAACATGTTATTGATGTAATGGGTTGGAAAAGTGCATCGTTGATAAAAACCGTTCATGCTATGAAGCATCCAGTCTTGAAGGATCGGAAGTTAACTATAGCGACTTATGTAAATAAGCACATTATCGTACAATTGAAGAAGAAACCAACATTTGTAGAAACTGCATTGGCTGCAGATTTAAAGATATTTGGAAAAACTACTGTTACGAAACTGTTTAAGTTGGAAATGACAATAGACAAGCATCCGATTTTTCATCAATCGGAAGAGGATGTAACTACATCAGAAGCTGTTGTAATAGATCCTGTTACACCACCCATAATTTCACCTGTTGTAGTTTTAGGAAAGGCAAACAAAAACAACGAATTGATTGCTCGACTTTCTGGTTTGTCGGCTATCGAAAAAAATAAGTTTATAAGAAAACATAAAGGGCAAATTATGGATAGCAAGAATTCCAAGGTGGTATTCTCGAAAACAATTGATAAAAAGAAAATAGCAAAAATAAATTATGCCAAAGGGCTCTTGGGTTTAACTAAAGGAGATAAAGAATTAACTGAACAATTGTTTAAAGCGTCAGGTGTTAATTCGTTAAAGAGTATTGCTAAAAAGAAAACGTTCGATTGGAAAGGAATCATTGAAAAACGATTTGGAAAGAAGCTTTCTAGCCAGCAAAAATTAAAAAAAGCAGATGAATTGGAGAAAGAAATTGCAGATACTTTTCCTACCGATTTTGTGGTAAGCAGGGTGGCTAAAACTTCTATTCCTTTCAAGAAATTCTTAACAAGCAATGTTGATCTAGATATTTTTAACTCCAAGTTCAATCAAGAAGAAAATAAAAAATACAATTGGAAAGGAATTACTGTAAAAGATCAAGTTGTGGTAAAAAAGGAAGTGCAAACATTTCAACGAGTTCAAAACTTAACAAGCGATGTGAGAGATATTGGACCACTTGTTAATTCAGGTTACACCAGTGCCAGTGGTATTTTATCATCCAATCGACAAGAGTTTTATAAGAATAGTGGTCTATCATTAGATAAGTCCAAGCAGGTTTATCAGCGAGTATTGGATGTTAATAACGAATCGTTGGCATACCTCAACATGCAGTTAGAACGTTATCGAGACATTGACCTTCCTTTCTCTAATACAACAGGAATAACAAAAAAAGAAAAAGATGCCCTCGGAGAAATCGACTACCAAGAATTGTTTGGGAGTCTTCATTTTTGTGAATGCAGTCATTGCAATTCAGTATTGAGCCCAGCAGCCTATTATGTGGATTTGCTATATTTCTTAAAGACAAACAATGCAGCTGCCTTTACAGAATTAACTGATAGAAGATCTGATTTGTTGGATATTAAACTGAATTGCGAACAGACTAACAGTACACAAGCATATTTGGAATTGGTCAATGAGGTATTAGGAAAATATTTAGAAAATAACGTTCCTAATATTCCCAACCTTCTACGCGAAATAGATGAAATATTGTATTTACCATGGATTAATCCTGAACTTCCTTTTGAAGAAGATTGTATGAGAGCAAGACTTTTAGCAGAGCACT
Source organism: Fluviicola sp. (assembly GCA_002734065.2). GTDB lineage: Bacteria > Bacteroidota > Bacteroidia > Flavobacteriales_D > Crocinitomicaceae > UBA4466. The sequence continues at coordinate 118,407 of NVXU02000002.1, forward strand.
TGGATACTTCGTTGTTTGAAATTTATAATAAAATGGAGGCAAAACCAGCTGTTCAGATGGCAGAGCATTTAGGTTTAGGACCTGAAACTTTAAAATGGATGTTATTGCCTGATCCTTTACCAGCTGCCTCCATACAAAAATACCCTACAGATATTTTCTTGAACTTGTTTAATTTAGATTATGACGAGTTAAATCTTCTCGTGAATTCTGCTATTGGTAGTGGTTTGTCAATTGAGGTAACAAAGATTGATACCCAGAGTTATACCGAAAAAGTAGTAGTAAATGGTGCTTCAGCAGCAACACGAGCAAATTATTTGAAGAAGCTGTTCAAATTTCTTCGTTTGTACAGACATTTAGACTACGAATTAACAGATTTGGAGTTGTACGTGGATTTAGCCACTGAAGGAAGAGGAGTATTGAATGCTGTGAATTTAGGCAAACTTTCTACGTTGATGTACGTAAAGGCTACATTGGAATTGAATAATGAAACATTATCGATTTTAATTAGAGGATATGACGAAGATACTTATGATTTTTCAGTAACAAAACTAGATCAAAGTGACCAATTGTTGTATGCTCAAGTTTTATCTTTTTTAGGATTGTCAGAAATAGATTTCGAACAGCTGTTAGAAGCTTTTAAAGATGATTTAACCTTTTCATCAGGTCAATTGTCATTAGATGTGAAGAATCTTTCAATGTTAAAAAGAAATGTTTTATGGGCAAAAGGTGCGGGGTTTTCTGCGAAAGATTGGATCACATTTTTGACCGTAAATAATAATTTAAAATTAGTAATCAATAACAATTGGATTGAATTGATTGTGCGTATTCAGACTTATTTGGATGTTGATGTACCGGTTTCGTTGGTCGATTTTTATGTGAATGACATTCAAAACGAAGATTGGTATTATTCCATCAATGAAGAAAATATGAGTTCCTGGTTGATAACACTCAAGGATAATCAAATAGCTTTTTCTGATGTTGAAGAATTAGGAATTTCTATTGCCGAACTTCTTGGTGCGGACGATCAATTGATCCAACTTTTACTTCAGCAGTATTCGACACGCTCTGCTAAATTATCAACTAATATTTCTACATTTTTAGCTTCAGAGGTCGATTTGAATAAGGCTTCCTCGGAATTTATAGCGACTCTAGGTGAGTTAAAGAGTTTAGACAAGAATATTCAATTATTTAATTTTTTGGATATCAACGCAGATGCGTTGGGTTATTTCTTTGACCAAGCGGATCAGTACGGAATTAACCCTTCTGATACGAAAGTATTGCTAACTGGATTGTATTATTTTTCAAAATGGTTAGATGGATTAGATGGAGATTTAGAAATATTCGAAGTATTGTTTGATGGCTCAGTTGCATCTGGCAGTGTATCAGAAGAATTAAGAATAGAGATTGAAGATACACTTAAGTTGGATGTGAATACGATAAAAATACTGTTGCAAAAATTTAATTGGACTACTTTAAAATTGGAGAATTGGAATCAGTTTTTTAATGCAATTGACATTTGTTCTGAATTAAATTGGGGTGCTGAAAATTTAGTATATGCATTAGAAACTGATTTAATCACGGATAGACCAAGAGAATACTATCGCCAATTAACAGCGTTCTTTGAGCAAAGCATTCAATTGTCAGGCAAGTCAGAAGATCAGATTACTGAAACCTATCAGGAGATTAATAATCAATTAATTGAAGCCAAAAGAGACGCAATTGTTGCTCTAATTAAAAAATCAACTGAAGAGAAGCTAGGAACAACATCAAGAATATATGCTCACTTTCTGTTAGATTCTGAAATGAGCGCTTGTGCTTTAGTTTCTCCAATTAAAGCAGCAATATTGAGTGTTCAACTATTCATTCATCGTTGCCTAATGAATGTTGAAAATGACAGCAATGGTCAAAAATTACAATTTGATGAGGAAGCAAAAACAGAATGGGAATGGAGAAAAAATTATCGCGTATGGGAAGCCAATCGAAAAGTGTTTTTGTACCCAGAAAATTATTTAGATCCTAACTTGAGGGATGATAAAACACCTATCTATGAAGAATTAGAAGGAGATATCCAGCAGAGAGATTTAACCTTACCAACCATAGAAAAAACCTATCGAAAATACTTGAAAGAGTTTTCTGTAGTTGCAAAGCTAACCATGGCAGGTAGTTTTAAAGATGAAGAAAATGATTTACACTATTATTTTGGGAGGACAGAGAATAAGCCTTACAAGTATTTCTTTAAAACTTACAAAGAGTCTACTAGAGCATGGAGTCACTGGAACGAAATTAAGTTGAAAATTGATTCAGATTACTTAGCAGGAATAGTTGCTCTTGGTCGTTTATATGTCTTTTGGAAAACTTCGGAATCTTATACGCAATCTACATTTGACGATGGGAAATCTACATCAAAAACCTCTTACAAACATATGATTAATTATAGTTTTCTAGAGGAAGATGATTCATGGTCAAGCCCTATTAAATTTGATAAAAACATTAGAGCTTCATTTGATGATTTTAATATTTTTAGTGATGATTTTTCCAAGTTATCGATTGAGGACATGACCAATGATAGTTTTATTCATATAGAAGAATTGGCTTATCCTAATTATACATTTAAGGTGAAAATTTCGAACGAAATAGCAGTCGGTAGTGACTTTAATGGAACAGAAGAAACAGAATTGCAGATTAATTTCGTGAACAATACAAGTTCTAACAAAATTTCTTTGGCAGGTGCGAAAGAAACAAGCCCTTACCTTTTAATGACTGGTGATGATGGAATCCATGTGGCGAGCGAATATTTGGAATTTAATTTTTCCGAGCACAGTCGATTAAATGCTCGAAATTCATCACAAATAACGTATTCAGGATTAGGAAGGATTATAACCAGTTCAGAATCCTTATCCTTAATGAATGGTCAAAACCCCTATAATTATACCTTAAAGTGTGGTGTAGATAATTATCAACTTTTATTTGGCAATGGTGGGTTATACCCTTTAAACTCGTTTGTTGTAACTAAGTTGTCTGAAATTATTTTCACAAAAGGGGTGGAATCATTTTTAAGCCCTAGCACGCAGTTGGACAATGAAGAAGAAACAAAAGTTGTTTTAAATACAGGAAATATTTTCTCTCCAAAAACAGTTTTTTTGCCAGAAGGAGGATTGGACTTTGATGGACCTAATGGAATCTATTTTCAAGAGCTCTATTTTCATATCCCATTTACCTTAGCCAAACATTACAACAACAACCAGAAATTTAAGGAAGCTGATTATTGGTTCAAAAAAGTGTTTGATCCTTCTGTAGAATTTGATGCCGATCAGAAATATTGGCAATACACTCCATTTAGAAAGGACATTACAGAGCAAATGAAATCCATTCTTCAAAATACTGCTGCCTTATCAAAATACCATGAAGACCCATTTAATCCACATGCTATTGCTCGTTTAAGAACAGGGGCTTATCCTAAGTCGGTTGTGATGAGTTATATTGATAACCTCCTGGATTGGGGAGATTCCCTCTTTACTCAAGATACTTATGAAAGTATTAACGAGGCTATGATGTTGTACATTACTGCGCACCAATTATTGGGGGAAAGACCAAGAACAATTGGTGCCTGCGATACCGCCAATGAAGACAAAACTTTTAAAGAGATAGAACAATTTTTAGATGCAAGGAACGAAGTTCTTATCGAAATTGAATCTGTATTATCGGAGAATAAAATAGGCGATTCACAAGGTGGGCCTTATAGCGCTGAGAAAGAGGTTTCTAGCAATCAAGCATTTAGAAAGTTCAACTCCAAAGAACGTTTGGTGAAAGATAAAAAGAAAGATTCCACTTACAACGATACTACATTAACCCAATCATTTACACAGGAATTGTTTTGTATACCTTGGAATGAGAACCTAATGGCATATTGGAATATGGTAGAAGACCGTATGTACAAGATTAGACATTGTTTAAACATTGATGGAGAATACCGTCAATTGGCATTGTTTGAGCCTCCAATAGATCCTAATTTATTGGTGAGAGGAAAAGCAGCAGGGTTGAACTTGTCTCAACTAACAGCAACAAATCAGTTACTTCCATATCGTTTTAGTTATTTGTTGGAAAAAGCAAGGTCATACGTAAGTATAGTCCATAGTTTCGGTCAAGCAATGCTTTCTGCAATCGAAAAAGAGAGTGGGGAAGCATTGAGTGAATTAAGAGCTATTCAGGAAGGTAACATTCTTCAAATGATAACATTAAGCAAAGAAAAACAGTTAGAAGAATTGGTTATCCAGGCAGAAAGTTTGAACTTATCTCAAGAGAAGACTCAGCAGAATATAGATTATTATCAAGGCCTTTTAAATGACTTTGGTGGTGATGGATTTGGTGTAGCTGACAGTAATTTTAATTTATCTGCTGATATTCAAAAAGGTTCTCAAACATTAAGCTTACTTGCTGGAGGGTTAGCGTTGTTACCTCAATTAGGAGCTCCTACGGCTATGACTTTCGGAGGAAATCAGTTAAGCGAAGCTATGGGAAAAGCAACAAATGCAGTTGTTAATATTGCAAGATTTTACAATTTGAAAGCTAAAATTAATGAAAAGTACCAGAACCAGAACATTCGAAGTTTAGGCTGGGAGAATGGATTGAACTCCAGTCAAAAAGAATTGGCGTTGAACGAAACATCTAAGCTCATCAATGAAATTAAATTAGCTGTTGCAGGGAGAGATTTAGAAATGCATGAGCAACGAATAGGACAGAATGAAGAAGTGTTGGATTTCTATGAAGATAAAATGTCTAATCAGGCACTTTACAATCATTTGAATGGTCATTTGACAAGACTTTATCGAGATGCTTATGGTGTTGTTTTAAAAACAGCAATGGAAGCTCAGGCAGCATATCAATTTGAGACGGGCAATACAACAGATTTTCACATTTCTCAAGATAACTGGAATTCTGCTTCTAAGGGCTTATTGTCAACAGAAAAATTGCAAAATCAGTTAATGTTGTTGGAAAGAGCATATATGGAGCAAAATGCTCGAAAAGCGGAAATCAGATCGCATGTTTCAATGGCATTGATTGATGCACAAGCATTGGTAACATTTAAAAATACAGGAGAATGTGACTTTTCCATTCCAGAAGAATGGTTCGATATTCAATATCCAGGGCAGTACAAAAGACGGATTAAATCGGTGAGTGTTAGCATTCCATGTGTAACTGGGCCTTATGTAAATGTTCCATGTAAATTGACATTACAAAGTTCAAGAATGAGGGTGACAACGGATTTAAGTTCAGGTCTTGAAGTAGCACCAACTATCCCAGATGGTAACGATCGAATTTTTACATCTTCTGCTCAAAATGATACAGGATTGTTGGAGTTTAACTTTAGAGATGAACGTTATTTACCTTTTGAAGGAGCCGGAGTAGACGGCGCTTGGAATTTACAATTGCCTAATAAACTCCGATCATTCAATTATAACACGATATCAGATGTGATTTTCCAAATCAGTTACACAGCAGAGTATGATGGGGTTTTGAGGGGAGAAGTGGAAGACAACATTGAAGCGAACATCAATGCACTAAACTCTAATGGAGGGTTAGTAAAAGTGATGTCTCTAAAACATGAATTCCCTAACGAATGGCACAAGGCTATTGCTGAAAATGAAGCAATGGAAATTGTCTTAACAGAAAACCATTTTTCTTACTTCACCCAAGGAGGAAGTTTAAGCTTACAAGGAGCATCTTTAGAAGTGTTGAATATTAACGAGCCAGATAATGATACGGCTTCATCTTCTTCTGTGGGAACTGTTTCGGGATCCTTGCCAAAAACAGTTGTAATTACAATTGACGAGGATGAAAAAAATAAAGAACTATTTCTCGTCTTAAATTACAAGTTGTAAATGATAAAAAAGGAAATGTTATTAGTAAAAGGACTTGGTGAATACCAAGTCCTTTTCTATGGTATAATGATTATGAAATTGATGTCAACCAGGTAGATATAGAATTAATTTCTACTGAGAACGCCCCAGAACTTTCTATTTCACATGATGGTTCTACTGTAGCAGTAAATCTTGCTGTAACAGATAATGACGGAAGCGCTTGCTAGAACAGTTTATATTAATCCAGATGCGTCATTAACCAAATTAACGGGGATAACTGACCAATGGATAATAGAAACCCAGAAATAGTAGATAGCGCATTAAGAACAATATTACACCTGGATATCATTTTGGCTCAATTCATTTTCAAGAAATACAAGCCTATTATGCTAAAAAGATACGTGAAACTCATTTAGGAGATAAGGAATATGATATTCCATCATCTACTTTAATGCCCCTCCCCAACAGACTTGATGATTTTATTTTTTCTCATTTTAGAGTGACAGCAAGCGATTATACTAAGTTTTAGCACAGATTTGTTAGACACAATGCAAGTACCAAAAGTATTTCTATCAACTATTGAAACCCTTAAAGATAAAACAATAGAATGGGAGCGAGATAAAAAAGAGATTAATCAAAATTTAAAAGAAAAATGCACTTTCGAACATCGTAAACCGTCGTAAAACAAGGCTTAGCGACGATATTAAGTATTACACTTCGTAATTCGACTGGTTTTTGTAAATTAATTTAGTTTTTATATCCAAAAAGTTTTTTATTTTATTGAGTCGAACTCATTTTCAATACTTTCTGCTTGACACCTCAATTTCATTTTTTGTTTTATCGAGTCTAATTCAATTTTAATTCTATCTAGTTGAGATTTCAATTTATTATTCTAAATAAAGATGTTTAGTTATCTCAGATGGTTTATACGAATGGAAATGGTTGGTTGAAAAAGGAAAGAAGAAGGAAAAATACCTCATCTCTTTAGAAAATGGTGAATTATACGTTTACGGTGGTATTCATTCTGAGTGGATGGATAAGATTACAGGAGAAATAATCAATCCTTATTCCATCGTAATTGCAGGCGCAAATTCATTAGTTGCAGCAATTCTTAAAAAGAAAAGAATGCCAATCATTTTAAAGCAAGAAGATGAACAAGGCCGGCTAAACAGAAGAGAGATTAGTGATTTTAAATTACCGTATTCGAGCGAGTTGGTTGCAAAAGTGCATAAGACAGTTGATCGTTTTAGAGAAATGACCTTACGTTTCTCATAACAATGCGAAAAATTCGCGTGGTAGGACAGTATAATTATGAGACATGTATAAAAACGCGGTTTAATAACCCGTTTTTTTCGATGTGATGTACAGCTATTTTAAGAGTCTTTCTAGTTTTATAAAAAACTCTATTGTGCATAGTTTTCACATATCCTAAAAACAAATCTCCTTTAAATACTTTAATAGCGTATTCATCATGGGAGTTCTTAGGCTTTTCTTTTTCATAACGAAGCACTTCACCTTTAACCAATGTGTCTCCTGGTAGTTTTGTTGTAGAAAGTCCAGCAATTTCACTAATAAATTCAAGCTTTTTATCAGGGTTGAAATCTGCTAAAAACTCATAATTATCTGTAGGCAAAATACCTTGTGTATAAGCTAGCATATAAAAATCATCATTTTTATATTTTTCATCGATTAACCAAAAGTCATAAAAATCTTTAATGTCGTTTCTTTCGCTACGCATCAATCGCTGTCCAAAAATTTCAATTACATTTTTAGTGTAAGATTTAGTAGTGTCAGGAAACCCCTCATAGACAGAAAACCCTAGTGTTCTAGCTTTTTCAACACCTTCTTTGAGATAACTAAACCGAGTTCCTTCTGTTTTGTTCCTACGGATTACACCAATAAGAATACGTCTTTCTCCCTTGCCTTTACGCCAAGTCAAATATATATTTCCTATTGTTCTCATTCTAATTTCATCAATCTTTCGAGCCGTAAAGTTACTAATTTAACCATCAAATCTTTTCGACTTTCTAGTAATTTATAACTTTTTAAGTTTTTGGGCAAATTATCATCTACATTGTTGATTATATCTTTAATCGTTTTTGTTTCGTAATTTTTTTTAACTTTTTGAATTAATGATTTAATTTTTTCAGGAAACTGATCTTTAAGCAACTTAATTAATTCAAAATGATTTTGTTTTTTATTTTTTCCTTCCCAATGTATTTCGGATGTGCCTTTTCGAACATAAGTCTCTAACATTTGTTTATCAGCACACATTCTACTAACTTTTTCATCTAACAATTCCCTGCCCAAACAGCACCCACTATCGTAAATAGGCGAAAAATTATTATTAATCATATCCGATTCTAACCTTAAATCACTTCTTCTAATTTTTAGATTTTCTTTGAATTTATTAATTTGAGCTTTCGCTAGAAATTTATTAAATCGTAGCCTCCACCTTGTTATTCGCTTGTTTTTAGGGTCGTTTAATTCCTTGTCTATTTCTTTTATTGTCTGTTCGAAGTTGGTGATGATACCCCAGTTTTCTTGATGACGATCAGAATTTCCAATTATTGCATCAAAAACAATAATATCTATTAAGTCGTCAATATAAGTACCGTAATTAAAGTCCAATAATGTATCTCTAATGAACTGAAATGTATACGCGGACTTGTCTTTTTCGGGATTGTAAACTGATCTATACCCTGTTAAATAGACTTTTCCTTCGGTTAATTTATTGATCGAATTACTTACCATAGATTTTGACAAACAACCTATTTTTTGTTTTCCATTTGCATTGTATCCAATATTGTAGTCGAGCATATTAAAGCCTAAAGATTGACCGATTTTGGATGAGATTATTTCGGACCAAAATTCTGTTGGATACCGAATTTCTCCCGTATCTAATTCTTTGGAACCTTTAAAGAAGTATTCATCTTCTGTTATTGGATTTACCGTAATTTTTTTACTCCTACTACCGGTTGTATTTTGATAGACTAGAAAATTCCAGTCAGTTACATCTGTGTATGTAGCAATAAATGATTTCATTTATTTTCAATTTTAGATAAAATATCTGGCACAAATGTCTCACTATATCCAGCAATTATGCTAAGTATAATGTAACCCCAAAATGGGCTGTCGAGTTCCTCTACAAAACTTAATGCTAGACCCGATTTAATCGCGGAAAAAACAATAAAACAGCTAGCTATAGAAATTAAAGACCGTTCTACACCATAGAATATGAAATTATACCAACCTATATCTGGATCTGTATTTACTTTTCTCAATTTAAATACCAATGCCAAAAAACCTCCAACGGTGGCAGCAGCAAAACAATAAATTAATTGTGGAACGTAGCTCGCATTATCAAAACAATCGAATTCAAATTCACAAGTAAAATATGCTAATACTGTAGCTCCAAGAACAATAAATACAGTAGTAAACACGTACAGTAATTTGTTTCTGAAAGCATCCTTATACTCATTTTGAATACGGTCCCTTACTTCATTTAATAATTTTTTTGATTCATCACAATTAGATCCATTTTCAGTTTTGCTTTCATTTTCTAGAGCATTAATACCTAGTGATAGTGCTGCAGATAGTAGGTTTTTCATTGCTACTGGTCTTTTGGTTTTGAACAACTCAACTTTCGCATTATTTAGCTCATATTTAACAGCTTCATAATTACGCTCTAAGTACTCGTAATCATCGTCACTTTCAGGGTTTATTAGAACTTTAAGAGAATCGCCAACAACATTAGTCTCTATTTCGTAAATTATGAATTGATCGCCTTTCGAAAAGATTCTACTAATGGAGTTCCCATTTAGATCAGCGTTTCCTACTTTCAACCCTTTTATAATTTCACTTTTTTTCATATCATTCACTTTTATTTAGGCAATCATTCCAGTAACAAACACCTCAACATATTCCTTCATCTTCTCCAATATTCTTGTTCCGATTATTCTTGCTTGTAATACACTAGGTCGATTATCCAAACATTCAAATACATCTTCTTGAATAGGTTCACGACCACTAAAGATATAGGCTTCGATTAAAGCTTTGAATTGAGCTTGGTCTAAATTTTCATCATCGCAAAGTTGTTTTAATGCTAAGACTTTCTGGTCATTCCAATAGATTTCAAATTCATCTTCTATTTTGTCGAGGTCTTTTATATGAGGTAAATTCTCATCTATAAATTTTTCGATGAGTTCTCGTTTGCTTCTTAATTCAATTTCTCCTGAAAGCATATCCATTATTTGCTTCTTCTGAGCAGCAGCACCTTTTGTTCCTTTGCCTTTCATTTGGGCAAGTAATTTCAAAATATAGGCAACGTTGACTTGATCTCTGTGAATGAGTTCTAATTCGAAATCAATATCATTCAGAATAGAGGTCTTTTGTTTTTGGTGATCATTCTTTACCTTATCGTAGAGGTCAAGGTATTTGCTTTTGTAATCTTCAAACTCTTGTTCTGTGATAGGTAAATCATCCCAATCGAAATCAGTGTAAGAGCCAAGAACGTTTGTTGCTCTTAATAAAGCTCTAAACGCTTGTACAAATTTCCCTTCTTCTATCTCACTAGGCAAATCATCAACACTTTGAAAGGTTGGAGCAATTTCCAACATGTTTGTCAATGCTTCGTCAAATTTCTTTGCGACATCTTCATAAGGTGGTAGAATTATCGTTTCTATTGCATCTTTGTTCGAAAATAAGGTGATTGCGTCATCTGTTGCTTTCTTGAGATTACGGAAGCTTAGAATATTCCCTTGTGACTTCTGTTCTCCTAATATTCGATTCGTACGAGAATATGCCTGGATGAGTCCGTGATGTTTTAAATTCTTATCTACATAAAGTGTATTGACTTTCTTAGCATCAAAACCAGTGAGCATCATATTTACCACAATGACAATATCTAGTCTGTCCTTTTCATCGTTGAAGGTTACTTTTTCACGCTCTTTCAAACGTTTACTGATGTCCTTGAAATAGTTCTCGAATTGCTGGCTGTCTTTTGTTGAGAATTTTGTGTTATACATAGCGTTGTAGTCACCGATGTACCCTTCTAGTTTATCTCTTGTATGACTTGATTTGTAAACTGCTTTTGGTTCAGCTGCCATGCTTCGACTAGGCTCAGCAGAGCTTCCCGTTGAGTCTTCGCTCGATGATCGGTTTAAATCGTCTCCGACATAATAGTCTTGCGCATCTTCATCTTCTTCGTTTGCTCCGTACGTGAAAATTGTTGCAATGCGAAGGTTGTGTAATCCTTCTTCTTTTTTCTTTTGGAAGAGGTCGTAATATTGTATAACGTTTTTAATGCTACTCACTGCAAATAAAGCCGAATAGTCTTTTCTAAATGTCTTTTGATCGTGGTATGCAATGATGTAATCGACGATTTTTTCTAAACGTCTTGAGTCATCAAAGACTTCTTTGGTATCAATGGCTTCTACTTCAATATCGATTAAAGTTCTTCCTTTTTGTTTGTATTTACCGACGTATTCAATTCCAAAGCGTAAAACATTTTGATCGCGAATAGCATCGGTGATGACGTATTTGTGTAAACAGTTCCCAAATAAATCTTTGGTTGTTCGTTTCCCTAAATCATTCTTGGAGGCATTGTCTGCAAAGATTGGTGTTCCTGTAAAGCCAAACAATTGACTTTTTTGAAAGAACTCCGTTATCCTTCCGTGTGTTTCTCCAAACTGACTGCGGTGGCACTCATCAAATATGAAAACGATTTTCTTATCTCGTAAATGTGTGAGTTGTTTTTCGTATTGCTTTTTTGAAATAGCATTGTTCAATTTCTGAATGGTTGTCAATACTAATTTGGTGTCATCAGTAAGTTGTTTCACCAAAGAATGTGTATTGTCCGTAACATCTACACTGTCTTTTTTAAAGGAATTGAATTCCTTCATGGTTTGGTAATCCAAGTCTTTTCTATCAACTACGAAAACTACTTTGTGAACACCCGGTAAATCCATAACAATTTGACTTGCTTTGAATGAGGTTAATGTTTTACCTGAACCTGTGGTGTGCCAGATATAGGCGTTGTCTTCTGATGTCGAAACTTGTTTTACAATAGCTTCCGTAGCATAATATTGATACGGTCGCAAAATCATCATGCTCTTATGCGCTTCATTCATGACTACATATTGCGCAATCATTTTACCCAGATGATCGGGGTTTAAAAATTCTTGTGCAAATTGAGTAAGGTCAGTCGTGTTTTTATTGAGTTCATCTGCCCAAAAGAATGTTTGTTTCACCGACTGCATCTTATTGTTTGCCAAATACTTTGTATTGACTCCATTACTGATGACAAACAATTGCACAAACTGAAATAATCCGTGATTACTCCAAAAAGAATGACGTTGATAGCGATTTATTTGATTAAATGCCTCTTTGATTTCTATTCCTCTCCGTTTTAATTCTATTTGGACCAAAGGCAATCCATTCACTAGTAAAGTAACGTCGTAGCGGTTTAAGAAGCTACCTGTTTGTTGCACCTGGTTTGTGACCTGAAATAGGTTCTTGTTCCAGTCTTCTGAATTGTAAAAACGAATGTAGGTAGAAGTACCGTCTTCTTTGTCTAAGTGAAAACGACCACGTAATGTTTTAGCTTTTTCAAAGACATTCCCTTTTGCGAGGTGATTGAGAATTGTATCGAATTCTTTTGCTGTGAAGGTCGTCTTGTTAAAACTTTCTAACTGACTTTTAAGGTTAGACACCAAATCATCTCCGTCATGAATTTTGGCAGAAAGATAACCTAAGCCGACCAATTGCTTGATCAGGTTATTTTCTAATAATATTTCGGGTTGGTGAGTCATTCTTCTAATTCAAATATTTCGTTGAAATTCATTTCTAGATCACTTGACTCCAACTCTGTTAAGGCAATAAATTCTTTTTTTAATGCCCGCTTCGACAATTTACCATTTCCTTGTTCTAAAAAGCGAACCAAAAGCGAAATCAAATCATCGGGCATTTCATAAGTATCTTCTACATACCGTTTAAACTCATCGTATTTTCGTAAATAATCGACTTCATTAGGGATAATATTCACTAAAGTGTCATGAACGCAATCGTAAAGAAACTCAGCCTGCTTAGTTGCATCATAATAGCGGTAATAGTCAATTGTTTCATTTAAAACAACAACATTGTTATTGGTTGATGGTTCCCATTCAATATGAGATAAAACGGGGTGTGAATAAGACTCTAGCGTTTTATTGTAATCTTTAATATGTGACAATATTGAAGCCGATACCGGGAAAATCATTCCTTGTTCTGAATAATTCATTTTTGCCAACACATGATGAATAATATATCGGTGCAATCGTCCATTTCCATCTACATAAGGATGAATAAATACGAATCCAAATGCAATTTTAGCGGCGGCCAATACTGGATCTATTTCAGAATTCACAAGAATTTCTTTCGTTGAGATTAACCCTTCCATTAAGGAATCTAAATCTTCAAATCTTGCTGAAATATGGTCAGGAATGGGCTCGCCTGATTCTCGTTCTCTATCACCTACAAACCCTTGTTGTTTTCGAATTCCCATTGTGGTGAAGCGATCGTTCTCAATTACCAATTGCTGTAGGCGATTTAACTCATCTATACTTAATGGGTTGATTCCTGCTTGTCCGATTGCATTTCCCCACCTTGCGGCACGATTACTTCTCGGTTTTTCTCCTTCTATTGTAAACGACGCTTTAGAATCTTTCAATAATAAATACGCAGATGCGCGTTGCAATACGTCTTTATGCACTCTATCTAAGTAAGTACTTTTTTGTTTTCGAATATCGGATTGAATATAAGATTCTAATTTTTCAGTTTTGCGAATTAACGGACAAAATTGAGGCGTACCAGGAAGGTTATTGATCACTTTATGTCTCGGTGAACTTGCTCCTTTTACCGCGTATTGTATTTTCTCATCCAATAGAGGAACCAAGTTCCCTGTTTTTAAGTCTGGGAGGTTTAATATAGACCCCGTAAGCCATTCATAGAGAAACCATATTCTTCTACTGTACTGTCCCAGAGATTCTTGCTGAAGCATGTTCTCCAATTCTTTTGTCTCTAGTACTTCGAAGAGCTTTTTAAACACAAGTAAGTTTACCCCTTCATACTTAAATGCAAAGATGAGTTGTTTGTATAAGTTTTCTTCGGGTAAATATCTTGAAGGGAACACCTTCCATTCTTCAGTTTCAGATTGTCTTTTCTTCGTGCTGACAAAGGCAAGTTGCTGGGGAATAGGAACAGGTAATTTATACGCTTCTATTATTGCGCCATACCCAACTATTACCCCTTCATCAGGTACTTTTCTACCGTGAAAAACGCTTAATTGAAGAGAGAAATGCTTAATGCTCATACCTTTTTGTAAAATTTACTTAATGCAAGATACGAGAAAAATACTTAATACAGGAGAAATATGCTTAATATTGTTACTCTAAGGAGAAATGCACTTACTATGAAGGTAGTCTTGTTGAAATTTTCTAACTGACTTTTAAGGTTAGACACCAAAGCATCTCCATCATGGATTTTGGCAGATGTATAACCTAAACTGACCAATTGCTTGATTAAGTTATTTTCTAATAGTGCTTCGGGTTGTGTTGTCATGGTCTAAATTAAGGTTTTAATACTAGCGTCGCCTTGGATAATTGTTTTTCACATGCTTTCGCCAATGCAATTAATTTATCTCCAACCACCTCAACTAAGTGCTTTCTTTCATTGTCATCAAATAGTTTTATGCGGTTTTCATCTTTAGCCAACCATAGTATGGTTTGATAGTACGGCCAATAGTCCGACTCTTTAAATCCATCTTTAAAAACATTTAATTTGGCACAATTGTCAGTTATACTTACTCTATCAATTGTTTTATTATGAGCTTGAATGCCATAAATACTATTGCTCCAGGGTACTTTAGATGAACCTTCAAGCTTTACAATTACACCATTCCATGCTGAATGAGAAATATATATTCCTGTCCAACTAGAGTTCAAGTCTTCACTCACTTCAACTGTCCAATACTCTTTTAATTCAAGTTCAATAGCTGATTTCACCTCATCCAAAAATCGTTTCGCAGCATGTAGTTCAACTTTCCACACATTTTCTTCAATCACTTTTGCTTCTTCATAATTTTCTCTGATTAGTGCTTCTACTTCCTTTGCCATTGTATGATTGCTTAATTGATGAGTTAATTTTTTAATGAGAATAATATATTGCTGAATTGTTGTGCTCAGAATAGGTTGTGCTGATGCTTCTCGAACACATTTCTCCAACCAAGCTATAATTGTGCTCTTGAAAGAAATGCAGTGGTAATCCTCATTTGATTTGAGTTCCCCCCTACTTCCTTCAGAAGCATCCTCACCATTTAAAGTAAGGTAATACACTGTGTTATTGTCTTTGTTGTGATTAACATAGCGCTCAATCTGCGTGTATTGATCTCCAGCATAAATTTTGTTCTCAATAGAAATTGATTTTCCATCTGTATCGGAAAGGTAAATATCAATTCTTCCGCCTATCTTGTTTACATCATCTCTAGAGCCAACATGCTTTTCTAAAACAAGTCTTGCAGTTGCACTATTCAATTTATCTTTCGCACCAATAAGCTCCAAAAAATGGTTTAAGAAAACAGTTCCAAGTAAATGACTTCCTTTAGGATTTAGCAATTCTCCTAAAAATGCGGAATGGGTTGCGTTCTCTTTTGATTCCATTTTTAAAATGGAGAAAATATTGAAGTTTTCACCGTTTTGTTTTTGGAGTTCTTTTTGACGAGCTAGAATAGACTGAGTTTCAGTAAGAATGACTTGGCAGTTTTCTAATATGTTTTTAGATTGGTTTGTCATTATTTCCCTCTTAAACTTACAGAATTTAATAGTTGGTTCTCATGTTTCTTAATTAACCTCGATT
This sequence comes from Fluviicola sp., assembly GCA_002734065.2. Lineage (GTDB taxonomy): Bacteria > Bacteroidota > Bacteroidia > Flavobacteriales_D > Crocinitomicaceae > UBA4466. Next base: position 134,156 of record NVXU02000002.1, read on the forward strand.
CAACTTCAGATCTTCCAAAGCTCAGAGAATGACAAGTAACGGACAGATTATTCATCATATATACATCAAGTTCTATCTCTATTTCATCGGAAAATTTATTCCCGATTTTAATACCTCCCAATCTCATTTTACCAATTTTATTCCTTAGCGTGTGATTATAAGTCCTACGTAAATCTTTCATCCGAGATTGAATATCTGCTGTTTCTCCTATGTAAATTAGCTTTGATTTCTCAAATACTGCGTACACACCTGGTTGAGTTGGAAACTGCTTGTGCCAATGGTTTACAATAGAGAATTCGATCTTATTCTTGTGAAGTAAGTCTGACTCAACAGCATTTACAATTTCTTCGATTTTATCGTTCGGTAGTGATGTATCAGACATTGTCAAAAAAGAAATTTTTAGTGATTTTATTCATCAAGTCAATTTTTACTAACTCTAGTATTTGTTCAAAATCCAAACTTTCAAAAGGAGGAAGGTTTTCTGTAAGTTTAATTTTATCCCAATTTTTTTGAGTCTTAGCTAAAAAACTTTCTTTAAACTCTGGATCTTTTAATTTTTCTTCAAGTGAGAAGTAAGATTCCGTGGTCACAACTCGTGCGTCTTTGTAGAAAAACCTAGTTCCCTTTTGATCAGCAGAAATATATGCCTTGATTAAATCACCCGAATCGATTAATTCTTCAAATATTTGTCCGTAATCCTCTATTATTTCATCAGGATAAACCTCGGCACTTGCTGAAATGAAAGCACGGAAAGGAGACTTTTTATTATAATCAATGGTTTTGTAGAAATTGCGCCCAAAGCATGTTGCCAGACTGATGTACAGTTGATTATTTAGTTTAACATTTAATGAAATAAAAGAATCCTGTATTTCCTTCCATGTTGCTAAACTACTATCTGAAAACACAATGCCTGATTTGTCAGACGAACCATGAGCCTCGACATGAATTAATAAACCCGGTGGATACTCATCAATTTTATCAGTAAGTTCTTTTAATAACTCAATGAATTCAGTTTTTGAAGAAATATTTTGTAATTCGTGATGCATTTCATCTCTTCGATGATACTCTATATATCCTTTAACTCTGTCATTGTATAATTCAGTGCCCGTTTTTTGATCATCATCGAAAAGACTTTCTATGATCACAATGCTGTTAATTTTAGCTTCTTCAAATGACCCCATTCAGATTATTTACTTTTCATTAAAGCCACTATCGAAATTCCGATAGAGATGAAGGAGATCAATAATGGTATCCACCAGAATTTAACTGCCAGTTCTTTGGCTCTATTTAATTTAATTTTTTTATCAAGCACTTTAGATTTGTAATCAAACCATCCGTTATACTCCTCAAAAACTAAATAACCTTCATTTTCAAGTTGTACAGCAAATTTACCACCACCGCTGACATTTTTAAGTCGTTTGATTAACCCCTTATCTTCTAAATATTTAATATACCGATACTCAGTTTCAATAATAGCCCTTTTAACAATATGGTCCACTGATTCAATCGGTTTGTGATAAACCTGCTCTAGTATTTTATTAATTTGTATGTCAAATTCTTTTTTCTCCATCAAACAAACATTTGCTGTAACAGCCCTTTTTTAAAGGTTTGGGTTTGGGTTATTTGCTGGTTTACGCTTTCTGTTTTGGTATCTATACTCGATAAGTAGGTAGCGATTTTTTGTTGCTCTGGTAATAATGGGACTTCAATTTTCATTTCTGTTAATGTACTCAAGGTGATATAAGGTGTGTTACCATCTTTTTTCTCAATGTGTATTCTTTCGTGTAGGTTTTTTTCCAAATATTTTTTAATGTAAAATATATTTTGCTCAAACCCATCCAAAACATATGTCCTCTGATAAGCATTGAATTTCCCTTTATAATAGTGTATATAACCTACGTTTGCACCATTGCCTGAAACAAGCAAAGCTTCCGTGTCAAATGCAAATTCATCTATTCTAAAATACTCACGTGCACATGTGTAAAAGCGATATTCTCCATCATCTTTCATTGCATTTGCATCAAGTTTCCCCGTTATTGTTTTGCAAAGATCCCCCAATCGTTTCTCTTTCCAATCTGGATAGTTATTTCCATTTTCTTCGACTCCGCTCAGGTCAGGTTTGAAACGAAGCTGACCTGAAAAGAGCTGTTGCATTACGCCTTTTTTGTATTGCTCTAATAATGCCTTCTTTTTGATGAGCTGCTGTATTTTTTCATCTACCGCACTAAGGAAGGAAGCTATCTTTATTTGTTCGGGGAGTGAGGGTAGATTAAATTTTAATGTCTTTAAATCAGAGTTATACACATTGCTAATACTTGAACCTTTAGCTAAAGTAGATATCTTCTTTCTTAATTTCTGATTGATATAGTATGATGCAAAGATTTGAGAATAAATATTCTCCTTTATTGGTCTTAAAATATTTATTGTCCTCCCTATGGCAACATTCTTAATAGTTAATGCGGAAGCGGAACCAATATCTAAAGGGTCTTCACCTGCTGAAGGCAATAAAATTTCATCTCCCCTACTAAAGAGTAATTCAGATTCATCAAGATTTGTTTTATTAATGACATCATAAATTACCTCACGATACATGTGATACAATTCTCCATATCGAACACATGGTGTTTCAAATTCAGGAGAAGCTTCTTTTTGCTTTATGTTTTTACCCGTCGAAAAATGAAAAACATCATTGAATAAGTATTCAATGACACCTCCATCAAACTCTTTGAACCTTAATTCAGGCATCACTTGTTTTTTCGTTACGTTATGTGCTTTTTCGTTACTCATGTGATAAGTTCGGATATTTTCGTTTTACATCTTCAATGTGATTCCAATAAGCTACTTGGATCGTATGCATATTTCGTGCTTCTATATTAGGATCAAGTTTTTCATTTATATTAAATTCCAAGCCAATGGAATTATAATAGTCCTGCTTATCGATAATGATAATTTTCTTTGCATAAATTAGCACTTGAAAAGTAAGGTGCTTTATCTGGTCTACATCTACCTGTGAAATATTAAATTGAGGAGGAAGAAATTTGTTATTTGTAACTGACGTATATAAACTGAAATTTTTCTTGCGATCTAATTCCTTATATTTTTTAATCAATGAATTTAATTCATCTACCTCTTTTACCAAATTCGAATCTGCTGATTGTTTTACAGGGTGATATTTCACAAATTCCTTTTTTTTATTCCTTAAAAAAGTTAAAGCATATAGAGTTTTAGGATTGTGATCATCTAGTCCATCAACTATCATTTGACACCTTTTAGAATCTTGAAAATCAGGAATTTCTGAATTCTTCATTAAATAAAGTTCAAATAACATTAATGCCTTGGCAGATTCTTCAAGAGCCAATTTGGTAAACGAATATTCTCTCGACAATCTACCCAAAGCTTCCATAATAAGAGCGTCACCGTACAGTTGATGAGCATTCACTAATGAATATATAGCTCCCTTTTTTAGTTCTTTTTGGGACATCCGATTCAATAAATTCATATTTGCCATTAGAATGGTGTATCAATTCCTAATTGTTTGCAGTAATCGGCTATTGTGGCATCGGTACTTCGACTCCGCTCAGCAACCGAGCGTAATTCTTTACTTACTGCTGCTAAATCAACAGGTTCTTCTTCTTCGAAGGTATCGACATAACGAGGGATGTTGAGGTTGTAGTCGTTTTCTGCGACTTCGGAAAGTGGTGCGATGTAGCTATACTTATCTTCAAGTTCTCCGGCTTCGAGAGAATTTCGACCGGCTCTGTTTGGCACCTCAGCCATCGAGTAATTACGGTAAGTGTTTATAATTTTTTCTATATCGGATGGGCGTAAAACGTTCTGCGTTTTCACCTTTTCGAAATGTTGGCTGGCGTCTATAAAAAGTATACTCCTATTCTTCAAAGCCTTCGCCTTTTCTTGCTCAGCATCCTTTTTTCGGTTTTTCTTGAGCACTAAAATACAGGTAGGAATACTGGTTCCGTAAAAAATATTGGCTGGTAAACCTATTACGGCATCGAGGTAGTTTCGGTCTTCTATGAGGTACTTACGGATATGTCCTTCGGCTCCTCCTCTAAACAATACTCCGTGTGGCAACACTACAGCCATAGTTCCGTTATCGGCTAACTGATGTACCATGTGTTGCACAAAGGCATAATCTGCTTTGCTACTTGGTGCTAGTTTTCCATAAGCTGAAAAACGGTCGTCGCTCATAAACAAAGGACTCGCACTCCAATTCGCTGAAAATGGTGGATTGGCAACAATAGCTTCAAAACGTTCATCGATGTGTTGTGGCTTCTCCAAGGTGTCTTCGTTCTTGATATCGAAACGCTTGTAATGCACATCATGCATAATCATGTTCATTCGGCACAAGTTGTATGTTGTTGGATTGCTTTCTTGTCCGTAAAATGCACATTCATCTTTTACTTCTTTGGCTACACGCAATAGCAATGACCCTGAACCACAGGTTGGATCATACACGTTTTTGAGTTTGTCTTTTCCAACGGTTACGAGTTGTGCCAATATGCTACTGACTTGTTGTGGTGTGTAAAATTCTCCTGCTTTCTTTCCTGCTCCACTGGCAAATTTTCCAATGAGGTATTCGTAGGCATCTCCCAAGACATCACTTTCTGTATTGGCGATATCAAAATCAATTTCTTCTAAATGAGAAAGTACTTTTACAATGAGTTCGTTCTTAGCTTCTTCGGTTTTCCCTAGCTTGGAACTTTTTAGGTCCAAATCTTCAAAAAGGTTACCGAAATCTTCTTCGCTTTCGGATCCCATTGTGCTTTGCTCAATACTTGTTAATACTGCGGCTAAATCTCCAAGAATGAAATTGTTCTTTCCTCCAGTGTTTCCTCTACGTGCGAGTTCTGAAAACAATTCGGATGGTTTGAGGAAGTAGCCTAATGTGTCAAGCGATAAATCGCTGATTGCTTTTAGGTATTCGTCGGCTTGTTTGTGATTTTCAATTTCTTGATAGGTTAATTTGTCTGGCGCTAATATTTCATTGGCGTATAGGTCCATCTTTTTACTGAGGTACTTGTAAAATATGAAGCCTAATATGTAATCTCGGAAGTCATCTGCGTCCATCTTCCCACGTAGGGTGTTGGCGATATTCCAGAGTTGTTGTTCGAGTTTTGCTTTTTGTTCTGTCATGGTTTGCTTAATAATTCTTTATTCGAATGTTCTCTCGACTATTAGTTCTTGGTATGGATACATCTATTGCTCCATGGAAATTACATAAGGCTTATATGTGTTGTAAGGTTTTTGATGCTGACATTTGGTTTGGCCTGTTGATATGTTCAGTCATTTTATTGGTTTAAATAATTCAATTTTAGTTAGCGTTTTAAAGGTAATCAAATATTGAAAATGTGAGGCCCTTATGTATTGTTTTTTTAATACCTCTTCCTAATAACAGTGATGAAAAGCAATTCAGTTGATCCAGCTGAACCCTTTTTTTGCAGCTAATTTATTAGCGATTTGAATCAGCCTTCCAAATTAAAAGTGTAACACCATAAATTTCATTTTTTTTTATAGAATAGAGTACATGCGTGTAAAATATGGAAAAGTTAAAGATGTTAATGCAGGTTGAATCTACCAATGAAAAAAGTCATCTAAAACGTCCCTTTTTATCTTTAAAAGATTATCTTTACAAGAGTAACCACAAAGTATCAAACTGATGAAACACGAAAACTCAAAGAAAGTCATCTTGCCATCTGTTGAGTTACCTAAGGGAGGAGGCGCCATTCAATCCATAGGAGAAAAATTTTCAGTAAACGCTGTTACAGGTTCTGGGACAGCATCAATTCCATTGCCAGTTTCTACTGGTCGAAACGGTTTTACACCAAACTTATCCTTGTCCTACGATTCTAGCGCTGGTAATTCATCCTTCGGTCTTGGTTGGAGCCTATCACTTCCTACCATAACGCGTAAAACTTCAAAGGGATTACCAATTTATAATAACGATGACGAATCGGATGTTTTCATCATTGCAGGAATGGAGGATTTCGTTCCATTTTTAAGGAAGAATGGTAAACTTTGGGAGCCAAAAATCGAAACATCTCTTGATAATGATTATACAATTTATTATTACCGACCGAGGACAGAAGGAGGGTTCGCGAAAATTGAAAAATGGGTAAATAACTCGGATAATAATGATATTCATTGGAGGGTGACAACCCGAGAAAATTCTACTCAAATATATGGTAAATCAGAGTCCGCTAGAATTTCTGACACAACCCAAAAAAGAATATTCAGTTGGTTATTGGAAGAAAGCCATGATAATCGGGGAAACATCATTCACTATGAATATGTTGCAGAGAATAAACAGAATATATCTGTAAGTCTTCCATCAGAAGCATTGCGCTTAGAAACAGGTGAAAGCTTCACGCAGAAGTACATAAAAACCATTTCTTATTGCAATCAAGAATATAATAAAGCTGGAGGTTGGCATTTTCAAGTTGTTTTCGATTATGGTGATCACGATGAAATAAATCCTCAACCAGAAGATTACCTCAACCAAAACTACTCTTGGGATGTAAGACAAGATCCATTTTCTACTTATCGTTCAGGATTTGAAATTAGGACATACCGTTTGTGCAAAAGAGTATTAATGTTTCATCAGTTCGATCAACTCAACAGCAACAAGCCTACACTAGTTGAGTCTACAAATTTTGTTCACGATAATAGTGGTGTCGTTTCAACGCTCACAGAGGCATTTCAGCAAGGATATATTTGGAGAGAGAGCACCTACTCGACAAAGCGGACTCCAGCAGTTAAATTTTCTTATTCAAAATCCGTAATTGGTCAGAAAATCCAAAGTTTATCTAAAGAAAGCGTTCGAAATATGCCAGAAGGTGTCCAGGACGCCTATCAATTTGTCGATTTGGAAGGAGAAGGCTTAACAGGAATACTTGTGGCACAAAATGGTGGATGGCATTATAAATCAAACAAAGGGAACGGAGAGTTCGGAGAAATGAAATTAGTATCTAAACAACCTTCACTCCAGTCAAAAGGAATAGTACAATTGCAGGATGTTGATGGTGATGGAAATAAGGAGTTGGTTTTAATGAACGATCAAATTAACGGGTATTATACGTACAAGAATTCAAATTGGGAAGAGTTTAGACCTTTCAAGGAAATGCCTTCAATCGATTGGAAAGACCCTAATTTGCGTTTAATTGACCTTTCTGGTGATGGATTCGCCGATATTTTGATTACAGAAGACGACACACTTCGATGGTTTCCTTCTAAAAATCGAGAGGGATACGAACAAAGTCGAAGGGTCAATAAAAGTAAAAAGGAAGAAAATGGTCCGGCAATAGTATTTGCAGATTCATCGGAATCAATTTATTTGGCTGATCTATCTGGGGATGGACTTTCAGATATTGTTAGAATTCGAAACAAAGACATTTGCTATTGGCCAAATTTAGGGTACGGTCGTTTTGGTCAAAAAATCGTTATGAATAGTGCCCCATCATTTGATTTCCCAGACCTTTTCAATCCATCAAATATCCGTCTTGCGGATATCAACGGAACGGGGACAACCGACATACTTTACTTTAACTCCAATGGAGCACAATTTTGGATAAACGAATCAGGGAATGGGTGGGGAGAGCCTCAACGTTTAGATCAGTTTCCAATGGTTGATTCAATCGCAAATGTTCAATTTGCTGATATTATAGGTACAGGAACTCCTTGCTTGGTCTGGTCATCATTGTCTCCAATTGATGCCGGAAATCCAATAAAGTTCATTGACTTGATGGAAGGAAGTGAGCAGAAACCAGTAGGGAAGCCCTATTTACTAAACGAGATTAATAATAATATGGGAGCGATTAATCGATTCTATTATGCACCATCAACTAAGTTTTACATTCAAGATAAAAAAGCAGGCACTCCCTGGATTACTAAACTGCACTTTCCAGTCTATGTAATTGAAAAAAAAGAAATTATTGATGAAATTTCGCAATCCCGATTAGTCACTACGTATTCCTACCATCACGGTTATTTTGATCCAATTGAAAGGGAATTTAGAGGTTTTGGAAGAGTTAATCAATTGGATTCTGAATCGTTTGAAGAATTTGAATTGACTGCACCCAATGATGAACAGAAGGAACATTTTATTCATCCCATCTTAACTAAAACATGGTTTCATACTGGGGCATATATCGGTCAGAATAAGATTTCTAGATTATTTAAAGATGAATATTTTCAGGAGTCTTCAGTAGGAAATTCAACGGACTCGCAAGAAAATTATTTACTAGAAGACAGTATTATTGAGCCTTTAGATGAGTCTGAATTTGATTTACATAGCGAGGCACACAGAGCGATGCGGGGACAATCACTCAGACAGGAAATTTATGCCTTGGATGGTTCTGAAAAGGAAACAACTCCATACACTGTAAGCGAAACAAATTTTATTGTTCGAGAAATTCAACCCAAACAAGAACTCCGTCATGGTGTATTCATGCCAATTCCAAACGAAAGCATCAGCTTCAACTACGAGCGGGATTGCTGTGATCCACGAGTTTCTCATACCATTTCTGTTGAGGTTGACAAATACGGCACAGCTCTTCAGAATGCAGAAATTGTATATCCACGAAGACGAAATGGAAGAACTGACCTACCTGAAGAACAACTAACCCAACACATCATTCTGTCTTCGAATACGGTGGCACATATTGATAATAACAACGATTATTATATGTTGGGAATACCAGTAGAATCTAAGTCTTATGAAATCTCAGGAGTCTTCCCCGATCGAGATTACTTCTCTGCTCAAGAATTCCGAAGTAAATTAGCAGAAATCGAGTCGGAAGTTCCTAATCATAACTCCATAGAAACTGGGAATAAGAAAAAGAGCCTTTTGGCTTGGAATCAGCAATATTTCTGGAATAAAAATCAAACTGAGAAGTTACCCCATACTAAAGTTGATTGGCCATTATTACCACATCATTCAGAAGCTGCAGTGTTTACTTCAGAACGAATTAAAGAAGCCTTCGGAGATCGGTTAAAAGAGAAGGAAATAAGAAGTGAGGGTGGGTATACTTTCCGAGAGAACTATTGGTGGAATCCTGGCGAAATTATCCATTTTAGCTATCACGACGATCCAAATTCTGACGATCGGAATCGTGAAAACCCATTCCTCTTTCCTATTGAAACGCAAGGTGTTTTTGAGCTTGTTGGAACTGAGAATAAAAGGGCTCGCGTGTTTTATGATGATTACAACTTAGGGCTTAGCAGTGTAGACAATGAAGAAGGTCATACTACTTCGGCAGAGATAGATTATCGAACCTTAGCGCCAACTAAAATGATCGATGAAAATGAAAATATTTCAGAGGCCATTACTGATGAGCTTGGGCTCGTGATCGCAGTAACAAGCTACGGTACTCAAGAGCAAGATAATGGAAGTATTATTTTAAACGGTGATGATCCAATTGATGAATACAATCGAATTGTGCCATTATCTGTTGATGAAGTGGTTGCCAATCCTCATCAGTTTTTACAAGGAGCGAGCAGTTTTTTCTTTTATGATGTAGACGCATGGAAAACGAGAAAAGCACCGCCTCAATTTGTTTCAATAGTTCGTGAAACGCATGCACGTATGCTAACGAATTCTGTCGAATCTGTAGTCCAAATTGCACTTGGGTTTTCTGATGGTTTCGGTCGAGAATTACAACAGAAAATCAAAGTTGAGGAAGGTCTTGCATTCAAGAGTGATTCTTCAGGAGGACTATTGAAAGATGCAAATGGTGATCCTCGCAAAGAGTTTTCGAATGAGCGATGGCTGTCATCAGGACGGACAATACTGAATAACAAGGAAAAACCAATCAAACAATACGAGCCATTTTACATTGATTCACATGTTTATTTAAAGGAAGATCAATTACCCAAAATTGGCGTTACCAATGTGATGCATTATGACCCCTTGATGCGAGCAATCAGAACGGATACTCCAAAAGGTTTTTTCTCAAAAATTGAATTCACATCCTGGGATTCTACCATCTATGACGTAAACGATACGATCAAAGATTCGGATTATTATAAGAATGTTTTGAATGGAACGCTACTTATCTCCGAAGAAGAAAAATCTGCAATGAAAAAAGCGGAAAAGCATTACGATACACCTTCAAAAACTATTTTTGATTCCTTAGGAAGACCATTCCTAACCATCTCATTAGACGAGAAGGGTGAAGAGTACCACACAAGAATTCAATTCAATAATATAGGAAAACCATTGAACATCACAGATTCGAGGCAAATTGATTTAAATCGATTACCAGAGCGACAAAATGCACCAATCTACAACTACGAGCATATCTATGATATGATGGGGAATCCGCTTTCAACAAAAAGCATTGATGCGGGTGAGTCAAGAGCATTTGTAAATGTTTTGGGAAATCCTGTCTACTCTTGGATGCCACGTGGATATAAGAATAGTGTCGAGTATGATTGGCTCCAACGACCAATTAAAATTTGTACGGAAAATGGAGATTTAGCAGGGAAAATCACTGTTGAAAAAATGGTGTATGCTGACCCAACAACTTCATCCTCAAAGAACCTTCGTGGTGCTCTGATTGCTCATTTTGATCAGTCTGGTAAAAGTGAAGTTGTTCGTGTTGGATTTAAAGGTGATACCTTAAAAAGTAAAAAGCGCTTTTTATCCCTGTTTGAACCCAATGGAACTGGTTTACTTCGAACCAATTTAGGAAGCACCTTGAATTGGGATGAGTTGAGCGAATCCGATCTTGAAGCACAAGAATTTGTTGAAGAAAGCGAAACCGATGCATTGGGGCGTGTTTTGATAGCTACTTCGTCAGACGGAAGTATTCACAAGCCAACTTTCAACTATTCTGGACAACTCAAGAAGGTTGAAGTAAAAATGAAAGGAGAGATTGATTTTGTTGAATATGTTTCAAACATTGAGTATTCAGAAAAGGGACAGCGTACCTCAATTCGTTATGGAAATGGGGTCAATACGAGCTACAAGTATGATCCAATAAGTTACCAATTGACAGGACTGAAATCGGTTCGTTCAAATGGTAGGGAAGTATTACAAGATTTATCTTACTGGTATGATCCTGTTGGTAACATCTCAAGAATTACTGATCGTGCACAACAAGACATCTTCTTCGACAATCAAGTCGTTAAAGCGGCAAATGATTACACGTATGATGCTTTTTATCAACTGAGATCTGCAAGTGGGAGAGAACACATAGGTCAAACGGCGCTGACATCACCAGAAGATCAAGTTGATCAAATGAAGGTTTTAGCTCACAAAAGTGATGGGCAGAAGATGCGTAATTACGAGCGTTTTTTTGAGTACGATAAAGCAGGGAATATGCTCTTGTCTCACCACAAACCTTCGGGCAGTTCATCTTACAAACGTCAATTTAAATATGCGTTAGATTCCAACAGATTAGAGAAAAGCGGCATTGGACAAGAGCAGAAGTGGCAAAACTACACCTATGATGCTGCTGGGAATATGCAGCAATTGATCCATTTAAAAACCATTTCGTGGAATTCTAAAAATGAAATCCAAGCAATTGAAAAATCAGGAGTAACTGCGATTTATGAATACGATAGCGATGGAGAGCGAACACGAAAAATTGTCAAGAAAGGTGCAAAAAAGATTGAAGTTCGCTATTACGTGGGAGATGTGGAAATCTTTAGAAGATACGATGTCGAAAACCCTGAAATTCAATTGGAGCGAGTGTCCTTGCACATCATGGATGATTCGCAGCGAATTGCAATGGTTGATACACAAACGATAGGAAAAAACGGCACATCAAGCGGAGCCGAAATGCAACATTTGATTCGCTACCAACTCGGAAATCATTTGGGTTCTGCTTCTATTGAAATAGACGGGAAGGCTAAAATCATTTCTTATGAAGAATTCTATCCTTATGGTAGTTCGAGCTTCCAATCTGTAGATAAGACACGCGAAATTCCACGAAAGCGATACCGATATACGGGAATGGAACGCGATGAAGAAAGTGGTTTGAACTATCATTCTGCAAGATATTATGCTCCGTGGTTGTGTCGTTGGTTGAAGCCAGATCCAGCAGGAACGGTTGATGGTTTGAATGTGTTTTTGTTCGTCAGCAATAAACCTATTCGAAAGGTTGATCCAAGCGGTTTAGGTGAAACGGATACATCTCATGTCAATCCCAAAAAACTTAAATCTAGTAGAGTCAAGTTGAATAAATACGTTAACCGACGAATGCGAGCATCGATTAAAAAACTGAAGTTGTCTCCTACAAGACTTATGACAAGTGAACAGCGCAAGCAATTCGTATTTGAAGTGTCGCAGTTAGGAATTCCGCGTGGTGCGGACTTTTTATCTTCTCTTCAATCATTTCTCACAATGGATGGAGGTCCTAATAAATCACATATTGAAAAATGGGCTGGAAATAACTTGCCAAATAAAAAACCTGGTGGTAAGTACGAAGGGGCAACACTACTCCAAGGGCCTGCCTGGTGGGTTGGACAAACCGCTGTTAATCCTTCAATTGTTCTCGAATCTAATGGAACCTATTTCGCCGTAGGAACCGATAAGTTGGGGCATTTCTTTGCCCAAGGTTTTGAATATTTTGAAATAGCTAGAGAAAAGGGAGTGGAAGCCGCCCTTATGTATGGAATAAGGACTGAATTAGGGAAATTTGGTTTAAGGACCACTGGAGTATTCTCTTACGCTGATCTTGAGGCAAATGAAGATGGTCTTAAATTTTATCAGGATTTATATAACAATCCATTCTTAATTTTTGATATCTCCGATTATGCTTCATTGATGTGGAATGAGGAACACAATGAAAATATATACTCAATATCTATGCAATTGTTTTTTTCCATTAAAAGTTTGTACAACGGTGGTGTTGGAATTGCGAATGGTTTTAAATCAATGTTTACAGAAATTGACACTTTAACAAGTGACTTCAAGGATGTATTAGGTGGTTTGACAATGTTTGCGGATAGGGTAAGTGAAACTATTAATGTTATAGAAACCGCTATTGATGAGGTTAAACAAACCGTAGAATCTGTCAAATCAACCGTAGAATCTGCCAAATCAACCGTAGATACCTTGGGTACTATATTCAGCGCCTTTGATTTCAGAGGTATTCCTTAAAATATCCTATTATTCAAAGATTTTATTAAGTGAATCTGATCTGTTTTAAATAACTGAAATATGAATTCTCCAATACTACAATAAACCAAGATTAAATCAAACCAATTACCATGAAAATCACAGGAAAAGTAACAATAGAAAATAACCGTCCAGCAACAGGACTATCAGTTCGAGCCTACAGCCAAACTGTACGAACAGAAAAACTACTAGCCAGCAGTGTAACAAATGCTCAGGGTAACTATGAACTCGATCTCCAAATAGCCAAACGCACTTCAGTAGAGATTAAGGTCTATAATCCTCGTGATCGTCGTCCAATTGCCACTTCTGACTTCGTCGTTGACGATCAAAAAACAATGGAGGTCAATTTAAGCATCGCTAAAACTCGTTTTGCAGGATTAAGCACCTATCAAGGAATAGAAGCGAAGGTTATTGAGGTGTTAGGAAGTGACTCTGTCATAAGAATCGCAGACAAAAAAATGCGCGTTTTGGCTATAGAAACGGGATTCAGTCCAGAGCAGGTGGAAAGCTATAAAAAAGCGGAAATCCTCAGTTGAAAAAGTCATTTAAGCGCACAGATGCTTTTCGCTCTCATCGATCAAGGAATTGACACCGATGCTGAAGGATTAGCCAAAATTTCTTCTAAGGAACTTCGACATCACCTTGCAGTGGCAGTGGAGGATCATATTATCTCTCAAATTGACGCTAAGGTTTTACTCAAAACTCTGGGTGAACACGACCGCATAAACATTGGGAATCGCCTGAAAGAAGTTCGATTCGAATCAAAATCATCTTTGGGCGAAGTTTGGAAATTGGCGAAACCAACAGGACCGCAGTTAGAGAAAATTGGACGTCAGTTAGAGGCCGTAAAAGGTGATACCGATAAATTGTGGATTGAATTAGAAAAGGACACAAGCTTAAAAGCAATTACGCCAAAATTGAAACTGGTAACTGATCTGAACAACCTGACTTTAGGAAATCTCCCATTAGTGGCACGACTTGGTTCAAACAAAGCAATTTCATCTTTAGAGAGTCTCGCGGGATGGCCTTTGGATTCTTGGATAAAATCAATTGGAAGAGACCGAATCCCAGCGGAAATTAAAGGGGGTCCAAAAGCTCGAAAAATGATCTATGCTCGCTCGATGAAGCGTATGGTAGATTACTTGAATCCAGCAAGAAATATACGTGCCTCTTTGTCAATGGACAAAGTTATTCCACCAGCACTTCGGATGGATTACACGCGCTTTTTTCAAAACAATAAGTCCTTTGATATTGCAACAACAGATGTGGATAGTTTTTTCACGAAAAATCCACGTAGCCTAGTAGGAATAAAAAATAAAGCAGGTCTTAAAAATGATCTCGAGAAAAATGGGCGATTATTGCGAATGGCTCCATCACTTGATCAATATGAACACCTTTCGAGAATGCGAAAAATGGGGGTAGATCGAGCTGGAGATGCTACAAAAAATGGATACGCCAGCTTTAAAGCGGAATATACCGAAGAAGGAGGAGATGAGAAAAGTGCTCAATGGATTTATGGTCTCGCACAAAATATTCAGGCAACACTTGGAATCATCACCATGCAATTTAATTATGACATGATAGCACTTCCTTATGTCATGAACATAGGGATTCAGAGTGATGCAACATGGCAAACACTGTTCGGGTCTGAAGATTACTGCGCATGTTCCGAATGTAAATCTGTTTACAGCCCTGCGGCATATTTAGCGGATACACTTCATTTCTTGGAAAAACAAGAAGTATTTGATGAATTGAATAACCGCCGACCTGACATTCAACATATTTTACTGAATTGTGATAATGCGCATACGCCAATGCCGTACATCGATTTGGTTAATGAGGTTCTGGAAGCGCAAGTAGTAAATTCCAACTCAGAACAAGAACACTGGTTTCAGACGAATCTATCTAGAAATGAGTTGCTAGCAAACCCAGAACATGTTCGGACAGAAGCTTATGAACAGTTAAAATCAGCAAGCTATCCTTTCAGTGCTCCGTTTGATTTATTTAACGAGTTGGGTCAAACCTATCTCAAACATTTGGGGGTTGATCATCATAAATTAGTGAAACTTTTTCAGCAAAACCCACTCGAAGCATCAGCTCAAAAAGATTGGGTAAAGGCCTCTCTTAGATTGAACGAAATCGATTGGGAACTTCTATTGCTTGAAGATTACGGCAATGTCATTGATAAAAAGCTTTGGGGGAATGGCATTAGCAATAAAGTGCCGTATTTATTGAAACGTAGTCAACTCAGTTTCCTTGAATTCGAACAGGTTATAAATTCGCGTTATGTCAACCAAAAAAATGCGCTTTCGATTAAGTTTGATGACCCTTGTAAACTCAATACAGCAAAAGTAGTCGGCTTAAAATCAGAACATCGCAAAAGAATTGTACAAGTTATTCGATTGAGTAAGAAGCTCGATACG
This sequence comes from Fluviicola sp., assembly GCA_002734065.2. Taxonomy (GTDB): domain Bacteria; phylum Bacteroidota; class Bacteroidia; order Flavobacteriales_D; family Crocinitomicaceae; genus UBA4466. The sequence goes on from NVXU02000002.1 coordinate 149,717, forward strand.
GGAATTGAATCTGTGGATGCGATTTTATTTGGACTTAACTCGACTTCTTTGAATAGTGAAGCCTTGTATTCAATTGCTCAATTACGAGCTTGGCGTGTGAAGTATCAGCTTCCATATGAAGAACTGGTTTGTTGGTTGGGTAAAATACCAACTGCAATTATTGATGGAGACAATCGTTTGTTTGAGAATCTGTTTTACAAGCAAACGGAGCAAATCAATAAAAAAGCTAGAGAGCTGTTTAATTTGAATAATACTAACACTGAACTAGCCAAAACTTCAGTGTTTTTAAAAGGCGCAAGTTCACTAAACACACAATTAGCTCGAAATTATATTCTTGGAGCTATTGGTATTTCCTCTGAAGAACTAACTAAAATTCTTCAATTTATTTCAGTCAAAAAACTGAACCTAATGACATTGGGTCTTGTTTTCAGTGTTAAATCTCGAGCAAAAGCCCTCAAAATTTCCATTTTTGACCTCTTGAATGTAAGAAGTTTAATTCCTCTCCCTTTTTTAACTGATCTAGAGGTGACCAACTTGGAGATTGAATTGGTTCGTGCAATTCAATCGTCAGCATTATCAATTGACGATGTTCTCTACATTTTTTCAGGAACGGGATCAAACGCTTTAACAGACGAACAAAAATCAGGATTGTTGCGAGAAGTGCAAGAAGGACTAGCTAAATTAGAGAAAGGTGCAGATAAAAAAGATGCACCTTTGACACCTTCATCCTTCTTATCTGAGAAATTGAGTAGCCTTTTTGGAATAAGTCGTGGAAATATTAATCGATTGTTAACTCCTCAAAATGGTCAGGTATATTTAATTTCTGAATCAGGGAAAAGTTATACGGAATTGTTTCTATCTGAAAATTTTAAGAAGTTTAGCCAAGAGGTTTCTTCATTTGAATTTCCTGAATTATTTCAATTGTGTGATTTGTTGAAGCGGATTTCTCTTCTATTTAGCGGACTGTCATTCACCGAAGATAATTACAAGACACTCATTTCAGAAGAAGGAAAGAAATGGATTAATCTGAATTCATTGAGCGAGGATACTAATCCTGGAAATCAACTACTCAGTTTATTGAGAATCGATAAAATGATTTCTCACAGCGCTGGTTCAACTGAAAATTTATTAGACCTAATTACCCATGTACCATCTGACAGTGCCTTACTTTCTAATCGAATTGATGCCTTATTTGGGATTACAGAAAGTGGACAACTTATGTCTGCGATTGGACTAACTCCAGAACAAATTGGTGAATCAAATGGCGTATATATGGTATGGCAAGCCATTGCGCTTGAAAAACATTTGGGAATTAGCTTGTCGGAGTACTCTGGTGGTGGAAGGTTCAACTGGTCACACAGTGAATTGAGCGAAGCTCATGTCATGGAAATAATTCAAGTTTCTAAGGCGAAATATGGTGAAGAAAAATGGTTGAACGTTACTGCTCAATTGAGAGATGTCATTCGTGAGAAACAACGTGATGCTCTAGTTGACTTTGTTTTAGCGAAAAACAACAAATTGAACAGCCCAGAAGACTTGTACGCATATCTTTTGTTGGATGTAGAAATGAGTTCTTGTACGATCACCTCCAGAATTAAACTCGCTCTAAGTTCAGCTCAATTGTATGTTCAACGTTACTTGATGAATTTGGAATCTTCTGTTTCTATGCAAGGATTATCTGAAGAACGAAAAGCAGAATGGGAAGAATGGTCTTGGAGAAAAAATTACCGAGTTTGGGAAGCAAATAGAAAGGTATTTCTCTATCCTGAGAACTGGTTAGAGCCAGAATGGCGGGATGATAAAACACCGTTCTTCACAGAGTTAGAAAGTGAATTGCAACAAGGGGAACTGAACGGTGTCAATGCCGAGAAAGTATATTTGAATTACTTGCACAAATTGGAATCCGTATCTAACTTGGAGATTTTGGCAATGTGCCAGGGTGAAAAAATAGAAGGAAAACGAGATAACTACTACATATTCGGAAGAACCTACGGCAATCCAAAGGAATTGTATTTCCGAAATGTAAATGTTGAAACTTGGTCCTTTTCACCATGGGAAAAACTAGATTTTGGTTTTGAAGGTAACCATTTAACCCCCGTAGTTCATAATAATCGACTTTATGTATTTTGGCCAGTATTTACAAAACAAGGTGTTGATTCAACGAAAAAGGTCAATGGGTATCAAGATCCCGATGAAGTTTGGAGAATTAAACTAGCTTGGAGCCAATTTGATCAAGGTAAATGGAGCCCTCAAAAAGTAAGTGAGGATTTCATAGATAGCCCAGGTATATATCCTAATAAATCAGGATTCTCGCTCATTTATGATCCATACGCTTCCTACGCTATGAATAATGCGAATATTGTAATGAAGATGTACACAAAATCTTTGTGGGGGGATGATTGGATCAGTGTATTTCAGTTCGATTATTCAGTGGCAAATTCAAGAGTCGAAATTTCGAGACTAGTCAATTCTATGGAAGAATTTGATTCCATCAATTTTGATGAGATATTGAAATCGCCTGGAATTGAAATTAACGTAACTCTGAAGAACCAAAAGTTTGAAATTCCGGATAACATTCCAGTTTCTTTATTTCAATTAGAGTTATTCAAATCAAAGGAAAAAATGTCAATAATCCTTCCATTGCAGAAAGTATTATATCCACCATTGTTAGTCGAGGACAATGAAAAACACAAAAAATTTATTATAAATAGCAGGAATGGGGGCTGGACATTCGAGTATCTTTCATTTCATCATCCTTTTGTCCCTTCTATTATTAATACAGTGACAACTGAAGGTTTAGCTACTATTTTTGGAGTTGAGCACGATCCTATTAATCCGTATAATTTTGAAGACGATTATGCTCCTGAGTACAGTTATTGGGGACAGGATATTTATGAACAAGAACCGAAGGAAGAGATGCGATATGACATTTCTGCACCTTATTCCCAATACAACTGGGAACTTTTCTTCCACATTCCAATGCACATTGCGAACAAATTAAGACAGGATCAAAAGTTTGAGGAAGCACAAAAATGGTTCCACTATGTCTTTAATCCAACTAGTTCAGAGGACATGGAAGCACCTAAAAAATTCTGGTTGTTTAAACCGTTTAGAGACCTTATCTGCACTGAAGATGGAACGTCATGCAATATTCAGGATTTGCTTGTTGCGTTGAATGCTGAGGGAAACCTTGAGGGTTATCAAGAATTTGAGAATGCTGTGCGTACTTGGGAGCGGAACCCCTTTAGTCCACACACTGTCGCTAGAACTAGAATTATCGCATACATGAAGTGGGTGGTGATGCGATATATCGATAACTTGATTGAGTGGGCGGATCAACTTTTTAGACGTGATAGTATAGAGAGTTTGAATGAAGCAACTCAATTGTACATGTTAGCATGGAACATCTTAGGTGGTCAACCCGAAAAACTGAAAGAGAAACAACGAAAAGATCTTTCTTATAAAAAATTAAAAGCTGCTGGTCTTGATGAGTTCTCAAATGCCTTAGTAAAACTTGAAAATAAGCTGACAGCTGTGAATAAAGCAAAAAAAGCGAATCCCAATCCTCTTATTAGTTTACCAAATGGTCTTGGAAATATAGATTTAGACCTACTTGATGTAGCAGGTCTACCTAAGTACGTTGGACAAAACATCATTACCAAAGAGACCTTGTATTTTTGCATACCTCAAAACCCAAAATTGTTAGGGTACTGGGATTTAATGCGTGACCGTTTTTACAAGCTCAGAAATTGCTTAAATATTGAAGGAGTTTATCGCCAATTACCATTATACGAACCACCAATCGACCCAGCACTCTTAATTAAAGCTAAAGCAGTAGGTTTGAGTATTACTGACGCGCTGTCTTCGCAATTTGACACGAAATCCCATTACAGGTTTGTTGCGCTTGTTCAAAAGGCAATTGATTATGCAAATGACGTGCGTGTATTTGGTGGAGCCTTGCTTTCAGCGCTTGAAAAGAAGGATGCGGAAATGATCACAGAATTGCGCTCCAGACATGAAACAAAACTCATAGAAGAAACGAGGTTCATTCGTTCAGAACAAGTAAAGGAATTGGAAGCTAATAGAAATGCTTTGAATGAATCAAGGAAAAATATCGATAATCGTAAAGCGTACTACTCAGATAAAACCTTTATGAGTAGAACTGAGTTAATGGAAGGATTCATTCTTTCCGGTGCTCAACAACTTGATATAATAAGCCAATCTCATTCTTTATTAGCGAATGCCTCAGCATTAATTCCAACATTTAACGTCGGTTATTCTGGTTGGGGTGGTCATTCTACTTTTGAGATGGGAGGGAAGATGCTCTCGAATGCATTGAAAATACTTTCTGAAGCATATTCAATTGGTGCGAATACCGAGCGGATGAGTGCGAATAAGGTAGGTAAAAAGGCGAACTATGAGAGACGTAAGGAAGATTGGGATTTTCAGGCAAACCAAGCATCTGGAGAACTGGAGCAAATTGAAAAACAAATTATTGCTGCTGATATCAGAATTGCAATCGCTAAAAAGGAGCGCGACAATCATAAGTTGAAATTGAAGAACAGTACGAATCAGTTAGAGTTATTGCAAACAAAATTTACAAACGTAGAATTGTACGATTGGATGATCGGTCAACTCAAAACGGTCTATTTCCAAAGTTATCAAATGGCATTTGATATGGCCAAAAAGGCAGAGAAAGCATTGATGGTTGAATTTGATATTGAGGAAAATGAACCATTTATCCAATTTGGATATTGGGATAATTTGAAACAAGGTTTACTAAGTGGAGAGAAACTACATCACGATTTGAAACGGATGGAGGTTGCGTATATACAGCGAAACAAGCGGAAACAAGAAGTTTCACAGACCTTCTCATTGGCTATGATTGATCCAGAGGAATTGATCCGATTAAAAACGGAAGGTGTGGCAAGTTTATCCATTCCTGAAGTATTGTTTGATCTTGCCCATCCAAAACTAGAAAACCGTAAAGTAAAGTCTGTTAGTATCACAATACCAGCAGTAACTGGTCCATATACAGGTGTGCACGCAACATTATCGAATGGTTCGGAACATATTTCCACAAGTTCTGGTCAAAACGATTCAGGTTTATTTCAACTCAACTTTAACGACGAGCGGTATTTGCCATTTGAAAGGTTAAATCCAGCCTCGACTTGGGATATCAAGTTGAATTCAGAATTTCGAGCATTTGACTACACGACCATTTCTGATGTGTTGATTCATATTAATTATACAGCAGATTATCGCTCGAGCAAAGAAAGTGAAGCCTTACTAGACTTGCAAGCACTCGTGTCAAGTAAAACACCCCTCACCCGCTTTTTTAGCCTTAAAAGTGAATTTGCCAATGAATGGTATCACGCCAAGAATACAGGAGAACCTTTATCAATTAAAGTTTCAGTCGGTATGTTGCCATTTGTATTTCAAGGAAAGTCCGTTAAACCAGTTACTGGTGGTGTAAAATTCGTGTCACTTCCAATTACTGAGAAGGTAAAACCAAGTGATTGGGTTGAGGTTACTCCAGCGCAAGTAGAAGTTGGGTGGGAAATAACGGTCAATGGACCATTAAAAGATGATATTCTGCTCGTTTTTGGATATCAAATTTCTTAGATGATGATGATGAGACTCTTTAGTATTTATGTTGCATTGTTCTATTTATTTTACTCCCTTGAATAGCATTGTCTGCACTTTGAAATGTCACCTTCGGAACTCCCCTAAGATGACATTTTTCGATTCTTAGAAATAGAATATTTTCATTCTGTATAAAATTGATTAGGAGCTAATGAAGTACAAAACCTATTGAATTTCTTGATGCCAAATCTCACTTGTGCTACCATTTCGCTACCTCTTTTTTAGATAATCCAGCGACAATAGTGCATTCAGACTTTATTTTGTAGCCCTAGTGGGACAACAATTAAGAGAAAAGCTTCATCGAAAGATGGAGCTTTTCTTATGAAATAAAGTTTTGCTTAACAACCCACTGGTCGCAGCACTAACGTTTGCTCCTCAAATGCTCAATCGCATTTTCTAGTGGGACAACAAAATTAGGGGAAAGCTTCATCGAAAGATGAGGCTTTTTTTTACCCTACCTCTTCACAATCTTCTTCGTCCCTTTATCAGTCACCACCAAATAAACATCAGCACTAAGACCGCTCATTCTAACAATCACCTCATCATCCAAGTAATCAATCATCACTTGCGATGTCAGGTTTCTTCCCACTAAGTCAAAAATCTTTACTTCGCCGATTGATTCGATAGAGCCTCTGATTGTTAAGACATCATTCACTGGGTTGGGAAAGAATTCTAAAGTTCCTTCATTATCAAAATGTACAGATCTCAGGTCAGAATAGCTATACACTCCATCAAAATCAACTTGTTTTAGACGGTAAAAAGATTGACCTGGTATTGGAGAATAATCAATCGCGCTGTACTGAATTGTTGATATAGAATTTCCTGCTCCATCTTCTGTCACAACTTCTTCCCAATTTTTAAGGTCTGTCGAACGTTCTACAACAAAATAGTCATTGTTATTCTCCGAAGCAGTTACCCAGTCTAAATGCACTGAATTCCTACGAGGAGTTGCTTCAAAACTCATTAACTCTATTGGCAGAACAACCAAATTACATGGAGTACCTACTGCATCTCCCCAAACAAGATAAACATAACCAGGGATGCTGATGTACGGGTTCCAATTCCCTTGGATAGCATAAACTGCGTTATTATGGTCTATTTCTTTCTGACTAACTGGGTCTGCTGCATGCCAAGCCAACAATTCTTGCAATGCCCAGTTTTGAATACTTGGGTAAGCAGAGCCATCCATAAAGCATGCTCCTTGACTATTATTCCCTTGCCAAGCGACCATATTGTGCTGATAGCGTGTAACTACATAAAAATAAGTTCTTGCATAATCCCCCTTAAATTCATCAATAGGCTCAAAGTAGCGCTTACTTCCAGTTGCTGGCGTACAGGGGTACGAGGCATTTGCGCCCATTAACCACCCGTTAGAGCCAGTTCTAGAAGGAATCAAGACCATTCCTGGTGGATAATTGCTTTTAGAAGAATTCAAAGACCTATCCGAAGCATAAAGATGATGCATATCTGTATTAATCGTGTCTGAAAGTGTAGTTCCTCCTCCCCACCAAGATCGAGGAAAGGTATGCTCTCTATTGTAACAATTTCCCTCTCCGCCTGGACAAGAACCTTGGTCACGGTTAGTACAGTGGTCATATTCAAATTCTCCAGTACCTGCAGGGATGTCCGTAAACATGTCCCAAACGATGGTTGCTGTTCCGGCGTCATTTAAACGCGTATCGGTGTGCAAAAGAGCATCCCACACATCATATTGAGAGGATGTATAACGAATTCTGTCTGTTTGCGTCACTATTAAGTCGTGTAATTCCGTTTTTAAAGGGCCACAGTTAATTCCAGGGGTGATGTTTGCAAAATAGCTCGCGTCAATATGCACATTTTCTATCCTATATCTTCTTGCAACAAAAGATGTCCCCGTATATCGAAATGCAAAATAAACGGAAGCCCCTGTGATTGCACCGATATCAATAGCCGGATGTCTTTGAAATAAGGTTGTAAAACAGCTTGTTGCATTGATATCAATAAGTCGTAAAGGCAAATTGGTCCAAGTTGCAGCCGCCACATCAGCAGGAGTCCCTCCATTGTTGTAGTTGGTAGAATAGAGAAGCTCTATCATATTACCAGCGTTGACATCATTGTAATCAAACATAAAAAACTCGTCTGTCTGCGCATCCATATTAATCGCTGGAGAAATTAGCCAATCCAAATCATCAGCCCCACCAGTTCCATCAATTTGCATATAACCAGCCGTTGGCGTCCAAATGTCTGTTGCATCATTTACGCTGACCGAAGACCAAGTACCTATACCTGCATTAAAGTTTTCAGAATGAATAATCACTTGCGAAAAAGAAAAGCTTGTGAACGCTAGAAAAAATAGCGTTATCGATTTTTGGATGGAGAATCCCATAATTAAGGTTGTTTTTAGTTGTTTTAGCTACTTCAAACATAAAGTAATCTAGCGAGATACACAAAAAAACAAGACTATTTTCGATGAAAAAATAACGCCTCCACATACGAAAATCTGCTATAACGCTTTATTAGAGGACTGAAGAAAATGTGATTTTTCTATACTTCATCTAAATTTTCGACAAATACTATGCAAACATAAAAAAACCGTCTAATAATATTAGACGGTTTTCTAAACTTTACTCCGATTTATTCTTTTATCAGCTTGAGTTGTTTTCTAAATCCGTCGGATTCAATTTCAATGAAATAAACACCTGGTGCTTCATCTGATAAATTCAATTGATAAGAAGCTGTTGAAATATCTTCAATCACTTGAACGATTCTTCCTGTTATACTAATAACTCGAACGTTTTTATTCTCCAGAGCACCAAACTTGATGGTTACCACTCCAGAAGTAGGATTTGGAAACAAGGCCACCTCATCAAATTGACTAATCGTTTCCAGCCCGATAGTTGCGATTGTAACACAAGCTGACGTGTCGGTGCAACCATTCTCCGTAACAATTACTGCATAATCTCCATTAGTCGTTGCGGTAAATGTTTGACTTATTTCTCCAGAAAGAACTTGATTTCCATTGGAACAATCTATCCACTGGTAAACGGCACCAGTTGCACTTGCTGTGATACTTGGGTCACTCGACGTTGTAGCAATATTTACGGTGTTAATAGTGAGATTCAACGTTGCAACAGAATCACAACCTGCAATGTTTGTTAAGGTTGATGTGTAATTACCAGTTATTGTGTAAGTCGTAGAATTGGCAGACCACGTATAAGAATCACAAGCAATAACATTCGCAGAACCTGAGTTGCTATTATTGATTGTTAAATTCAATGTAGCAACAGAATCACAACCTGCAGCATTCGTTAAAGTTGCCGTAAAATTACCCGAACCTGTATAAGTTGTAAAATTCGCTGACCATAAGTAAGAATCACAAGCGATAACATTTGCAGAGCCTGAGTTACTATTATTAATCGTTAAATTCAATGTTACAACAGAATCACAACCTGCAATGTTTGTTAATGTTGCATTAAAATTACCCGATCCAGTATAAGTAGTAGAGTTTGCCGACCACAAGTAAGAATCACAAGCGATAACATTCGCAGAACCTGAATTGCTATTATTGATTGTTAAATTCAACGTTGCAACAGAATCACAACCTGCAATGTTTGTTAATGTTGCCGTAAAATTACCAGAACCTGTATATGTTGTAGAATTTGCTGACCATAAGTAAGAATCACAAGCGATAACATTAGCAGAACCTGAGTTGCTATTATTGATTGTTAAATTCAATGTAGCAACAGAATCACAGCCCGCTGCATTGGTTAAAGTAACTGTGTAATTACCATTTGCTGTGTAGGTCGTAGAATTTGCAGACCATGTATAAGAATCACAAGCGATAATGTTTGCAGAACCAGAATTACTGTAATTCACAGTCAAGTCCAACATGATAATAGAATCACATCCTGTACCGTTTAATATTGTATCGGAATAATTACCCGTAGTTGTATATGTCAATCCTGTTTGCGTCCAAGTATATGAATTACAAGCTGAAACACTAGTAGAAGAACTAGAGAAGCTACCTATAAATAGATTTAAGGTTGCCACAGAATCACAACCATTAACATTTGTAAGGGTCGCCGTATAATTTCCTGTTGTTAAATACGTAGTACCGTTCGCAGACCATGTATAAGTGTTACAAGCTGAAACGTTGGCAGAACCTGAATTACTATTGTTAATTGTTAAGTTCAGCGTAATTACAGAATCACAGCCAGCTGCATTCGTCAAGGTTGTTGGATAATTACCACTCATGGTGTATGTCGTAGAGTTGACCGCCCACGTGTACGTATCACATGCAATAACATTGGTAGAAGAAGCATTGCTATTATTAATTGTTAAATTCAAGGTAGCAACTGAATCACAGCCAGCCATATTGGTTAAAGTTGCATTAAAATTACCCGATCCAGTATAAGTAGTAGAGTTTGCCGACCACAAGTAAGAATCACAGGCAATAACATTTGCAGAACCTGAATTACTATTATTGATTGTTAAGTTCAATGTAGCAACAGAATCACAACCTGCTAAATTGGTCAAAGTTGCATTAAAATTACCCGATCCAGTATAAGTAGTAGAGTTTGCCGACCACAAGTAAGAATCACAGGCAATAA